>JBIQKL010000002.1:13514-85526 GCA_044506555.1 Hyphomicrobiales bacterium | reverse complement strand
CGTAGGGGCGCTCCACGTAGGGGCGATCGACATACGGCTGATCGACGTAGGGGCGATCGACATACGGCTGATCGACGTAGGGACGCTCGACATAGGGCGTGCCGGGCACCACGTCCCGGACCACCTCGCGGCCGACATAGGCGGACGCGTCGACCCGCGACGTGTCGTAATAGACATCGTCGTAACGCGTGTCGTAATAGGCCCTGTCGATCACGGGCTGGCTGCCGCGGAGCTCGGTTCGGCCGGGACGTCCGACATCGGCGATGCGCTGCGAGCGCGATGCCCAGTCCCGCTTGATCGCCTCGACCGTGGCCTTGTCGTTCATCGCCCAGCGCACGACGGCGAGCCCGTAGGCGCCCGGCTCGTATTCGCGATCCCAGCGCAGCACCGTCTCGAACCAGCGCGACGCCGTCCTGATCTGGCCGAAGTTGTAGGCATACCAGCCCATCTGCTCGGCACCCTGCAGGCTCTTCTCGCGGACGATGACGTCGGCCATGCGCTTCAGCGCGTCCTCAGAGATCCGGACCGGCGGCTCTTCGGCGAGCAGGCCGACGACGGCGATCAGGTAGGCGGCAAGGTTGTCCTCCGAGGTGTCGCGCCAGTCGTACCCCGCTGCCTCGGCCTCCTCGAAACGGCCGAGGCCGATCAGCGACAGGGCATAGCCTTCGGCCGCCTTGGTGCTGGCCGCATCGCGCTGGCGTGCCAGGTCGAACCAGTCGAGCGCCTTCCGCGGCTCCCGGTGCCGATAATAGTACCAGCCCAGCAGAAGCGCGTCGGCGGCGTCGCCGTCCTTCGCCAGGGTCTCGAGGCGCGCGAGATCCTCCGGCGGAGACGTGAGGTCGGGATCCTCCGAGGTCACGGACACGCGACGGCGGAGGAGCAGGTCCTGCACCGTCGCGAACTCGTCGCCGCGGCCAAGGGCGAAGAGCGCGTCGAGGTCGGCGGCAGGCAGGACGTCGGCCGCCTTCTGGACGGTGGCGACGCGCTCCTGCGGGTTGTCACAATTGGTCAGGATGTAGACGTAGGTGTCCTTGGCGCGGGGGATGCGGTCGGTATTGGCGAAGGCCTCGGCGACGCGCCACAGGACGTCGACATAGGCGCAGGTGAGCAGGCTCGGCGCCGCCGCGGCGGTGTCGATCACCGTGTTCCACTGCTTGGCGTTGGACGCATTGATCAGCTTGACCCGCGCGTCGGCCTCGTCGAGCAGTTCGAGCAGCGACGCCGGCGGTTCCCAATCCGGCTCGCGGGCGCGCCGTTCCGCGACCGCGGCGCGCACGTCGCCGTATTTCTCCTGCGCGAAGAGCGCCCACATCCGCTCAAGTTCGGGATCGACATAGACTTCCGGCGCCGCGGGATTGGCCGGCGGGATCCAGTCCGGATAGAGGAGCTTCAGTCGCGCCATCTCCGCATCGAGCCGGCGCTGGTCGCCGGTGCGGGCGAAGTAGCGGAGCGCCGATTCGTCGACCTCGGGGATCGCCGGGTTGACCGTAGGGCGCACCTCGCCCGCGGTGCCGCTCCCGCCGTCCCCGCCGGACGTGCCGTCGCCCCGCGGCGCGGTGAGATCGTTCGGCTGGCTCGCGGCCGGAGGCGGGGCGGTGGTGCCCTGGGCGACGATCACGCGGACCGGCTGGCTGCTCGATGCCGGAGGATCGGACAGTGCCGACGCGGTCGAGCCGGTGATCATCCCCCGGTCGGGCAGGCCCTTCGGCCCGAACAGGCCGAACTGCGTACCGGCCAGCCAGCCGAGCGCTCCGGCGAGGACGATGAAAAGGCCGGCGAGGATCAGCCGCATGTTCCCCCCCTGGAAGCGAGATAGGACAGGCCCAGAAGATGGAGCGTGGACGGATAGTAGTTGGTCGGCGCGAAGTCCAGGAGCTCGGGCGGAACCGGCGTGCCGCGCGTGCACTCGACGAGCGCATTGATCAGCCGGTAGCCCGGATCGGCCATCCTCTCAGTGGCCCTGTCGGTGGTGAGCTCGACCACCGACGGCTCCGGCTGCCCGCCGAACGGGTCGAGGAACGCCCCGTCGATCCCCGCGCGCATCATGTAGAGCGGGATGCGGATCGCGTTGTAGCCGAACACGGCCGGGAATCCTTCCGCCGGCGAGAGCCCCGCGGCGGTGATCTCGACCCAGTCGGCCGGGAGCCCGGCCGAGCCGAAGCGCGCGGCGGTCACGATCTCGAGCCCGGAGGACGCCACCTCGTCCCACGGGAAACCGGGCGCCAGTTCCTTGAGAACCGGGAAGGCCTCGAACACCCAGTACGAGGGATTGACCACGACGGTCCCCTCCGGCCGGTCGGGCGGCGCGAAGCCTGCGACCCCCGGCAGCAGCACGACGCGGCCATTGGCCCTGGAGAGCAGGTGGGTGCCGATCGCCGTGGCGATCGTCTTGGCGGTCTCGAGGTAGCGCGGCTCGTCCCAGGCCTTGCCGGCAAGGGCGAGGGCATAGGCGATCAGGATGTCGCCGTCGCTGGCATCATTGACGTCGACCACGTGCGGGTTGGCGTTGGGATCCCATTTCCAGGCGGCGAGCCCGTCGTCGCGGATCAGAAGCTGGGTGCGCGTGAAGCCGAAGATGCGTTCGAAGGCGCCGCGGTCGCCGGCGGCGAAGGCGAGCAGCAGGCCGTAGCCCTGGCCCTCGCTGTGGCTGATGCCCTTGTTGGCGTCGTCCACGACCCGGCCGTCCTCCATGACGAAGCGATCGCGGAACGCGGCCCAGTCCTCGGGGCGAAGCGTGTTCTCGAAATTCGCGGCGACGGCGCCGCACATCGCCAGAAGAAGCGCCATGAGGAAGCTTCCGACGCGCGTCGCGGGGCCGATCATGACGGCCGGCCCAGTCGCCGCAGGAGCGCGGTGGTGCAGATGCCGAGCACGGCGCAGAGAAGCACGAGGGCGACGGCGTAGGCGACGATGTTGGCCGAGAGCCAGTTCGCGGCGACGAGCCTGATATTGCCGAGCGAGAAGTCGCTGGCGAGGAGGAACCGTTCGGCGTTGGGCTCGACCGTGTCGATCCCGGTCGCCGCGTCATAGGCCGCGACGCGACCGCCGAGCTGCTGCCAGAAGACCACGTCGGTCATCGCCTCGACGCCGGCCACGAGATCCTCCTGGCTTCGGCCGGCGACCATCGTCCACAGCCGGTCGGCTGCCTTCGGCGCCTGGACGACGATCACCGAGGCGCGGTTGGAGGGATCGAACACCACTTCGTTCTCGGCGAAGATCTCGAGCTGCGCGAAGGAGAGGTCGAAATTGCGCTCGAGCCAGCGCTCGAACTCGACCCAGCGGCCATAGAGGCCGCTTGGGTTCTGGACCTCGTCCTTCCAACGGTTGAAGACGCCCTGGGTGGACGACGAATCGCCGAAGGCGTTGGGAACCACGCGGTTCGGATCGATGTCGATGTTGATGACCGAGCTCGGATAGCGGAGCGGCGCGTCCCAGCGGAGCCGGGCGCTGTCGGCGATCCCGAAATCGGCGACCGACGTCGCCGAGAACTGGTTGAGCGAGCCGACGAAGATCGCAGGCTGGGAGGCGAGCGCTTCGTTCCGGCCGAACTCCACGGGAATCAGCCGGTCGCTGCTGGTCGCCACCGCCGACAGGAACGTCATGGCGGCGCCGTAGGTCTCGCCGTTGTTCCGTCCCAGCACCACCGGCACCGGACCCTCGGTCTGGGCATAGGGCAGGCCGGCACCGGCTAGCGCCGAGAGATCGGGCCAGCGTTCGACGCGGGCGAAGGGCGGGATCGAGAACTCGCTGGTATCGAACAGGACGAATCGGTTGGGGCCGCTCGCGACGGTGCCGGGGGCGCAGATGGCGTCGGCCTCGGTGTCGAGCACGGCCTCGATCGCCACCGTGTTCACCCCGGGGCGGAAATGCGTCATCGACACCTTGATCGGCAGGTGCTGGAGGATGTCGCCCTCCCGCGAGGTGAGCGGCATGTTGGCGGCGATGAAGCCGTTCACATAGACGTCGATCCGGCTGCCGGGGCGAACCTCGTCGGTATAGGCGCCGTCGACATAGAGGGTCGCCTCGCCGAAGGCGTCGGAGAAGAAGTTGCCGGGCAGGCCGACGAAGAACTCGCGGCGGAAGCGGCGGCCGGAGAACTCCTCGGTCGCGACGCCGAGCTCGGCCAGCGACAGGGTCCGGCCGCCGTTGAAGAGCGGGACCGGCGGCAGGACCATCGGCGTCGTGTCGATCGTGTTCCGGACCGAATCGGCCGGCCGGCCGACGCCGTTGGCGACGTAGCCCATGGCGGACTTCACGTCCTGCCAGCGCGGCCCGGAGATCACCAGGGTCGGCGCGGCCCCCGGCGTGTCGAGGAAGCCGACCGTCGGCGCCCGGCCCGCCTCCTCGGGAATGCCGGGAATACCCGACAGCTCCGCCGCGGTGCCGACCATCAGGCGGAGCACGCCCTGGGGCGGCCCGTCATAGGCGCCGTTCTCGACCGAGACCACCGCCTGCCGGAAATTGCCGCGGAGCACGATGGCCTGGACGAGCCGGGCGAGGTCGGTGTCGGCGAAGGCCCGCTCGCCGCCCGGCGCGACGACATGGATGCGGGTGCGGCCGGTTTCGTCGACCCCGACCGCGGGCAGTTCCTCGAGGCTCGCCAGCCGGGTCGGATCGGCCCCCTCGAACACGATGCCGGTGCCGTCGCCCTCGAACTCCGTCCAGAGGTCGTAGGTCGAGAGCATCGTGCAGTCGGTGCGGTGCCGCTGGTCGATCGAGAACGAGATGACGTTGATGCCGGGCTGCAGCGTGCCCGTCGGGATCGACGCATCGATGTAGGTCGGGTTCTCGCGTGCGAGCAGCGCCCGGCTGACGATCTGCCGGTCGTTGACCTTGATGTCGAGGAGCGAGTCCTCGGGCGACACGTAGATGGCGCTGTTGAAGGCGATGGCGAGCGCCGCCGGCCGGGCGGCCTGCTCGGCGGTCAGGAAGAAGCCCCATTTCCGCCGCCCGGTCTCGCCCTCGAACATCAGGCTGCTGCCGGAGAGCAGGTAGCGGTCGATGCGGCGCGGATCGATCTTCGGCGACTTGGCCTGCGCCGGGCCCGCGGCGCCCGCGCCGGTTCCGGTATCCGGGGTTCGGTCGGTGAGATCGAGCGGTTCTCCCGAATCCCTCCGAGCGGATTCGGGCGGCGGGGCGCCGTCGGGTCGGTTGCGGACGTTGAACGAGCGGAAGTCCGTCTGGTTCGGCGGACCGGCCGGCGTGGCGGCGGGCGGAGCCGCCGCCGGCGGGGTCGACGGTGCCGGTGCCGACTGGCTGCCGCGCTCGGGCGACATGTCGAACGGCACCTGGGCGAGGGCCGCGGGGGACAGGAACAGGGCGGCCGCAGCGAGAAGACGGAGGAGATGCCGGCGGATGCTCATGGCGCGGGCTTCTCCGCGGTCTGCCCGACCTCGACCTCGCGGTCCTGCGCCGCGCCGATCCGCCGCATCAGGTAGCCCATTCCCCGGAAGGTCTGGTAGATCGAGGTCTTCACGAACCAGATCGTGCCGCGGACGAGGCCGATATTGACGCGGCGCGATTCCTGGAACTCGCTCCACTGCTTGGAATTGGCGAACAGGAGGTCCGCGATCAGCCGGTAGTGCTGCGCCGTGGAGGTACGGAAGCGGCAGCCGATGATGACGGTATTGCCGTCCTCGACGAAATTGCGGACCGAAAGCGGCAATACGTCGAGCGGCAGGTTGGTGGAGAGCGGCTCGAAACGCACCGCCGCCTCGTCGCCGACCCCGATCTTGTCGGCGGCCTGATGCACCACCCGGATGCGGGCGCCGCCGAGCGAGACGTCCTCGATCGTGCCGGGCACGATCTCGCCGTCATGGATGAAGTCGCAGCGTCGCGCGATCTTGACCCGGTGGCTGCTCTGCGGGTTCCGCCGTTCGGAGACGACGCCCAGCGCGCATCCGGCGATCAGCAGATTGACCAGGTTCCAGCCGCCGACCACGAGCGTCACGTCCGCATCGAACGGATTCACCACGATACGCCACACCGTCATCACCACGCCGGCGAGAAGCACCGCGAAGATGATGAAGAATGGACCGCCCAGTTCTGAGATGTAGCTGCGCTCCAGCGTCTCGTCCTTGGCGGTCACCTTGAAGGTCGGCTTGCGCGGATTGACGATGACCGAGATCAGTGCCGGGAACAGGTATATCGCCTGAACCATCTCATAAAGTTCGGATATCCACGGCCATCTGTAGCGCCCGTAAAGGTAGTTCTGCATCATGAGATTGGCGATCATGTACATGACCGTGTAGGCGAGGAATTCTCCGCCCGAAGCAACGAATATCTGTGCGCCGAAAAAAAGATAGAAAAGCGGCGAGATCAGGAAAACGAGCCGCGGATAGGCGAAGAGCCAGAACAGACTGCTCGACATGTAGGACAGACGTTGCGGCAGCGAGAGCCCGTGCTTGAAGGGCGGAAACCGGAAGCGCAGGATCTGCATCATGCCCTGCGCCCAACGCGTACGCTGGCCGATGAAGCTCGCGAAGGTCGATGGCTGGAGCCCGGCGATCAGCGGCTTGTCGACATAGACGCTGTCCCAGCCCTTGGCGTGCAGCTCGAGTGCGGTCTCGGCATCCTCGGTGATCGAAACGCCCGAGAAACCGTTGGTGGTCTTGAGCGCCTCGCGTCGCAGCACCGCGGCCGATCCGCAGAAGAACGACGCGTTCCATTTGTCGAGCCCGCGCTGGATAACGCCGTAGAACATCTCGTTCTCGGACGGCATGTAGTCGAACGTCTTGAGGTTGCGCTCGAGCGGGTCCGGATTGATGAAGAAATGCGGGGTCTGGACGAGGAAGAGCTTCGGATTCTCCTTGAAGTGCCCGACGGTCTCGTTGAGGAAGTCCCGCGCCGGGGCGTGATCGGCGTCGAAGACCGCGATCAGTTCGCTGTCGGAATGGGCGAGCCCGTTGTTGAGGTTGCCGGCCTTGGCGTGTTCGTTCCTGGCACGGGTCAGGTACTTGACCTCGAGGTCGGCGCAGAGCTTCTGCAATTCGGCGCGCCGCGCCTGGGCGGCGACCGCCTCCTGGACGTTGTGCGAGCTGCATTTCTGGTCGGTGCCGCCGTCGTCGAGCAGCCACACCGTCATCCGGTCGGCCGGGTAATCCAT
Organism: Hyphomicrobiales bacterium; assembly: GCA_044506555.1. Taxonomy (GTDB): domain Bacteria; phylum Pseudomonadota; class Alphaproteobacteria; order Rhizobiales; family Kaistiaceae; genus Bauldia. Next base: position 78,421 of record JBIQKL010000002.1, on the reverse strand, counting down.
GCCCTTGGCGGCAGCGAGAGTGGTGGCGAGAAGCGCGGCGTCCTCGTTGTAGGAAGGCACGAACACGTCGACGGTCGGCGGTTCGGGCGGCGGCGGCGGCGAGGGACGTGCCGACAACGGCTTGGCCACCACGAAGAGGCTGAGGCCGAGCATGCACACATTGTACATCTCGGCGATGTACAACATGATGCCGGGAATGAAATTCTCGAGCTGGTTGATCGGCGGAATGGTCTCGGTCGTCCGCCAGTAGACGTAGCGCAACACGACGGCCGTGCCGAGCGACAGCGAGACCAGCCGCCACACGCCCTCGGGCTTGATTGTCTTGAGGACGATCATCACCAGCACGACAAGCGAGCCGGCGATGAGCTGCGCCTGCAGGCTGATCGGCAGGCCGATCAGGAACAGCGCCGCGCCCGCCGCCAGTGCCCACAATATCGCGAAACCGACCTTGCCCATGGCGTCCTTTGTCCATCACCTCCGGCAGCTGATGCGCCGAGCGCCGGCGCGCCCGTCACTCCGGAACGGACCTTTTATTTGACCTTGCTCGACGGAGTCTCGTCGAATCTCGACATTCAGTTGGGCAAGGGCACAACCGGCACCTCCTCGATGTTGCCGGACCCGCCGGGCAGCGGCACGATCGGCCCCTGGATCGGACGGATCGGCTGGGGCTGGCGGATCACCGTCCGCCGCGGCGGCGACGACCTCACCGGCGCCGTGGTCGTGAGCCGCGGCACCACCGGCGAAGACATCTCGCCGAGGCTGCCGGAAACCGCCGGCGGCTTGCCGTAGGGGTTCCAGAAGCGCGACCGGAGATAGCCGACGATGTCGAACCTGTACATCATCGCCAGCAGTTCCTGCTCGGTCGCGGTGCGGTCGCAGATGCGGAGCCGGATGCCGATCGCCCCGTTCTCCAGGAAGCGCGAGCGCGACAGGTGCTGCCAGCCGTAGATGCAGCGGTCGCCGCTGCGGGCGACGCCGACGGCGAAACCGAACGGACCATACTTGTTCTGCGCATAGAGATTGGACGTCCGCATCGGCACGCCGAGCAGGTACCATTGGAATTCCCGCGCGATCTGGCCCGGCTCGATCGAGCCCTGGCCGAGCGCGTTGTCGTTCTGCGTCACGTAGTCCGACTGTCCGTAGAGCGTGACCATGATGAAGTTCTGGCCCGAGACCCGCGAATTGGTGGCGAGGATGGTTTCGCGCACGATCGCGTCCCGGTAGCGCTTCTCGATCACCGACACGGTCGCCGGACCGCCCGGCCACATCCGCGCGAAGGAATCCGTCGGGGCGAGTTCCTGCTTGACCGTCATCGTGCGCGGGCCCTGGGTGACGCAACCGGCCAGCCCGACCACCGACAGAGCGAGAGCGCAATGCTTCAGCAATCGCGCCGGCCAGCGACGCGCGCCTCGGCCGGCCGGACGTTCTCGACCGATCTCACTCACGATGTATGACCCCGCCTCGCGACACGCCCCGTCGGGAGGTGCTTCACGACGGCGCCGAGAATCGGGAAATATGATTAATGAACTCCTAATGGCGTCCTCGAACGTAGGCCAAATGTTAGGATTTGTTGCTCAATGCTGAATGTCGTGCCACCGTCAGGGTTGTGTCCGGCGGCGGCAAAACCGAAACTCCCGTGACCGAAGCAAGGGGCAAGACCCGCACCGTGAGCCTTCTTCTGCACCGGACGCTGCTTCCGGCGGCCTTCGCCCTTGCCGCATTGTCGGCGGCCGCGTCGGCCGAGGAGGGCGTCACCGGCGACCACATCCTGTTCGGCCAGTCGGCGGCACTCAGCGGACCGGCGGCCGAGCTCGGCCTGGAGATGGAACGCGGCATCCGCGCCGCCTTCGCCGAGGCCAATCAAGCTGGCGGTGTCGGCGGCCGCGAGATCCGGCTCGTCTCGCGGGACGACCGGTACGAGCCCGAGGCGGCCATCGCCAATACCGAGGCCCTGGTCGCCGAGGACAAGGTGTTCGCCCTGATCGGCTCCGTCGGCACGCCCACGTCGGCTGCCGCCGAGCCCATCGCACGCGCCGCGGGCGTGCCGTTCATCGCGCCGTTCACCGGGGCGGAGTTCCTCCGCGATCCGGCCCTCGCCGAGGTCGTCAACATCCGCGCCTCCTACTTCCAGGAGACCGAGACCCTGATCGAGCGCCTGATCAGCGATGCCGGGCTTCGGCGCGTGGCGGTCCTGTATCAGGACGACCTCTACGGCCGGACCGGCCTGGCCGGGGTGACCCAGGCACTGGAACGCCGCGGCATGCGGCCGGCCGCCGCCGCCGCCTATCTCCGCAACACGACGGCGGTGAAGACGGCGCTGCTGACGATCCGCAGCGCCCAGCCCGATGCGATCATCATCATCGGCGCCTACCAGCCGAGCGCCGTGTTCACCCAGTGGGCACGGAAGCTCGGAGTCGACGCGCTGATCGCCAACATCTCCTTCGTCGGCGCCAACGCGCTCGCTCAGGCGCTCGGTCCGGCGGGCGACGGCGTCTACATCAGCCAGGTCGTCCCTTATCCCGACGGCGACACCATGCCGGTGCTCGCCGAATACCGCGCCGCGCTCGCGGCATTCGCCCCCGACGCGGCGCCGAGCTTCGTCTCGCTCGAGGGCTACATCGCCGGCCGGCTCGCCATCGACGTGCTCGGCCGGCTCGGCCCTTCGCCCAGCCGCGCCGGGTTCCTCTCCGTGCTCGCCGGGGTGGGCGACTTCGACATCGGCGGCTTCGCGCTCCGCTATCGCCCGCACGACAACCGCGGCTCGGACCAGGTGTTCCTGACCATGATCCGCGGCGACGGGACGATCGTCCCGACCGAGGAAATCGTGCGATGAGCACGCCCGAGGCGCCGGTCCGCCGGTCCCGCATCGGTCTTTCGACCAGGCTCTACATCGCCATTGCCGGCGCGGTGGCGCTGACCCTCGCCGCCAGCATCGTCGCCTGGCTTTCCTTCGTCGAGCTCGGCCAGCACCAGCGCCGGATCACTCGGGAGCACATCCCGTCGATCACCGACTCGCTCCGCCTCGCCGGGCAGAGCAACGTGATCGCGGCGACCGCCCCTGCCCTCATCACGGCGACCACCGAGGCCGAGCGGAAGGCGGTGATGGATGCACTGCGCAAGCAGCGCAAGTCCCTGGATGTGCTGATCGGACGGCTGGCCGTCGAGATCGGCAGCCAGACGCTCGCCCGCGAGGACCATGCGCTGATCAGCGCCATCGGCAGGAACTCGAATGCGCTCGGCGTGACGCTCGAGCGGCTCGACCAGTCGGTGGGCCGCGAACTCGCGCTTCGTGCCGAGCTCGCCAAGCGGGTGGACTCCGCAGTCGGGCTCCACCGCGACCTGGTCGAGCAGCTGACGCCGCTCCTCGACGATGCCACCCTCTACCTGGCGACCGGCTACCGCTCGCTGGGCGACGCCGAGCCCCAGCCGCTGGAGACGCGCTTCTCCGAGCGCGCCGTGCTCACCTACGCGGCGATGTCCGAGCTGTCGATCGAGGCGAACCTGATCGGGGTCCTCCTCGCCGAGGCGACCGACCTCCAGGATGCGGCCCTGATCCCGCCGCTGGTCGATCGCTTCCAGTCCTCCGCGGACCGGTTCGAAGGGGCGATCGCGCTGATCGGCCCCGGAGGGCTGCAGTCGGTGCAGGACGCGGCGACCGAGCTGATCGCCCTCGGCCTCGGTCCGGAGAACGTATTCGACCTCCGCCGGCGCCTGCTCGGCGAGGAACAGGCGGCCGAGGCCCTGGTCGCCGAAGCGCGGGGCCAGGTCGCCGGACTGACCCGGAACGTCGACGACCTCGTGGACCGGGTCGAATCCCGCACCCAGGCCGCGGTCAACGCATCGAACCGGGCGATCGACATCGGCGAGACCCTGCTCCTCACCCTCAACAGCATCAGCATCCTCGGCGCGCTGATCATCGGCTGGGGCTACGTGCGGCGGCAGATCACCGCCCCGGTGGTGAAGATCACCGGCGCCGCGGCCGCCTTCGAAGCCGGCGGCTACGATCCGGACAGCCTCGCCACGGTGCGGACGCGGACCGACGAGCTGGGCGATCTCGCCCGCACCTTCACCCGAATGGCGGCGGAGGTGCAGGCGCGGACCGAGATTCTCGACCGTCTGGTGGCCGAGCGGACGCGCGAGCTCAACGACAAGAACACCCTGCTCGAGGCGGCCAACCAGCGGATGGACGCCGAGCTCTCGATCGCCCGCTCGCTGCAGGCGGCGATGCTGCCGCAGCGGTTGCCGGAGAATCCCCGCTATGCCGGCAAGGCGACCATGGTGCCGGCGCGCGAGATGGGCGGGGACTTCTACGACTTCTTCTCGCTCGGCCAGAACCGCGTCGGCCTGGTCATCGCCGACGTCTCGGGCAAGGGCGTCCCCGCAGCGTTCTTCATGGCGATCTCGCGGACCGTCCTCCAGGGCACCGCGCGCGAACGGCCGGAGCCGGGAAGCTGCCTCTCCGAGACCAACGACCTTCTATGCGAGCAGAACCCGCTCGAGCTGTTCGTCACCGCCTTCTACGGCATCCTCGACCTCGATACCGGCGAGCTGCGCTATGCCAATGCCGGCCACAATCCCCCGATCCTCGCGCCGAAGGAGGGCGCGGTGTCGCAGCTTCCGGTCACCGGCGGCGTCGCGATGGGGGTCATGCCCGGTCTCGCCTATGCCGAGAACAGGGTGAAGCTGACCCCGGGCGACACACTCATCCTCTATACGGACGGCATCTCGGAGGCGATGGACCGCGACGGCCAGGAGTTCACGGAGGCGCGGCTGATCGGGTCGCTCGCCGAGAGCCACCGGGATTCGGTCGAGATCGTCATGTCCTCGCTGATCGACGCAGTGCACCGCTTCGTCGGCGACGCGCCGCAATCGGACGACATCACCTGCCTGATCGTCCGCTACAAGGGACCGCCGGCTGCGACCGGATACCAGGAGGCGGCGGAATAAGCCCGGTCAGCGGGCGACGGCGGCCTCGGCCTCGGCCCGGGTGGCGACCACCGTGAGGATCGAGATGAAGCCGCTAATCTCGAAGACCTCGCGGATCTGGGGCTTGAGCCCGCAGAGCGCCAGCTTGCCGCCCTTGAGGCTGAGCCGCTTGCCCATCATCAGCACGAGGCGGAGGCCCGAGCTCGAAATGTAGTCGAGGTCCGAGAGGTCGATGACGATCCTGGTCTCGCCCTTCTCGAGATGGGCGAACATGTCCGCCTCTGCCCCGTTGATCGTGTTGCTGTCGAGCCGGCCCTCGGGCTTAAGCACCAGCACCTTGCCTTTGGTCTTCTCGCTCGGAATCATTGTCCCGTCCGGTCCCTCATCCGGCTAGGCAGATAACGGGCAGGGGCGCGCCGGTCCACCCCCCTGCCTCCGGCGAAGGCCGTCGCGCCTCATCCGGCCTCGAACCGCTTGTGCATCGTCAGGACGTTGCGCCCGCCCTCGCGGCGGTACGTGACGTCGTCCATCAGGGTCTTCATGAAGTGGACGCCGAGCCCCCCGACCGGCCGGTCCTCGAGACTCGACTCGAGGTCGGGAGGCGGCACCTCCAGCGGATCGAAGGCGATCCCGTCATCGGAGACGACGGTGATCACCGTGCGACCGTCGACCGTCATCTCCAGGGTCAATTCATGCGTACCGCCCTGCGGCCAGGCATAGGCGATCGTGTTGGTCATCGCTTCGTCGAGCGCCAGCGCGAGATGGCCGATGGCGCGCTCCGAGACGGCGTTGCCGCGCAGGAAATCGGCGATGCCGTCGGCCGTCTCGCCGATCACCGACAGCCGGTTCGGCAGGTGCAGGACGAGCTTGCGTTCAGATGCGGCGTTCATTCGCCTTCCCCTGCGACTGGGCGGTCTTCGGCCACCGGCGCGGGCAGCGCCTCGATCAATCGGCTGATCAGCCACGATGCCCGCTCGGTGAGATTGGTGATGGTGAGGATACCCATTTTGTCGGCCGCGGACATCTCCTCGCCGCTGGCGAGATATTCTTCCCGCAGCCGCCGCATCAGGGCGCTGCGGTCGCCGCCCATCTGGCGCAGAAGCAGCCGGTCGTCGGCCCCGTCCGGCCCCATGGCGTCGACCAGCGTCAGGAGCACCGCATCGAGGCCTTCCACGACGTTGTCGACGAGACGCCGCATCGCCGGGTCGTGCCCGGTCTCGCCGACCGTCCGCGCGAGATCGGCGAGGGTCTCGCCGAGGCCCTCGAGGATGCGCTCGACATTGAGCGCCTGGTTGAGCCGCTCGTAGGCGGAATGGGACAGCGGCTGCTCGCCGAGATGATTGAGGAACTCGTCGATCGATGCGCCGAGGCCGTCGATCACCGCGCGCTGGCGGACCGCCCCGGCCGAGCTGCCCCGCACCGCCTCGCGCGCGCCGTCGATGAGGCGCGGGAGGTAGCTCGCCAGGCGCTGCTGCTCGAGAGCGACCAGATCGAGGGCGGTCTCCGGTTCCTGCACCGCCTGGTCGTAGATGAACTTCGGCCTGGCATCGTCCTCCTCCGGCGGCGGCGGATAGAGCCGCATGAGGATGTGCGCCGCGGTGCCGACGAACGGCAGCAGCACCAGGCCGCCGACGATGTTGAACGTCACGTGGATGTAGGCGAGCTGGAGGGAGGGAACCGAGGTCAGCATCCTGACCAGGGCGATGAACAGGGGGACCCCCGCATCGATCTCGACGTAGAACAGCGGCAGCATCACCGCCGCCGCGACGAAGTTGAAGGCGACCTGGTACATGGCCACCTGGCGCTGGCGCCCGCGCAGACCGGTCGAGAGCACGTATGTGACCCCGCTCGACCCGACATTGGCCCCATAGATCGCCATCACGCACTGCTCGAAGGACAGGACGCCGGCGGTGGACAGCGTGATCGAGAGCAGGGCCACGGAATTGGTCGACTGGGTGAGGAAGCACAGCACCATGCTGACCAGGAAGACCATCACGATGGACGAGCTGGCGCCGGCGAGCGCATTGTGGACCCATGGCATCTCCGCCAGCGGCTCGGCCGCGTCCTGCAGGATCTCGAGGCCGAGGAAGACGAGCCCGATGCCGAACACCGCGAGCAGGAAGGTACGGGCCGGAGCCAGCCGGGCGCTGGCAAAGGAAAGCCCGGCGATGCCGAGCATGACCAGGACGAACAGGTGGATGTTGAGCGTGGCGATGACGACGAGCAGGGTGGTGCCGACGTTGCTCCCGATGGTGATGGCGAGGCCGCTCGAGACCGTCAGCAGGCCGCTGCCGAGCATGCTGACCACGATGAAGGTGATCGCCGAGGTGCTCTGCACCACTGCGCCGGTCGTGAACCCCCACATCACGCCGGCCCAGGTCGACCGCGTCCAGGCCGCCACGGTCTGACGGAAACGGCGGCCGGTCAGCTTCTTGAGGTTCTCCGACAGGATATACATCCCGGCGAAGAAGATGCCGAGACCGCCGATGCCTTGGGAGAGGATCGAAAGCACTGTCCGCTGTAGCCCCCCTGCAGCGTTCCGGGACTTCTTCGGTCCCGCGCCATTCTAGCGGCAATTTGGTTAAGCGTAGCATTCCTTCGGAAACGGAGAAGGGTATCGATGAATTATCGCCATGCCTACCATGCCGGCAGCCACATCGACGTGTTCAAGCATGCTGCGCTGGTAATGCTGCTCGAGCATCTCCGTGCCAAGCCGAAGTCCTTCACCGTGCTCGACACCCACGCCGGCGCGGGGCGCTACGACCTGACCGCGGTCGAGGCCGGCAAGACCGGCGAGGCGGTGGACGGCATCGGTCGCGTCTTCGACAAGGCGCTGCCCTCGGTGCCCGCCTATCTCGACCTGATCCAGCGGCTCAATCCGGGCGGCCTCGTCGCCTATCCCGGGTCGCCGGCGGTGGTCGCCGCCTTTCTCCGCGCCGACGACCGGCTGATCGCCTGCGAGCTGCACGAGGAGGAGGCCGCCAAGCTCCGCCGGACAGTTCGCGGCGACCGCCGGGTGGCCGTGCACCGGCGCGACGGCTACGAGGCGATTAACGCCTTCGTGCCGTTCCCCACCCGCCGCGGCCTGGTGTTCATCGACCCGCCCTACGAGAAGGACGACCGGGACGCGTATCGCCGCCTCGCCGAGCGGATGAACGCCGGGCTGAGGAAATGGCCCGGCGGCATCTTCGCCGCCTGGTACCCGCTCAAGGACCGCGCAGGCATCGGCGAGATCCGCGAGTGCTTCGCCCTTTCCAATCCGCCGACGCTCGCCGCCGAGTTCCTGCGGCAGCCGATCGACGGCACGACCTTCGCCGGCAGCGGCATGCTGATCGTCAACCCGCCCCACGGTCTCGACCGGCGGATCGCGGCGCTCGGCGCCGACCTCACGGCGGCGTTCGAGGCGCCGGAGGCGGGCCTGACGCTCGACTGGTGGGTCCCGGAACGCTGAGCGCTCCTATTCCATCGCCAGGCTCGCCGGATCGAACGGCTGCAAGCGGCCGGGGTCGAACGGCGTCAGGTCGATTTCGCCGGCATCGCCGTCGAGGATGAGCCCGGCCAGGGCTTCGCCGGTCGCCGGCGCATTGAGCATGCCCCAGACGCTGTGGCCGGTGGCGACATAGGCGCCCGCGACGCCGGGCACGGCGCCGATCAGCGGCAAGCCGTCGCCGGTGACGGGACGATAGCAGGCCTGCGCCGCGAGCACCGGCGCCGCGGTGAGGGCCGGCGACACCGTGGCGGCGATCGCCTCGAGCCGCTCGACGGCGCCGGCATCGGGCACGACGGCGGCGGGATCGACCGGCAACGGCGTCTCGCTCGACAGGCCGCAGATATAGGTGGTGCCATCGGGCCGCGGAAAGACTTCCGGCGAGGCGACGCCGCCGCCCGCCTCGCCGACTTCGAGGAACAGGGCCTCCGGCGGGATGACGTCGCCGGTGCGGTAGACGAGGCTGTGCCCCTTGAGGCCGTAGACCGGCGGCAGCGGCAGCCAGCCACAGGCGAGGATCGACCACGGCCCCATGGCGACCACCACGGCGTCGGCCTCCACTGCGGCGCCATCGACCAGCACGCCGGCGACGCGCCCGTTCGAGCGCACGAGCCCGTCGACCGTGCCCGCGATCATCCTGGCGCCGCGTTCTTCGGCCGCCCGCATCAGCGCCGTGGTGAAGCCGTAGGGATCGATCTGCGCGGTCGTCTCGGGGGAGCCGAGCCGGCGGTCGATGGCGATCCGCTCGGAGATCCAGCTGCCCGCCTTTCGCCGGCCCCCGCCGCCGCTGAAGCCGCCATAGGTGTCGAGGCGCCGATAGCCGGTGTCGGGCAGGCGTTCGTCCAGTTCGGCGTGCAGCGCGAAGCTCCGCCGGGCGAGCGCCGACAATCGGGTGCCGTCGCACCAGTCGAGCGCCAGGAAGCCGCCAGACTTGCCCGATGCGGCATTGGCGATACCGGTCCGTTCGATCACCATCGCCTCGGCGCCGCGGCATGCGAGGTAATAGGCGACCGCCACCCCGATCACGCCGCCGCCGCAGATCGCCACCCGCATCGCTCAGCCCGCCAGGCTTCGGTAGAGGCCGGCATAGCGCCGCGCGCTCGCGCCCCACGACAGGTCGGACTTCATGCCGTTCTGCTGGATGCGCCGCCAGGCCTTCGGGTCGGCGCGGAGCGCGATCGCCCGGGACAGGGCCAGCCCCAGTGCCGGCGCGGTCACCGGCAGGAACTGGAGGCCGGTGGCCACGCCCTTGTCGAGCGCGGCGAGGTTGGCGTCGATCACCGTGTCGGCAAGCCCGCCGACGCGGGAGACCAGCGGAATGCAGCCGTAGCGGAGGCCGTAGAACTGAGTCAGCCCGCAGGGCTCGAAGCGCGACGGCACCAGCACCGAATCCGACCCGGCCTGGAGGAGGTGCGACAGCGGCTCGCTGTAGCCGGTGACGACGCCGACCCGGCCGGGGTGGCGCGCGACCGCGGACCGGAACATGCCTTCGATCGCCGCCTCGCCCGAGCCGAGCACCGCGAGCCGGGCACCCGCCGTCACCAGCCCGTCGATGCAATCGCCGAGGATGTCCATGCCCTTCTGCCAGCCGAGGCGGCTGACGACACAGAACAGGAAGCCGTCGCCGGGCGCGAGCCCGAACGCCTCCTCGATCGCGCGCTTGTTGGCGCTGCGGCGGGCGAGCGTGGTCGCGGTGTAGTTGGCCGCGAGGTGCGGATCGGACGCCGGGTCCCAGACGGCGGTGTCGATGCCGTTGACGATGCCGGAGAGCACCGCGCGCCGCGACCGCAGCAGCCCGTCGAGCCCCATGCCGCCTTCGGGCGTGCAGATCTCCCCGGCATAGGTCGGGCTGACCGTGGTGATCGCGTCGGCGAAGTGGAGGCCGGCCTTCAGGTAGCCGACGCTGCCATAATACTCGACGCCCTCGACGTCCCAGGCGGCAGCCGGCAGTCCGAGGCTCCCAAAGACCGGGGCCGGGAACACGCCCTGAAAGGCGATGTTGTGGATCGTCACCACCGACTTCGCGGCCCGATCGGCAGCGAAGCGGAGATAGGCGGGCACGAGCCCGGCCTGCCAGTCGTGGCAATGGACGACGTCGGGGACGAACGCGTCGACCTTGCCCTCGCCGATATCGGCGGCGGCCCGGCCGAAGGCGGCGAACCGCCGCCAGTTGTCCGGCCAGTCGGCACCGTCCGGCGCGAGATACGGGTTGCCGGGCCGGTCGAACAGCGTCGGGGCGTCGAGCACGATCAGGTCGATGCCGTGCGCCTTCGCCGCGACCAGCCGGGCCTCGGCGCCGAGCAGGTCCGCATAGGTGCGGATCACCGCGGCGCCGGTGAGCGCCTGCATCACCGCCGGGTAGCCGGGGACCATCACCCGCATCTCGACGCCCTCGGACGCAAGCGCGCCCGGCAACGCACCCGCCACGTCGGCGAGTCCGCCGGTCTTGACCAGCGGGAATGCCTCGGCGGCGACGGACAGGACGCGCATCGCCGCCTAGCGGAGCCGGTCGATCATCGGCTGGGTGATCAGGCAGACGCCGCTCTCGGTCCGCCGGAACCGCTTTGCGTCGAGCACGGGGTCCTCGCCCACCACCAGCCCTTCGGGGATGCGGACGCCGCGGTCGATGACCACACGGGTGAGCCGGGCCGAGCGGGCGACGTCGACATAGGGCAGGATCACCGCCTCCTCGCAGGCGGCGTAGGAATTGACCCGCACGTTGGTGAAGAGGAGCGAGCGGCGGACCGCGGCACCGGAAACGACGCAACCCCCCGAGACCAGCGAGCTCACCGCCTGGCCGCGGCGCCCGTCGCGGTCGTGGACGAACTTCGCCGGCGCGGTCAGCTCGACATTGGTCCAGATCGGCCAGTGGCGGTCGTAGAGATCGAGCGCCGGCACCAGATCGGTGAGGTCGATATTGGCCTGCCAGTAGGCGTCGACGGTGCCGACGTCGCGCCAATAGGCTTCGCCCTCGTCGTCGTCGCGCACGCAGGAATCGGCGAAGCGATGCGCCATCGCCCTGCCGTTCCTGACGATGTAGGGGATCAGGTCCTTGCCGAAGTCGTGGCTCGAATCGGGATCGGCCGCGTCACGGCGAAGCAGGTCGAACAGGAACCGGGTCTCGAACACGTAGATGCCCATCGAGGCCAGCGCCATGTCGGGCTTGTCCGGCATCCCCGGCGGGTCGGCCGGCTTCTCGAGGAACGAGATGATGCGGTCCTCGCCGTCGACATGCATCACCCCGAAGCCGGTCGCCTCCATGCGCGGCACCTCGAGGCAGCCGACGGTGACGTCGGCGCCGGACTGGACGTGCTGCTGGAGCATCAGCTCGTAGTCCATCCGGTAGATGTGGTCGCCGGCGAGCACCACGATGTGGCGCGGCCGATAGCTGGCGATGATGTCGATGTTCTGGAAGACCGCGTCCGCCGTCCCCTCGTACCACTGGCTCTCCGATACCCGCTGGCTCGCCGGCAGGATGTCGAAGCTCTCGTTCCGCTCGGGACGAAGGAAGTTCCAGCCGCGCTGCAGGTGGCGGATCAGGCTGTGGGCCTTGTACTGCGTCGCCACCGCGATGCGGCGGATGCCCGAGTTGAGCGCGTTGGAGAGAGCGAAGTCGATGATCCGGGTCTTGCCGCCGAAGAACACCGCCGGCTTGGCCCGCTTGTCGGTCAGCTCGAGCAGCCGGCTGCCGCGCCCGCCGGCGAGCACGTAGGCCATGGCGTCACGCGCCAGCGGCGCATTGGGTCCCCGATCGCGCACGATGTCCTCCCCGCTCTGCCCGGCCACGATACGCGATCGACGGGGCCGCCGTCGATCCGGCTCGTCACGACCAGAAAGCGGGGCGCGTCTCGGCGAGGGCCCCGCCGATGCGGAGCGGCGCGCAGGCGGTGGCGAGGCCGGTCGAATCGTCGACCTCGACCGCGATCCCGGTGAGCGTCGCCGGTCCCTGCGCCGGCGAGAAGCGCTCGCCCGGCACCTTGGTGAGGAAGCGCCGGAGCGGCTCCTCCTTCTCCATCCCGATGACGGAATTGTAGTCGCCGCACATGCCGGTGTCGGTCTGGTAGGCGGTGCCGCCGGGCAGCACCCGGTAGTCCGAGGTCGGCACGTGGGTGTGGGTGCCGACGACCAGCGTCGCCCGCCCGTCGAGGTGATGGCCGAGGGCCTGCTTCTCGCTCGAGGCCTCGGCATGCATGTCGACCACCACCGCGTCCGCCTGCTCGCCGAGCGGACAGGCGGCGAGCTCGCGGTCGACTGCGGCGAAGGGATCGTCGAGCGCATCCATGAAGACTCGGCCCATGACGTTGATCACGAGCACCCGCGCGCCGTTCCGGGCGAGGAACACGCCGGCGCCGCGCCCCGGCGTCCCGGCGGGGAAATTGGTCGGCCGCAGGAACCGGTCCTGGTGGGCGGCGAAGGTCAGCGCCTCGCGCTGGTCGAAGACGTGGTTGCCGGTGGTGACGACGTCGGCCCCCGCATCGAGCAAGGCCCGGAGGATGTCCTCGGTGATACCGAAGCCGCCGGCGGCGTTCTCCCCGTTCACCACGACGAAATCGAGCCGGTGGTCGGCGATCAGCCCAGGCAGGTATCGGATCACGGCATTGCGCGCCGAACGGCCGACCACGTCGCCGAGGAACAGCAGTCTCATGGCGCGCCGGTGCCTTGCATGCGGAACTCCAGGATCTCGTTCTCGGTCACGATCGCGTCGAGCCGGATATCGTGCGGCTCGTGCGGGATCGTGTCGACCTCCTGCGCCGAAAACGCAACCCCGATCAGCGCCGGATCGCGGCCTCGCGCCCGGAGCGCCGCGACGGCACGGTCGTAGTGCCCTCTGCCGTAGCCGATGCGAGTGCCGTGGCGGTCGAACCCCACCATCGGCACGATGATCACGTCCGGATCGAGGGCCGGCGCCGCCTCGACCGGGATCATCGTGCCGAAGCCGCCGGGAACCAGGACATGTCCGGGCTCGTAGCGGCGGAAGACGAGCCCCCCCGGCACCACGACCGGCAGCGCGACGGCGATGCCGCGGTCGTGCGCGGCGGCGACGATGGCGGCCGGATCCACCTCGCTCCGCATCGCGGCATAGGCCGCGAGTGCCCGTGGCGCCAATGCGGCGACCCGCGGCGCGGCGCGCGCGGCGATCGCGGCGGATGCTGCGGCACGGTACTCTGGATCGGTCGCATCGCGCTGCCGGAGCGCCCGGTCCCGCAGCTCGGATTTTGTCGCCAAGGGGACGCCCCGGACAGGGAAGGAGAGAGCGAGGCCACTGAGCCGGTGGAGGTTACGATCCCGGAGACCTACAGAGTAGGTGGGCGCCGTGTGTCCGGGCCCACGGGCCCGGCCAGGTACAGCTCCCGTTAGGATCGATAAGGCCCCGGGGATAAGTGTCTCCTGCCAAACCCCGCAGCGCTCGCGAGGACAGATATAGAGCCGGGAGCGCCGCGGCGCCAGTGCCGCCGCCGTCTGTGACCCCGGTCATGGCCGCGCCCGATTGCCCCTGCTACGATCGGGCCGAAGCCAACCGCATTCGGAGACAACGCCATGGGCACCGCCGGCTGGATCATTCTCGGCATCATCGTCCTGGTCGTCATCTACCTGATCTTCCTCTACAACCGGCTGGTCGCGCTCCGGCAGACGGTGAACCAGAGCTGGTCGGACATCTCGGTGCAGCTCAAGCAGCGGCACGACCTGGTGCCGAATCTCGTCGAGACGGTGAAGGGTTATGCCAGCCACGAGCGCCAGACGCTCGAGGCCGTCGTCGCCGCGCGGAACGCGGCTGTCGCCGCCCAGGGGCCGGCGGCGCAGGCCCAGGCCGAGAACATGCTGACCGGCGCCCTCCGCCAGCTCTTCGCGCTGGCCGAGGCCTATCCGGACCTCAAGGCCAACCAGAACTTCCTCCAGCTCCAGACGGAGCTCGCCGATCTCGAGAACAAGATCGCGGCCTCGCGGCGCTTCTTCAACAACGCCGTCCAGGAGTACAACACGGCGATCGAGCAGTTCCCGGCGGTTTTCATCGCCCGCAACATGGGCTTCCAGGGGCGCGAGTTCTTCGAGCTCGACGAGGGCGAGCGCGCCGCCGTCCAGGCGCCGCCGCAGGTCCGGTTCTGAGGCGGAGGCGCTGCCGCGGGCTACCGCGGCGGCTTGAGCCATGCGCAGCTACGGCCTCCGGACCCACATCTGGAACAACCGGCTCAAGTCCGTCCTGCTGCTGGCCGGGTTCCCGCTGCTCCTCTGCCTGATCGCCTTCGGCGTCGCGGTGTTCATCGCGGCGCTCGACGCCTACACCGTCGAGGACGGTTTTCGCGACGCCTTCCGGATGCTGCCCGGGATCGTCCCGATCGTCGCCGTGGTGACGCTGGTCTGGTGGGCGATCGCGTGGTTCGCCAACCAGGGCATCATCGACGCGATCACCGGCGCGCGGCCCGTCGACCGCAAGGCCGAGCCGCGGCTCTGGAACCTGCTCGAGAATCTCTGCATCAGCCGCGGCATCACCATGCCGACGCTCCGGATCATCGAGACGCCACAGCGGAACGCCTTCGCGAGCGGGCTCCGCAAGAGCCAGCATTCCGTGACCGTCACCCGCGGGCTGATGGAGGCGCTCGACGACGCCGAGTTCGAGGCGGTGCTCGCCCATGAGCTGACGCACATCCGCAACAGCGACGTGACGTTGCTGGTCACCGCCGCGATCTTCGCCGGCGTGATCACGCTGGTCGGCGAGCTGGTGGTGCGGAGCCCGCGCGCCCTCATGCGCATGGCCTCGGGCTCGGGCCGGAGCCGCGGCAAGGGCGCCGGGGCGATGATCATCCTGATCCTCGTCGCGATCGGCATCTTCCTGCTCGCCCGCTTCCTCGGCGTCGCGCTCCGCTTCGCGCTCTCGCGCAGGCGCGAATACCTCGCCGACGCCGGCGCGGTGGAGCTGACCCGCAATCCCGACGCGATGATCGGCGCCCTCCGGAAGATCGCCGGCCACTCCGAGATTCCTGCGCCCGACCAGGTCCGGGCGATGTTCATCGACTACCCGACCGGCACCGGCCTCACCTCGATGTTCGCGACGCATCCCTCCATCGACGACCGGATCGACGCGCTCGTCCGCTATGCCGGCGGCCTCGACCTGCCGGTCCATCCCGAGCTGCCTCCCTCAGTGCCGCCACCGCCGACGCTTCCCATGGCCGACGGCCCGCCGGCGGGACCCTGGGGATAGCGACAGGTCCCGCTTGCCGCGCCACCGGCGCATTCGTCTTCGCAGATCCGGCAATCGCCTCTATAGATGCGGGCGGGGAACCGCGAGGGAGGACGACGACGTGCTGATCGGCAAGCCCGGCGAGGGGAAATCGGCGCTCTGCACCGCGGATGCCGACCGCATCCTGGTCCGCGGGCGGGACCTGACGGCCGACCTGATGGGCCGCCAGACCTTCACCGAGTTCTTCTTCTTCCTGATGACCGGGAAGGAGGCGAGCGAACGGCAGCGCTTCTTCCTCGACCTGCTCCTCGTCGCCATCGCCGAGCACGGCCTGATGCCGACGGCGATCGCCGCCCGCATGACCTACGACGCCGATCCGGCCTCGCTCCAGGGCGCGCTCGCCGCCGGCATCCTCGGCTGCGGCACCGTGATCCTCGGCACGGCGCAGCTCTGCGGCGACGTGTTGGTCACGGCGGCCGGCCGGGTCGCGGCCGGCGAGGACCCGGAGACGGTGACGCGGGCGATGGCGGCCGCCATCCGTGCCGAGAACGGGCGGATGCCGGGATTCGGCCATCCCATCCACAAGCCGGTCGACCCGCGGACCGAGCGCATCCTCGCGCTTGCCGAAGCGCAGGGCGTCGCCGGGACCCACGTCGACCTCGCCGTCCGCTTCCGCGACGCCGTCGCCGCGGCCTGGGGCAAGCCGCTGGTGATGAACGTGTCGATGCCGATCGCCGCCGTGCTGCTCGACCTCGACTTCCCGCCGACCATGATCAAGGCGATCCCCCTGCTCGCCCGGACCGGCGGGCTCCTCGCTCACCTCGCCGAAGAGCAGGCGCGACCCATCGGATTCCTCATGGCATCGCACGCCGAGGAAGCGATCGGCTACGACGGAGGTGACGGCGCCTGATGTTCGAGCCCGAGATCGAGGCGCTGCCCTGGGAGGCGCAGGGGGGAATCGACGACGCGCATTACCGCCGCCAGATCGCCTACCTGTTCGCGAAATCGCGCTTCTATCGCGACAAGCTCGCCGCCGCCGGCTTCGATTCGCCGGAGGCGGTCGGCGGCCTCGACGCCATCGCCGCCCTGCCGATGACCGAGAAGGACGAGCTCCGCCGGACCCGGAACGACGACGAGCCGGTCGGCACGCATCTCTGCGTCCCGCTCGCCGACACCGTCCGCATCTTCTCGACCAGCGGCACCACCGGCACGCCGAGCTACATCCCGCTCACCGCTCACGACGTCGCCAACTGGACCCGCATCTCCGCCCGCACCTATTCGGCCGGCGGCACCCGCCGCGGCGACGGGCTGATCTCGACCTACGGCGCAGGTCCCTTCGTCGCCGGCATCACCTTCGACGCCTTCAACCTGATGGGCGTGACCCACGTCCCGGTCGGCGGCGGCAATACCGAGCGGCTGATGGCCGCCGTCCGCCACCTCAAGCCGGATGCGATCGCCCTCACGCCGTCCTACGCGCTCCACCTCGCCGAGTGGGCGCGCCAGCGCGGCATCGACCTCCGCGGATCGAGCGTCGCCAAGCTCCTCACCGGCGGCGAGCCCGGCGGCGGCGAGCCGGCGATGCGGGCGCAGCTCGAGGAGGCCTGGGGCGCCACCGTGACGGAGGTGATGGGCCTCGGCGACATCGCCGCCTCGCTGTGGGGCGAATGCCCCGAGCAGGGCGGCATGCATTTCAGCGGCCGCGGCCTCGTCCATGTCGAACTGATCGACCCCGCCACCGGCGAGGCGCGCGAGATCGCGGACGGCGCCGAGGGCGAGCTGGTCTACACCCACCTCGCCCAGGAGGCCGTGCCGCTCTTACGTTTCCGGAGCCGCGACCATGTCCGGGTGTGGACCGGCCGCTGCGCCTGCGGGCGCACCGCGCCGCGCGTCCGCTGCATCGGCCGCACCGACGACATGCTCGTCGTCCGCGGCGTGAACGTCTTTCCGTCGGCGATCCGCGAGATCGTCGGCGCTCTCGGCGCCGAGGTCAGCGGCGTCGTCTCGGTGCGGCCGCGGCAGCGCGGTTTCCGCCAGGACCCGCCGCTCCGCATCGTCGTCGAGACCGGGGCGACCGGCGCCGGCGACGACCTCGCCGAACGCATCCGGCACAGGATCCGCGAGGTGCTCCTGGTCACCACCGAGATCACGCTGGTGCCGTTCGAGTCGCTGCCCCGCAGCGACTACAAGTCGAAGCTGGTCGACTGGTCGGAGGCGCCTCAGTAGCGGCCCCAGAGCAGCGCCGAGATGACGCCCTCGTCGGTGAACACGCCGATGACCTGGCCGATATTGTCGATCGGCGCGACGTTGTTGACGTAGACGACATAGGCGAGGCGGCGGCCGCTCTCCGCATCGAGATAGCCGGCGAAGACCTGCGCCTTGAGCTCGCCCGGCAGCATCGTCGTCCCGGTCTTGGCGTAGACCTTGCCGATCGCCGGCGCGATCTCGGGGTTGGGCGGGTCGCGGCCGATGGTGGCGAGCGAGCCGTCGACGCCGAGGATCGGCAGCGCGTCGGCATAGATTTCGGCCACCGGCGTCCCGCTCATCGCGTGGAGAAGGCCGGTCACCGCGCCGGGCGTCGCCCGGCTGTCCGGGCTGCCGCTGCCGTTGGTCGGGAAGTCGAAGCCGTCGTCGGGAAGGCCGTAGGTCCCGGTCAGCACCGTCCGCTCGGCGGCGAGCGCCATGTCGCGCGTGCTGGCGCCCTCGGTCAGGCCGAACAGCATCAGGCTCAGATTGGCGCCGAGATTGTGGCTGACCTTGAGGATCAGCCGCGCGTATTGATCATAGGGCGGCGACACCAGTTCCGCGACCTTGGCGTCGTCGCCATAGGCGCCCGCCGCCGGCAGCTTCGCCGCGGGGTTCAGCCCGGTGGCCGGCGCGGTGACCGAGACGCCCGCCTCGGCCAGGGCCTCGATGAACACGGTGCGGAGATAGGCGGACGGATCGGGGATCGCGAAGGTCTGGACCAGCGTCGGCACGCCGGGCAGCGGCGCCTTGTAGCCGACCGGGATCCGACCCCGGACGATGCCGACGGTCGGATCGTCCGGCGACACTTCGAGCCTGATCGCTGCCGCCTCGCCGGCCGCCGCGGTCACCGCCTCGTTCCGCACGGTGAACCCGGCGCTCACCGGCCGCCACGTGACCGCGGCCGGCTCGCCCGGCTCGGTCGGCAGGATGGTGACGTCGACGAGGTTGTCGTTGACGATCACCGGCGTGATCAGGACGTTGCCGTTGGGCACGCGGAAGTGCTCGAACAGCCGGTCGTCGACCACCACGTCGCCGCTGACCGACCGAATGCCGCTCGCCGCGACCTGTCCGGCCAGCGCCCGGATGCCGGCGAGAGGATCCGTGCCGGCGAGGATGGACGAGCCGAGCGAGTTCGATTCGGTGTGATCGAAATTGGTGAAGGCGACGGTGCCGTCGGGCAGGGTTCGGCCGCCGAGGGTCAGGTCGCCGCTCGCCACGATCACCAGGTCGCCGTCGAGCACGCCCTCGGCCGAGACCGCGCCGGTGCGGTATACCGGGGTGCGGAAACGATGGTCGGCGCCGAGCGCGTTGAGCGCCAGCCCGACCGAGAACAGCTTCCGCACCGAGCCGGTGAAGAACAGCGAATCCGGGCCGGTGGCGATCAGCGGCGTCTCCGAATCGAGCGGCACCGCGCGGATGCCCCAGGTCGCGCCGGCGTAGAGCGGCGCTCCGGTCACCGCGGCGATGTCGGGCGGCAGCTCGGTATCGGTGGCGAGCGCCGGAGAGGCCAGAAGCATTGCGCTCCCGGCCAGCATGGCGATAAACGGAATCCGCATGAAGCGCCTCCCCGGTCGCAGACCCTGGGACGCTAGCAGACGCGCCGGCGGGCGCCAATCACGGGTTCGGGACGCACGAGGAGACGCGAGACGATGACGATGACGACCCTTGGCCGTGCGGCGCTCGCCGACCTCTCCCGCGTGCTCGACCGCCTGCCCGACGACGCGGCGGACCCGCTGATCGAGACCATCCTGGCGTCCCGGCGGATCGTGCTCTATGGCTGCGGCCGCGAGGGGCTCGCCATGCGCGGCTTCTGCATGCGCCTGTTCCACATGGGCCGCGACGCCCACATGCTCGGCGACATGACGACGCCGCCGGTCGGTCCCGGCGACCTGCTGTTCGTCTCGGCCGGTCCCGGCAGGCTGGCCTCGGCCTCGACCTTCCTGCGGATCGCGAAGGAAGCCGGCGCCGCCACCGCGGTGGTCACCGCCGAGCCCGAAGGCGAGACGGCCAGGGCCGCCGACGTCATGTTCGTGATCCCCGCCCAGACCATGGCCAGCGACCGCGCGGCGAAGCGCTCGGTGCTGCCGATGGGGTCGCTGTTCGAGATCGCCCAGGCGCTCCTGTTCGAGCTGGTGATCCTGGCGCTTCGCGAGCGGACCGGCGAGACCGCCGAGACGATGCGCGCCCGCCACACCAATCTCGAATAGGGACGTCAGGTGGTCGAACGGGCGACCGCGTTGTTGGACGGCGAGGTGCGCTTCATGCCGTCGAGCGCCGGACGGTAGTTCGGATTGAGCGCGGCGGCCTTCGAGAAGGCGGCGAAGGCCTTGTCGCGCTCGCCCAGCTTCTCCAGGGCGAGGCCCTGGTTGGTCCAGCCGGTGAACGAGTTGCGGTCGCGCTTGACCACCTCGTTGAAATCCTCGAGCGCCGCCTTGTAGTCGCCGATCGCCAGGTACGAGAGCCCGCGCCCTTCGAACGGCTCGAGGTTCGACGGCGACATGGCGATGGCCTTGGAGAAATCGTCGATGGCCAGCTGCTGCTGGCCGTTCGCCTGGTAGAGCAGCGCGCGGTTGTGATAGGCGCGCGGATCGCTGGTACGAAGGGCGATCGCCTGGTTGAAGTCGGCCAGCGCCAGCGTCGGCTGCTTGCTCTGGCGATACATGTTGCCCCGGCCGATATAGGCGACGTCGTAGCTGGGATTGATCTGGATCGCGCGGTTGTAGTCGGCGAGCGCGAGGTCCTCGCGGCCGAGACGGCGCTGGACCAGCGCGCGGTTGGCATAGGCCTGGTAGAAGTTCGGATTGAGGCGGATCGCCGTATCGAAATCTTCCAGGGCGTCGCGGAGCTTGCCGGCCTTGCCATAGGCGGTGCCGCGGACGTTGTAGCCGTTGGCGTCGCTGGGAGCGCGCTGAATGACGGCGGTCAGCGAATCGATGTTCGCCTCGGAGCCCGAGGCCGGGTCGATCTCCGCCTTTGCGAGGCTGCCGGGATCGGCGGTCGTGCAGCCGGCGACGACCAGGCCCAGCAGCACGGCGGCGCAGGCGTAAAGGCTTCCTGTTGCCGTACGTGGCTCGGGCATGATTCCGGTGCCGCCTCTCTCGATTGCCGCGCCGGACGCTCCCCTCATCCGGATGTCGCCAGCCCCGCGTTGTCGCAAGGCGACATGAATGCGAAAAGCCGGCGATTTCGAGGCGGAGTCAGCGCTTGGGCCGAACCGCCAGGACGCCCTCGCGCTGGGCGCGCTTGCGGGCGAGCTTCCGCGCGCGGCGCACGGCCTCGGCCTTTTCCCGCGCCCGCTTCTCCGAGGGCTTTTCGTAATGATTGTGGAGCTTCATCTCGCGGAAGAGCCCCTCGCGCTGCATCTTCTTCTTCAGAACCTTCAGCGCCTGGTCGACATTGTTGTCGCGAACGAGAACCTGCACGCGAATCTGCCCCGTGAAATCCTGGGAAACGGCGCGCGTGGTTACCAGACGCGCCGTGCGCTGTCAAAGCGTCTGCGCGCCGGCCAAACCTATGCCGTGCCGCGCGGCTTGACCCGTGTGTAGTGCCCCATCTTCCGGCCCGGCCGCGCCTGGGCCTTGCCGTAGAGATGGAGGTGGACACCGGGCTCGGCGAGCAGCGCCGGCCAGCTGTCGGCGGTCGCGCCGAGGAGGTTGGTCATCACCGCATCGCCATGGCGGGCAACCTCGCCGAGCGGCCAGCCGGCGATCGCCCGGATGTGCTGCTCGAACTGCGAGCAGGCCGCGGCGTCGCTGGTCCAGTGGCCGGAATTGTGGACCCGGGGCGCGATCTCGTTGACGATCAGCGGCGGTCTTCCGTTGCCGCCGGTGGCGAACATCTCGACGGCGAGGACGCCGACATGGCCCACCGCCTCGGCGATCCGCCCGGCGATGGCCACGGCTTCCGCGGCGACCTCGGCCGTAACCGAGGCCGGCACCGTGCTGGTGGCGAGGATGCCGCCCTCGTGGACGTTCTCGGTGACGTCGAAGGCGCGCGTGCTGCCGTCCCGAGCGCGGGCGATGATCACCGAGACCTCGCGCTCGAAGGGAACGAAGGCCTCGAGGATCGCCGGCGTCTCGCCGATCGCCCGCCAGGCGGCGACCGGATCGTCGCCGGCGCGGATCACGGCCTGGCCCTTGCCGTCGTAGCCGAGCCGCCGCGTCTTCAGGATCGCCGGGCGGCCGGTGCGGGCGAGCGCCGAATAGATGTCGGCCTGGCGCGAGACTTCGGCGAACGGCGCCACCGGGATGCCGAGACCGGAGATCAGCCGCTTCTCGGCGAGACGGTCCTGCGCCCCCTCCAGCGAGGCCGAGCCGGGGAACACCGCCACCCGCGCCTCGAGCGCCCTTATCGTCGCCACCGGGATGTTCTCGAACTCGAAGGTGACGATGTCGACCGCGCCGGCGAAGGCGGCCAGCGCCGCCTCGTCGTCATAGGGGGCGATGGTCCGCGCCGCCGCCACCGCGAAGGCCGGGCTCTTCGGGTCGGGGCAATAGATATGGCAGGAGAGGCCGAGTTCGGCTGCGGCCATCGCCAGCATCCGGCCGAGCTGGCCGCCGCCGAGGATGCCGAGGATCATTCCCGGTTTGAGCACGGCTGCCTCACTCATCGTCGTTCGGCCGCTCCTCGACGGCGGCGGTCTGCGCGACGCGCCAGTCGTCGAGCCGACTCGCCACGTCCTCGTCGGCGAGGGCCAGCACCGACGCCGCCATCAGCGCCGCGTTGATCGCGCCTGAGCGGCCGATGGCGAGCGTGCCGACGGGCACGCCGGCCGGCATCTGGACGATGGAATAGAGGCTGTCGAGACCGCCGAGCGCCTTCGATTCGACCGGCACGCCGAGCACCGGCAACGGGGTCATCGCCGCCGCCATGCCGGGGAGATGCGCGGCGCCGCCGGCACCGGCGATGATGATCTTGTAGCCGGCCTGCCGCGCGCCCTTGCAGAAGCCGATCAGCCGGTCCGGCGTGCGGTGGGCCGAGATGATGCGGTCGTCATGGCCGATGCCGAGCGTGTCCAGCGTGTCCGCCGCATGGCGCAGCGTCGTCCAGTCCGACTGGCTGCCCATGATGATGGCGACGGGCGGCGTCGGTTCGATCATTCGGCGTATCTCATCGGCCAGCGTTGGGCGGGCAGCGATCATAGAGGGCGATGCGACGGCGCGGCAAGCAGCGGCCGGCGCTCATGCAATGATATCGGGCAGGAGCCGGTCTTCGAGACGGGCGATCCGATCCTTCAGCGCCAGCTTCCGCTTCTTCATCCTCTGGACCCGGACGACGTCCGCACCCCCCGATTCGGCCATGATGGCGATGGCGGCGTCGAGGTCGCGATGTTCCTGGCGAAGCTCCGCCAGTTCGCGACGTATCGCCGTCTCTTCCTCCCCGCCAAGCCCCCGAGCGCCGGAAATCATGAAACCGCTCTCACGCTCGCGCCGCCCGGCGGCGCGAGACAATCAGAAGACCGGCGTCCTCTATAGCACGAGCGGCCCGCCGTAAGAATCCTGTTTGGGACGACATTGAAACGGCGCGCGTCGCTGACCACGTACGAGCCAGGAACGGTTGGGCGGAACAGGAACATGGTGCCGTGCAGCAACAACCGTTCGTGGTTCGACACGTCTCCGCCGCTGTGCCAGACTGCACCCGTTCGCACCGTCAAAGGAGGCCCGCCAAATGGCCGTTGAATCCCACGTTGCCGAACTGGAGCGCCGCCATCAGGCACTCGAGAAAGCAATCGAGGACGCGCTCAATCACCCCGGCACGGACAACCTCGAACTGGCCGACCTCAAGAAACGCAAACTGCACCTCAAGGACGAAATCTCCCGATTGAAGGACGAATCCATCCACTAGGATCGTCTTCCCCCCTAAATCCGCGCGGGGAAGCCGGCGGCTACGCCGTCCGCCCCGCGACCGCTTGTTCCCGTTCCCGGAGCGACTCCCGGCGGCCGCTCACCGGTTATCCGGCGCCGTCACGCTTTTTCTTTCCCGTCTTGCCTGCGCGCCCCACTAGGGGCAGGGTGGCGCACCCGCAGCGAGGGCGCGATCGGTGGGCACGGGCCTGCAGAGCTTCATCAACGAATTCGTGATGATGTGGGTGCTGATCGACCCGATCGGCACCGTTCCCGTCTTTCTCATGGTCACCGCGTCGATGAAAGAGGAACATCGGCGGATGATCGCGACGCGCGCGATCATCCTGTCGGCGATCATCCTGGTCGGCTTCCTGTTCGGCGGCCACTTCCTCCTCCGCGTCCTCGGGATTCCCCTGCCCTCGTTCCAGATCGCCGGCGGGATCGTGCTGTTCCTGTTCGCGCTCACCATGATCTTCGGCCCCAGCAAGGCGGAGCAGGAAAAGGAGGAGCACGGCGGATCGCCGCTGGAGCAGGCGAAGAGCGTCGCCGTCTTCCCGCTCGCCATCCCCTCCATCGCGAGCCCGGGCGCGATGCTCGGCGTCGTCCTCCTCAACGATTCGGAGCGCCTCCAGGCGCGCAGCAGCCTGCTCGACCTGCTCGTCATCTTCCTCGTCCTCGGCGTCACGCTGATCTTCATGTATTCTGCCAAGCAGATCCTGCGGGTGATCGGCGATTCCGGCGCGAGCGTGCTGAGCCGGATCATGGGCCTGATCCTCGCGGCGGTGGCGGTGGACAGCGTGCTCACCGCAGTCGCCCAGTTCTTCAAGATCAGCGGCATCACGCCCAGCGGGATGCTCTGACCCGGGCACCCGCCGAACGGACGACGTGCCCTTTCGCCGTGATCCCGCCACGGGATCGTGCTATCCGGCCCCCTGCTCAAGGAGGCGGCGAGACATGAACTACCGGAAATCCCTGCCGAGGAAGGATCAGGCGAGCAAGGCCGACAAGCGCTCGGACGCCGATGCGCTGGTCGCGGCGTTCCTCGCCAAGGGCGGCGCCATCAAGGAGATGCCGTCGGTCGAGCCGACGGCCTTCGCCTGCAAGACCTGCGGCCATACCGGCATCATCGGCGTCGCGCCGGGCAAGAAGTCCCGCTGCCCGAAGTGCCGAGAGCCGCTCTCCTGAACCGGACGCCCGTCGTCGGCCACTCGGCGCATCGCTTTCGCCGCGGCGGCTCCCTGGCGGCCTTCGACGCCAGAATGGCCTCCCAAATCCACGACGCATGATGTATCACGCTGGGAGCCGGTGAAAGGGCCAGACTTTGACGCCGTGGCGCCGAATCGGCGCTTGCGTCGCCGCGCTCTTGTGTGTGCTAATCATTCCGACCGGTGCCCAGTGGGAGGAACTGCAAGCTGGTGGTCAGTGTGACGAACGTTCTGCCGCGCATCGATCCAACGAGTGCGCAGGATGCCGCCGGCTTCGCCCTGGACGATGCGGATGCGCGCCGCGCCGCGCCGGGAGCGCGCGATCACTTCCTTCAATTCGTCGACGTGAAGAAGAGCTACGACCAGAACAGCCTGGTCGTCAAAGGCTTCAATCTCGACGTGGCCAAGGGCGAGTTCGTCACGCTGCTCGGTCCCTCGGGCTCGGGCAAGACGACGATCCTCATGCTGCTCGCCGGCTTCGAGAGCGTCACCGGCGGCGACATCCGGATCGGCGGCACGTCGGTCACACGCATGCCGCCCTACAAGCGCAACATCGGCATCGTCTTCCAGAGCTACGCCCTGTTTCCGCACATGACGGTCGGCGAGAACCTCGCCTATCCTCTGACCGTCCGGGGCCTGCCCGCCGCCGAGATCGCGCGCCGGGTGGAGGAATATCTCCAGCTGGTCGAGTTGGGCGGCTACGGCAAACGCCGCCCGGCCCAGCTTTCCGGCGGACAGCGCCAGCGCGTGGCGCTCGCCCGTGCCCTCATCTTCGAGCCCTCGCTGGTGCTCATGGACGAGCCGCTCGGCGCGCTCGACCGGAAGCTCCGCGAGCAGATGCAGTTCGAGATCACCCGGCTCCACAAGCAGCTCGGCTTCACGGTCATCTACGTGACCCACGATCAGACCGAAGCGCTGACCATGTCGGACCGCGTCGCCGTCTTCAACGAGGGCGTCGTCCAGCAATGCGCCGCGCCCGACATCCTCTACGAACGGCCGCAGAACGCGTTCGTCGCCGGTTTCATCGGCGAGAACAACCTCATACCGGGCAGGATCGTCGGCACGCATCAGGATGAGGTGCGCGTGGCGCTCGCCGCCGGCAGCGAGGTCGTCGCGCGGCGAGGGGACATCGCCGAGATCGGCGGCGATTGCCGCGTGGCGGTGCGACCCGAGAAGATGTTCATCCGAGCCGGCGACCGGCCCGACGAAAACCGGATCGCCGCGAAGTTCGCCTTGCGGCACTACGTCGGAGACTTCGTCCGATATTACTTCGAGCTTCCGGACGGAAGCGGGATCGTCGTCAAGTTGCTGAACCATGCCTCGGCGCCGCAATTCGCCGATGGCGAGACCGTCGGCCTCGGCTGGCGGCCAACGGATTCCTACGCCCTCAAAGCCTGATGATTTCGATGGCATCCGGGTCGCCGGACATGCCGAAGCACGCGGGGAGACCTTCAATGAAGCGCGATGTCCTGAAACTCACCACGCTCCTGTCCGGCGCCGCCGTGATGGCGGCGCTGTCCACGACCGCATTCGCCGACGACCTGACGGTCGTCTCCTTCGGCGGAGCCTACGGCGCCGCCCAGAAGGAGAGCATGATCGATCCCTATGTCGCCGAGAAGGGCGTCAAGGTGGTGTTCGCCGACTATTCCGGCGGCGTCGCCGAGATGACGGCGCAGGTCGAATCCGGCAACATCCAGTGGGACGTCGTCGACATCGAGGCCATCGATCTCGAGCGCGCATGCTCCGACGGCCTGCTCGAGGTGATCCCGCACGACATCCTGCTGCCGGGCGACGACGGCACGCCCGCGGCCGAGGACTTCTTCCCGGCGTCGCTCTCGAACGAGTGCGGGATCGGCGTGATGTTCTGGTCGATGATCTACGCCTACAATGCCGACACGATCAAAGGCGGCACGCCGACCACGGTCGCCGACTTCTTCGACACCGAGACCTTCCCGGGCAAGCGCGCGGTGCGCAAGCGGCCGCAGGGGGCCATGGAATGGGCCCTGATCGCCGATGGCGTGCCGGCGGACCAGGTCTACGAGGTGCTGTCGACCGACGAGGGGCAGGACCGGGCCTTCGCCAAGCTCTCGACGATCAAGGACGACATCGTCTTCTACGATTCCTGGTCCCAGGCGCCGCAGCTCCTCAACGACGGCGGCGCGGTGATGGTGCAGGTCGCCAATGGCCGCATCTTCAGCGCCATCAAGGAGGAGAACCGGCCGTTCGTCATGGTCTGGGACAACAACCTCTACGACCAGGACGTCTGGTCGATCCTCAAGGGCACGCCGAACCTCGACCAGGCTCTCGACTTCGTCGCCTTCGCCACCAGCACCAAGGCGGTCGCCGGCATGCAGGACGTCGCCTACGGTCCGAGCCGCAAGTCGGCGATGGCGCTGGTCGATCCCGCGATCGCCCCGGACCTGCCGACCGCCCACATCGATGAGGGCCTGAAGGTCGACAGCCTCTTCTGGGCCGATTACGGCGAGACGCTGGGAGAGAAGTTCAACCAGTGGCTCCTGGCGAAATAACCTGGGGCGCAGGGGCCGTCGTGACGACCGGCGGCCCCGCCCCGTCGCGGGCATCCGGGCCTTAGTGCATGGCCACCGACGCGGCAGCGGTCCCGTCCGACCTGACCGGCGCGCGCCAGGGTCTGACGCGGGAAGAAGCCGGGTTTGCCCGCAGGGACCTGCGGCGGCGGCGCCTCGTGGCGCTGGCGCTGGTCGCGCCGCTGGCGCTCTTCCTCGTCTTTGCGTTCTTCGCGCCGATCGCCTCGATGCTCAATCGAAGCGTCTACAACCCGACCGTCTCGGAGCTCATTCCCGATACGCTGGCATTGCTGGCGGATTGGGACGGCGCCGGCATTCCCGAGCCCGCGGTGCTGTCGACGATGGCCGTCGACCTCAAGCGCCTCCAGACCGAGCGGAATGCCGGCAAGCTGGCCGACGAGATCAACCGCCGCCTGCCGGGAAGCTCGAGCGCCATCAAGTCGAGCGCGCGGCGGATCGGCCAGAACTCGGACGAGGAGCTTGCGGCCGACGGCGGCAAGCTCCTGCTCGCCACCCACGACATCTGGTCGAGGCCGGAACTGTGGGCGACGATGAAGGTCGTCGGCCAAGTCTACACCATCGACAATTTCCTGACCGCGCTCGATCTCGAGCGGACGATCGGCCCGAACTCCCATATCCAGGTCCGCGATTCGGCCCAGATCTACATTCCGCTCTATATCAAGACCCTGCGCGACGCCCTGATCATAACGCTGATCTGCATCGTCCTGGGCTATCCGCTGGCCTATTTCATCGCGAGCACCTCGCCCCGTACCGCCAACACCTTGATGATCCTGGTCCTGCTGCCGTTCCTGACCTCGGTCCTGGTGCGGACGACGGCGTGGATCGCCCTCTTGCAGACCAACGGCATCGTGAACTCGACCCTGCTCTGGACGGGCATCGTGCGCCAGCCGCTGGAGATGCTCTACACCGAGTTCGCGACCGTGCTGATCATGACGCACATCCTCCTGCCGTTCATGGTGCTGCCGCTCTACGCCTCGATGCGGTCCATCGACCCGAGCTACATGAAGGCGGCGATGTCGCTCGGCTCCAGGCCGATCCCGGCCTTCGTCCGGGTCTATTTTCCGATGACGCTGCCGGGGCTCTCGGCCGGCGCACTGCTCGTCTTCATCCTGTCCGTCGGCTACTTCATTATCCCGGCGCTGGTCGGCGGCACCGAGGGGCAGATGATCTCGAACCTCATCGCCTTCCACATGCAGCAGTCCAACAACTGGGAGCTGGCCGCCGCGCTCGGCACGCTGCTCCTGGTGCTCATCCTGGTCCTCTACTGGATCTATGACCGGCTCGTCGGGATCGACAAGATGAAGCTCGGATAGGGAATGGCCAACACCGCTCCCATCTACTTCACGGTCTGGCATCGCCTCGGCGTCTATGCGATCCGCGCCGCCGCCATCGCAGTGCTCGTGTTCCTGCTCCTGCCGGTGTTCGTCGTCATCCCGCTGTCGTTCAATGCCGAGCCGTTCTTCAGCTTCACCAAGGGCATGCTGACGCTGCAGCCGGAGGCCTATTCGCTGCGCTGGTACGCCGGCATCCTCAACGATCCGAACTGGATCACGGCGATCAAGAACAGCTTCATCATCGCGATCTTCGCGACCATCATCGCCACCACGCTCGGCACGCTCGCGGCCATCGCCCTCGCCAGCGGCAACCTGCCGTTCCGCCGGCTGATAACGGCACTGCTGCTCTCGCCGATGATTGTGCCGCTGATCATCATCGCCGCCGGCGTCTTCTTCTTCTATTCGCGCTTCAACCTGGTCGCGACCTATCCCGGCGTGATCATGGCACACGCGGCGCTCGGCGTGCCGTTCGTCGTCATCACCGTCACCGCCACCCTCGCCGGCTTCGACCGGTCGATCTACAATGCCGGCCTCAGCCTCGGCGCCAACCCCTTCCGAACCTTCAGGGACGTGGTGCTGCCGGTGATCCGGCCCGGGGTGATCTCGGGCGCGGTGTTCGCCTTCGTGACCAGCTTCGACGAGGTCGTCGTCATCCTCTTCGTCGCCGGGCCGGATCAGCGGACCATTCCGCGCCAGATGTTCTCGGGACTCCGCGAGCAGATCAATCCGACGATCCTCGCGGTCGCCACGCTCCTGGTCGTGGTCTCGATCGCACTGCTGGCGACGCTCGAATTGCTCCGCCGCCGGTCGCATCAATTGCATTGACCGCCGGTCATCCGGCTGCCGGCTATTTCGATACGACGATACGGGCTCCACCCTCCCGGTCGAGCACGTTGACGGTCACGTCCGAGCCGTAGCGATGGAGCCGCACGTCGGCGCGCGACGTGCCGAGCCGCAGATTGCGGATGACGACCTCGTCGAGGAACTCGGGCATCACCGGCTCGCGGAAGTGGATCTCGTTCTCGTCATTGACGAGCTCGAGGCCGAGGCAGGCGCCGAGCAGGCCGAAGATCGTGGCAGCCGCCCAGGCCTGTGGGGCACAGGCGACGGGATAGGGCGTCGGTGCGCGGTGCGGCCGGCGGTTGAACCCGCAGAACAATTCCGGCAGGCGCGATATGTCCTGGTGGCTGCCGGCATCGAAGATCGCCGCGAGCACGCGGCTCGCTTCGGTCCGCAATCCGTAGCGGGAGAAGCCGAGAGCGATGAGCGCGTTGTCGTGCGGCCATACCGATCCGTTGTGATACGACATCGGGTTGTAGCGGCTCTGTCCCACCGGCAGCGTGCGCACGCCCCAGCCGCTGAACATGTCCGGCGCCATCAGGCGCGCCGCGACGCGGGCCGCCCGATCCGGTGCGGCAATGCCGGCGAACAGCGCATGACCGGCGTTGGATGCGGGCACCCGGCAGGGCCGCTTCTCGCCGTCGAGCGCCAGCGCGTAGGTGCCGATATCCTCGCACCAGAACGTCCGCTCGAAGTTGGTGCGCAGGTCCTCGGCCTCGCTGGCGAGCACCGCCGCCATCGCCGCACGGTCGAGCCGGCGCGCCATCAGCGCGCCCTGGAGCTTGGCCGCGAAGACATAGGCCTGCACCTCGCACAAGGCGATCGGACCGACGGCGCCGCTGCCGTCGGTGTGGAACACGGCGTCGTGCGAATCCTTCCAGCCCTGGTTGGCGAGGCCGCTCTCCCGGGCGCGGTCATACTCGATGAAGCCGTCCCCGTCCCGATCGCCATATTCGTCGATCCACTGCAGAGCGGCGCAGATGTTCGGCCAGATCGGATCGATGGTGGCGACGTCTCCGGTGCGCCGGAGATAGAGACCGGCCAGCATGACGAACAGCGGGGTGGAGTCGATCGAGCCGTAGTATCGCGCGAACGGAACCTCCCGCAGTCTGGCCATCTCGCCGTGGCGCATCTCGTGGAGGATCTTTCCGGGCTGGGCGTCGGCATAGGGGTCGACGGCGGTCGCCTGGGTGGCGGCCAGCGTCCGCAGCACCCCGCGCGCGAGCGCGGGATCCACCCACAGCATCAGCATGGCGGTGATGATGCCGTCGCGGCCGAAGATCGTGTTGAACCAGGGAATGCCGGCATAGGGATAGGGGCCGTGCTCGCCCCAGGTGACCAGCGTATAGACGTCGGACGTGGCCCGGCTGAGCATCTCGTCGAACGCCTCGTTCGAACTGGTCACCACGGCGATGTCCGCGGTGGCAGCGCGGCGGGCACGACGGGTGTCGCGATAGGCCGCAAGGAAATTGACCGGCTCGGACGATTCGACGGTCTCGTCGATGCAGGCCACGGTGAGGAACAGGGACCGTTGCTGGTAGCGCTCGAGAGCGATCTCGACGGTCATCCGGTGCGCATCGATCGCCACCGGCGTCGGAGTCATCTCGAGCACCGTCTGCCGCGCGACCTGGTCGAGGCCGACATAGCGGAACGCGACCCGGTCGGGTGCGACCACCCGGGCAGTGCTGGTCCCGCGGCGGAGGCGCCGGGTGCCGCGCACCTCGAAGAGGTCATGGAAATCGGCGCCGAACAGGAAGTCGATCCGCAGGCGATTCACCGCGGGGCCGAAATTGCGGATGTTGATGCGCTCGTAGCAGACGTTCCGCCAGAGGAACTTGGTCCGATGCAGGAAGACGCTGTCGCGCGGCAGCCGGACGTCGCCGACCTGCAGGTCGGGATTGGCGAGTTCGACCGAGAGCGCCGCCTTGTCCTCGTGCACGGAGGAGCTGAGAAGCAGCGGCCGCTTCCCCTCCATCCGGAGCTCGATATGGGAGAGGAAGCGGGTATCGCGGTAGAACAGCCCCTCCGCGGTATCCTTCATCGTGCCGATGTCGCCATGAGCGTCGAGGACGGCAAAGGCGTCGCCGTGCTTGAGATTGCGAAGAGCCCGATCGGTGAGCGAGGTGGTGGCTTCGATCTCGTACTCCGACCACAGGTTCGGACCGGTGATCTCGGCCTGCCTTTGCGCGACTGTGCGAATGGCTTCCGGCATGGCACCCGCCATGTTCTTCATCAGTTCGGCTGCGGCCGATACGCTGGCGCCGCCGGAGGCAGTTCAGGTTCGATGTGGTCGGTGACGAGCAGCGGCGGCGAGAGGATCCGCGGCAGGGAGGACATCGGCCTCCCGTCCAGCAGGCCCGCGAACGTCTCGAGGTAGTCCGAGGCCATGCGGAAGGCGGTGAAGCGGGTCTCGAAGCTCTCATACACCGCCCGTCGATCCATGCGACCCACCTGTCCGACCGCCTCCACCGCCTCGTCGAGGGAGGCGACGATTGCACCGGAGACGCCGTCCTCGATCACCTCGGGCACGGAGCCACTGCCCCAGGCGATCACCGGCGTCCCGGCCGCCATCGCCTCGATCATGACCAGCCCGAACGGTTCGGGCCAGTCGATCGGAAAGAGCAGCGCCAATGCGCCGCCGAGAAGGTCGTTCTTCCGTGCGTCCCCAATCTCGCCGATGAACTCGATCAGCGGATGGTCGAGCAGGGGCTCGATCTCGCGTTCGAAATACTCGCGGTCGGCGGGATCGATCTTTGCGGCGATCTTCAACGGCGTGCCGCTCCGCTTGGCGATCTCGATGGCGCGGTCGGGTCGCTTCTCGGGCGAGATGCGGCCGACGAAGGCGAGGTAGTCACCGCCCTTCGGGCTGAAGCGATAATACTGGTGTGGAAGACCATGCGGGATGGTGGACGCCCAGTTCACCGGCGGCATGGGGCGACGCTGGTCGTTCGAAATCGAGACCAGCGGCATGTCCGGAAAGGCCCGGTAGAGGGGATGGACGTCGACCAGGTCGAGCCGCCCATGGAGGGTGGTGACGCACTTCGGAAACAGGTCCTTGAACAGCGGGAACTGCAGCAGGTCGGTGTGGAAATGGATGATGTCGAACTCGTCCGACCGTCGCCGGACCTCGTCCAGCATCACCAGCGTATGGGCGGTATGGTCCCGAATGCCCGCCAGGCGGAGGCCCTGCGGCACCACCGGAACCAGCCTGGCGCCGGTCCGCGAATCGCCGCTCGCGAACAGCGTCACGTCCTCGCCCTGCCGGACCAGTTCCTCCACCAGCCATGACACCACCCTCTCGGTGCCGCCATACAGCTTCGGCGGGACGGCCTCGGCCAAGGGTGCAACCTGCGCGATCCGCATCACAACCGCTTCCCTGCATACTGAGTTTCGCCGGCGCCTCCCGCCGTGCTCACAACGCCGACCACCGGTCAAAGTTCGACCGATATCGGACCGCGACGGCGTGCCGCGTCCGTGGTCCGTCAACCGGAGGGAAAACGGCCCGATGGTACGTCGGAACGTTCTGGCGGAGCCTCCCGGAACCGGCGGCCCCCGGCCGGGCGGGCGTCAGTTGCCGGCGTCGGCTGGCGCCGTATAGCGGCGCCGCACAAGCTCGGCGATGCGTTGCCGGCTCACCGTCGAATCGAGGCCGGCATCCTTCTCGACATCCGCGACCTCGGCCGAAAGACGCTTGTCCTTGATGCCTTCCTTCATCCACCGCGAATAGTCGCCCTGCGCGCGGTGGTAGTCCCAAGTCTCCTCGTCGACCCCCTCGGCGAGGAGCAGGAAGGTCTCGAGGTTGTGGGCGCGGAGGTTCAGCGCGGCGTCCGGGCCGGTGAAATAGAAGCTGCTCTCCTCCGTCAGCTGGCCGGTCGCGTATTTTCTCTGGTGGCGCGTCCGCGCCTGGGCGGGCCTGATCGGCTCGACCAGCCGGGCCCCCTCCGGCTCGCGGAGGACCAGGATATCGTCGTCGCCGGGGATGGGCAGGTCAGGCGGTTCGAGGCCCTTCGCCTCGAACACCGCCGAAACAACCTGCCGCGCTTCCGGCCCCAGCGCCACGATGGTCTCGACCAGGGCGACGACCTCCTTGGCGACGGCTTCGGGATGAACGGTGATCATGACCAGACCCCGGGTGACGATGGCCTCGGGCCTGGAGGCCGACGCCGGGAGGAGATGATGCGCCTCGTCCATGACGATCCAGTGGGGCCGGCCGGTCCGTGAGCGAAGCGCGGCGATCTCCGGCAGGAGGGTCTTGAGGTATTCCGGCCGGTCCCGCACCGCCGCTCCGAAGGCGTTGACGACGACGTTGGTGCCAGGGTCGTCCAGAAGACCCATGATGGCGCGAATCGCCGGGGGCTCGTGGGCCGATCCGACCGCCACCGCCCCCTCCAGTCCCTCGTAGTCGCCCTCGGGGTCGATCACCATGAACTGGTGGCCCTTCTCCACGAAACGCTCCGACAGCGCGGTGGCGAGCGTCGACTTGCCGATCCCGGAGGAGCCTGCGATGAGCACCGGTCCTCCGACCGGGGTCAGGCGGACCGCGCCATCCTCGGCATCTCGTCCCAGCTCCACGCTGTGCCGGTCGGCGACGAGGAAGCGCTCCTCCGATTCGCCGAGGGCTGCGATCATCTCGGCGACGCCGAGGCCGTGGTCACCCTCGGTGGTCAGGTCCGCGGTGTCCTTGACCGCAGGAATGGCGTTGGCGACCGCCACGCCGCATCCGACGTAGCGGAGCATGGCATGGTCGTTCTCGGCATCGCCGATGCCGATGACGTTCAGCGGCGACAGCTTCAACTGCTCGAGCGCCGCCGCCAGCCCGGTCGCCTTGTTGATCCCGGACGGCAGGATCATCACCGCGCCCTTGTTGAAGATGATCTCGAGCTCGAGACCCAGCGTATTGATGGCCTCGAGGCAGGCTGCCTGATGCGGCTCCCAGGTCGCCACGATCGAACGACCGACCGAGAGCGGCTCGACCCCCTTCTGCCGCAGCAGTTCCACGAAGGCGGCGTCCGGCGACGGACAGAGGCGCTTCTCTTCGCGGGTCCGCGGCGCATAGAGCAGGGCGCCGTTCTCCAGCACCGCCAGCTCGAACAGGTCGAGACGGGGAAAGACCCGCTCGAGGTCCTCGAGCTCGCGGCCGCTGACCAGCACCAGGCGTCGGCCGCTGTCGGACAGCCGCTCCAGCTCGGCGATCGTGCCGGCGTCCACCCGCCCGTGATGGGCCAGCGTGCCGTCGTAATCGGTGGCCAATGCGTGAAAATACATGCCGATCCTCGCGCAGGGATGACGGCCCGATCAGGACGGACCCGACCAAGTCGCCGTTCGATGATTTCCCAAGGAGGGCGTCACGCTCGATAGAGCCTAGACCTCCCGACCGGCCACGACGTCGTTCTCTGCGTCGGCAACGCCGATGCCGAAGGCGGCGAGGCCTTCTTCCAGATACTCGGCCAGCATCGGCATGCCGGTCAGGTAGCTCGCCGCGGGCGTGCTCGCCTCGCGCCTGGCCGTGTTCCGGGCCTCCTCCCACTCGTCGAGGTCGAACGTGCCGCGGCCCACCCAGGCCAAGGCCACCAGGCTGATCCATTCGTCATCGTCCAGGGCGTCGATCGCCTGCTGGAGCTCGGCGAGAGAGGGATCGTCGGCCCGGTTCTCCAGCACCCCGTCGGCGCGATCCTGTTCATCGGAGGTTTCTGTATCGCCCTCGTCGAAGGGGGCGGTCTTGGCACCGAACTCGCGGGCCTTGAGCGCGACGAAGGCCACCTTGTCGACGGCGATGCCAAGTTCGGGCATGTCTTGATTCCTCGTTTTTGCGCTAACGCCCGCCGGTACGGCCGCGTTCCCGACCGGCGCGAGCCTAGAAGGTGATCTTCACCGACTCGGCGCTGCGCTCCGCCGGGCCGTGGTGGACGGCCTCGATGTTGTTGCCGTCGGGATCGAGCAGAAACGCCGCGTAATATCCGGGATGGTAGGGGCGCTCGCCGGGCGCGCCGTTGTCCCGGCCGCCGCTGTCGAGACCGGCGCGGTAGAAGGCGTCGACCGCGGCGCGATCCTTCGCCTGGAACGCGAGGTGGTGGCGGCCGGTCAATTGCCCGAGGGCAGCCGGACTGTCGGCGGACGAGACGAACAGCTCGTCGGCCCAGAAGTAGTCGTCCGCCGCCCCGCCGAGCGGGATGCCGAGGACGGCAAGGACCGCTTCGTAGAAGCGCCGGCTGGCGTGCAGATCCCTGACGACGAGCTGGATGTGATCGACCAGACGGCCACGGTGCAGTTCCTGCGTCTCCATCTTCCTCTCCTGTCGTTCGCGACTCCGGGAAGAATAGTGCGGCGCCGGTTGTCGTCAGGTCCTCGTTCAAGAAGGGATGCGACGTTAACCGGATTTCAACACTGTCTTGCGCTATATTGCGATCAGCCTCAGCGGACTCTGGTCGTCACGCCCATGCGGCTCGCTCTTTTCGGCATGATTGCAGTGGCAGGCTGCGCCGGTCTCGCCGTCGCAGCGATCGGCATGCCGCCGCCGGCCGAACCTCCCGTCGAGAAGACGACGCCGGTCGCCGAACGCCCGTCGCCCTTGCCTCGCCTGTTGGCGCAGGCCAGCTCGAAATGCTCGACCTCGTCCGGCATCTGCTTCGTCCCGCCGCTACCGGTCGGCAGTCCCTGCCGCTGTGGCGATTTCTCCGGCGTCATCATCCCCTAGCGCGTCGCCGCAGGTCGCGCCATCGCGCGGCGGAACGACGATGAAGCGGGCGGCGGCGGTGTCGACGCCTTCGCTCGTCCACACCCGCAGCTTGGCCTGCTCGCTGATCTTCGGGACGGTATCGACGAACAGGTTGTCGAAACGGGCGATGATGCCGCGCATGTTGGGAAGCACGGTGATGCGGCTCGCCGCCTGGCCGCCGAGGGTCACCACCGTGCTTCGCCACAGCCGGAATCCCGGAATGATGATCGAGACGTCGCCGCAGGCTTCGAGGATCTGCTGCTTGGCGATCAGGTCGTTGCTGATCCGCGGCTCGTGGCGGACGCGGCTGCCGCCGACGAAGGCGTCGAACGCCTCGTAGTCGGGCGGGATCGGCACGGCGAAATCGTAGGACCGCGCCACCGCGAGGGCGCCGTTGCTGCGCACCCAGCCGGTCTCGATGTGGACCGACAGCTCGTTCGTCCAGGCCGGGACCGAGACCAGTGCGAGACCGGACTTCTGGGTCGATTCGAGGCGTCCGCGACCGCCGATCACCCAGCCGAACTCGACCGCGCCGGAGGCGGACGCCTCGCTGAAGCCGACGGTGCGCGGCGCCGCCTCGAAACCGCGCTCGGCGCTCGACGTCGACAGGCTGCCGGCCCCGCCGCCCTGGCCGGCGATGGAAGCCGAGAGCGCCGCATTGATGTCGGTCGCCTGCTCGGCGAGCACGCCGAAGACCTCGGTCTTGGGGAAGAGGGCATACGTATAGGAGTCGGTCCGGATCACGCTCTCGATGAAATTGAAGAAGCCGGAGGGTACCAGGATGATCGAGGCCCGCCGACCGCTCCCGGGCAGCACGGTCTCGACCATCGCCCGGCCTCCGGTGTGGTTCTTCACATAGTCGGCAAGCGTGGCGATGCGCTTGTAGCGGGGCCGGAGATCCTGGTAGATGCCGGGGTCGCGGCTGAGATCCTCCTCGCTGTAGCCGAGCGTCGAGGCATAGGCGGCGGTGGTGTCGTCGACCGTGTCGATGAACAGGAATCCCGGTCCCGGCGGATCGCCGTCGACGAGATAGATCGGATCCCAGATCGGCTCGGCGGCGAACACCGGGATGTCGTCGCAGGCGCCGTCCTTCAGTTCGCTGACCACCACCCGGATGTGGTTGCGCCACGGCATCGGCAGCTTGACGCCCTGCAGGCCCTGCGAGGGCGGGTCGAAGGCGGCGTTGTTGATCCCCAGCACGTCGTCGACCGCCTGCAATATGCGGCGCTGCCATTCCAGCCGCGTGGCGCCGCTGCAGGCCACGCCCGGGGGTGGGCTGGGGACCTCCATCGTGTCGTAGATCTGGCCGATATAGGTGTTGAGGCGCGAGCCGACGTCGGCGATCCAGAGGTGGTACAGGTCGTAGCTGGTGTGGAGCGGGTTCCTGTCCTTCTCCTCGATGTCGGCGATGGTGCTGGCGAAGTATTGCCGCACATGCCGCGGCGCCTCGGTCTCGGTCGAGCTCGGATCCCGGGCCGGCCCCTGACCGCGTCCGGTGCCGCTGCCGGGTCCTTCCTCGGCGAACAGCTGCTTGGCCTTGATCGATGCCCGCACGAAGGCCGAGTCGTAGGTCCGCTTGCCGGCGACGACGGTGACGTCGAACTTGAGGCCGTAGACGGAATTGCCGGTAAGATCGTGACGGTCGTCGAGCAGGTTCTCGAGGATGAGCTGGCGGATGGCGTCGCGGACGCTGGCCCGGATCAGGAACTCCTGGTCGAAGGGCATCTCGATGGTGACGTCGCCGAGGGGGCTGCCGCCCGTGCCGGTGGCAGGCGGGGCGCTCACCTCGCCGCCGGCGCCGCCGATCGCCGCCCCGCCCGACACGCCGACATGATCGCGGACGACCGAGGTCAGCAGGGCGGTCGACCGGTCGAGCCGGTCGAGCTGGCTGTGCAGCCAGAAGTCCTGATCGTAGCGGTCGTTGACCAGGCGCTCGCGGGTATAGACCTCGGGACTGCCGACGAAGATGAGGCCCCGGGTGTCGTAGGCGCCGCCCACCCACAGCACCGCCAGGAGAGCGGCAATGGCGGCAACGACGGCGGCGCCGATCGACACGCGCCTGATGACCCGGCTCGGCGGGGCGTCGTCGCTCATTCCGGGATTTCCGGTGGCAGGGCAAGCGGCGCGGCGGGCCGGGGCGGCGTCTCCACCACGCATGGTCCGATCTTCCGGGATACGATGCTGCCGCCGCGATAGCAGACCTGGTCGGTGCGGAACCCGAGCCGGCAGCTCGCATCCGGCTGCAGGTCGGGCCTGCAGGTCGGCGGCCTGGCCTCCACCGGGGTCACGGCCTCAGGCGGCGGCGCCGCCGCCTCGGCCTGAATCCGAGGTGCCGCGCCGACCGCGCCGAAAGAGGAGCCGGCTATGAGCAGGCAAATGCTCGCCACGGCCCAATGGACATGCAATCGTTCCATGATGCCGCATCCTGAAAACGATAGCACTTCGGACGCTACACTGCTTTTCCCCCGAGCGAAAGGCTGCTTCCTCGATCCGTCATCGACCCCAGCCCAGAACACGAATGCTGTCTTCTTGTGCCGGCTGCAGATCGTGGCGGTCGTTCGCCTCGTTCTTCTCGGCGCATCATCGTCGGCATGAATCGATTGCCGATCGATGCAGAGCGAACAGAAACGAATGTCGACGACGCACCTGTCGAATCGGTTCCGGGGATCACCGGCATTGCCGCCGATCCTCGGTTTGCGAGTACAGGATCGATACTTCGACTCGGCGACGGCCGATGTGACAAGCCGCACATCCGTGCTATGCTTTGGCGTCGCAGGAATAGAAGAACAGATCAAGAGGGTGCTCTGACGACGGCGCCGCGCAGGCGGCGATGCAGGACCGGATGGAGGCCCCCAGTCCATGCGCAGTGGAGACGCGATTGTCGCCGGCCGCACGGCTGCGGGCACGGCCAGGGACACGGCAGGCCCGGGAAACGGGGCGCACGCCCTTTCTCCGACTTCGTGGCGTCTTTGCCGTGCAGATGCCGGCGCGGCCGACGCCGCCCGACGCGACATCGAGCGGCACCCCCCGACGACCCTTTCACGAACTTCCTCCGCGACCGCGCGGTCGCCGGTCCGCGTCGCCGCGCATGTTTCACCAAGAATGCGAGCGAGGGCCTGAAGATGCGACTGGCATTGCTGTTCGGACTGGCACTGATTGCGACCTCCGGCCATCCGGCGCTGGCACAGCGTGCCTGCACGGTGGCAGGCTCGCCTTACGCAAGCGGCGCGTCGCTCTGCCAGCCCGCCGTTCGGGAAGGCCGGATCGAGCAGATGCTGTTCACCTGCGAGGACGGCGCGTGGACCAACGCGAACGCCGTCTGCCCGGACGAGTACGCCTATTTCTGCCGGATCGGCGCGAACGCGGTGCCGGTCGGGGAGAAATTGCTGCTCGGCGCCGGACCGGCTCATCTCGAATGCAGGTTCCCCGGCATCTTCCAACTCAGCCAGGGTGCCGATCCGACGGCGGTCGGGATGGCGCCCAGCATGCTGGTCCGGGGCGTGCAGCTCTTCCTGAGCGGCGAGGGAGAGGGCATCGACTGCTCGGTCGATGCCTGCGACGGGCGCCCCGACGTGAAGACCCTCACCGCCATGGCGAGCTTCGTCCGCCGGAACTTCGCGAACCTGTCGAGCGAGGAAAGGGCGGTACTCGGCGTCAGCGATGCGGCATCGGTCGAGCCGGCGCTCCTCGCCCGGAGCCCGATCGACGTCATCCCGGTCTTCGCGCAGGTCTTCGACGTTCCCCCCGCCCAATAGGAGGAGACAGGTCGTGAGGATAACCGCCAACCGCGAGGAGAAGTACCCGCTCCTGGGCGCGCTCCTCGAGACGATCGCCGACGACATCCGTCGCGAGCCGGATTTCGAGCGCACCCTGTTCGAGGCCTGCGATGGAAAGCGGGAGGAACTGGAACGGGCGCTGGCGCTGGGGAGCAATCCCTGGGTCACCGTCGAGACGATCAACGGCGGCGATCCGCGCGGCGCCTACGCGGCCGAGCGACGGAACACGCTGGTGCTCGGCGAGGCCCTCGCCGACCGGCTGATCGCGGGCGGGCAGGGCGACGCGTCGACCTATCGGGAGGTGGTGCTGGTCCTGTCCCGCGGCCTCGTTCACTGGCTCGCGGGGAAGGACTGGAAGACCGCCGCAAGCGCGCCGGGGGCCGCGTTCGAGAAGCTGATCGCCGAGCGCCGTGCAGGCGACGTGACCCCGGAAAAGGTCGAGGAGCGGGGTCCGACCGAGGACCTCCCGCCAGACCGCACGGAGAGCGACGTGACGCCGCCGATCGCACACCGGCTCGGCGCCACGATCCTCGACATCGCCAAGCGCCATCTCGGCCAGCCCTACGCCTTCACCCCGACGCCGGACTACGACGACCCCGAGTGGAAGGGCCCCTTCGACTGTGCCGAATACGTCTCGTATTGCGCGTTCCGAGCCTATGCGATCCCCTACGGCATCGTCGCCGACCCGGCCAAGCGGTACAATTCGTATTCAGGCTACTGGCAGCGCGACGCGGTGAAGCAGGGCATCCGGATCAGCTGGCGCGATGCGCTCCACATCCCCGGCGCCATCCTCGTCCGCTACCCGCCCGGCAACGAGCCTCCGCCCTACGGCCATGTCGCGATCTCGCTCGGCAACGGCGGCGACACCTACGAGGCCCGCGGCGCCCAGTGGGGCGTGATGAAGCACACTGCGAACGGCCGGAGCTGGAACACCGGGGTGCTCCTCCCCGGCGTCCTCTACGACATGCCGGACGGGCTCGGCAGCGATCTGCTCCTCTTCAAGGTGCTCGACCCGCCGGCGGGCTACAGCCCGATCGTCGAGGCGATCCAGAAGAAGCTGGTCGGGCTCGGCCTGCTCGCCGAGGCGCAGGTCAACGGGCTCTACGACGTGGTCACCGCCAAGGCGGTGAGCATGTTCCAGGACCGGAAGGGCATCGTGATCGATGGCGAGGTCGGGCCGGACACCGGTGCCCTGCTCGGCCTCGGCGACATCTGGAAGAAGGCGCCCGTCGCCGACAAGCCGGGCCTCGCCGAGGACCTGCCGAAGACCGACACCAGCATCGACGGCGAGATCCTGACGCTGGCGCGCACGCTCTATGGCGAGGCCCGCGGCGAGCCCAAGGAAGGCATCGAGGCGGTCGCCAACGTGATCCTCAACCGGGTCCGCTCGGAGCGCTATCCCAAGACCGTCGCCAAGGTCTGCCTGCAGCGGCTCCAGTTCTCCTGCTGGAACGACAGCGATCCCAATCGCCGGAAGATCGCGAAGCTGATGCCCGGCGACAATCCGATCTTCGACATGATCCTCGAGATCGCAGCGCGGGCGGTGCTCGGGGGCCTGCCCCTCCTGGTCGCCGGCGCCCTCCATTATCACGCCAAGAACGTCAACCCGAGCTGGGTCCGGAACTCGCCGGGGGCGACGCTGGTGGCGCGCATCGGCAACCACCTGTTCTGGTCGGGGATCCGGTAGCCCCCCACGGCCCGGGCGGCGCACCCCTATAGCCTCCGCGCCCATGGCCAGCGCGGGGCCCGGCTGATCGTGAATGCCGAGCCCGGCCCGCGACCGGTCGGGCGATCAGAGCCGGAGATCGACGACGAGCGAGGCCCGGCGCACCCGCGTCACGGCGCGACAGGCAGGGGCGGGTTCGCGCCGCCTTTCAGTTCCACGGTGACGAACACGAGTTCGGTGTCGCCGATGTTCTCGAGGTCGTGGATCATGAAGTCGCCAGGGCCGTAGTCGAAGTGGCGCACGTCGCCGGCGCGGTACCCGGTCTCGCGCGTCTCGCCGGTCCAGAACCGCGAGCGGGAGCGGCCCGGCGTCATCGCCATCCAGAAATACTTGAGCTGGTGCCGGTGAAAGGCCACCCGCTCGCCGGGCGCGAGACGGATGGTCCAGACGCGGACATCCTCGGTCTCGGACCGGAGCTCCTGCCCGACGCGTCCGTTGAATTCGTTCTCGCGGAGTTCCCGGCAGATCGCCTCGCCCCATGCGGGATCGGGGTTGAGGGGCGACGTCGCATTCTGTCCCACGGCTCTTCCTCCTTCAGACGAACGGCAGCACGCCGCCGTCGACACCGAGCACCGCACCCGAGATGAACTCCGCCTTGTCGCTGGCAAGGAAGAGGACGGCGGCCGCCACGTCCTCCGGGCGCCCCAGCCGGCCGGCCGGCAGCTTCTTGTCCTCGAGGAACGCCGCGACGGCCTTGTCGCGCGTCGTGCCGTAGGACTCCGCCAGCGAGTCGAGGAAGCCGCCCGGCCGGTCCCACAACGCCGTGCGGACGTGGGCGGGAGCGACGACGTTCGAGCGGATGCCCTTGGCGCCCAGCTCGCGCGACAGGATCTTCGACAGCATCAGGACGGCAGCCTTGGAGACGCTGTAGTCGGGCAGGAGGGGATGGGGCATGACCCCCGTCTCGGATCCGCAATGGACGATGCAGCCGCGCCCTTGCGCGATCATCTGCGGGGCGACGGCGCGGCTCATGCGCAGGTAGCCGAGGAGATTGAGGTCGAGCGTGGCGTCCCATTCCTCGTCGGTGACGTCCAGGATGCCGGAGCGGGCGGGAGCCAGGGCCGCGTTGTTGAACAGGACGTCGATGCGGCCGAAGCGTTCCACCGTCGCGGCG
This sequence comes from Hyphomicrobiales bacterium, assembly GCA_044506555.1. Taxonomy (GTDB): domain Bacteria; phylum Pseudomonadota; class Alphaproteobacteria; order Rhizobiales; family Kaistiaceae; genus Bauldia. The sequence continues at coordinate 35,467 of JBIQKL010000002.1, read as the reverse complement.
GCCACGCGGGCGGCGGCCGAGCGATCCGTGAGGTCGACCTCCACGGCGAGCGTTCGTTCGGCCGGACCGAGCGCCCTGAAATCGTCGAGCGCGAGGCCGGCGCCGACGACGTGGGCGCCGTCGGCAAGAAAGGCCTCGGCCGTGCAGAGGCCGATCCCGGAGCCGGCGCCGGTCACGATGACGACGCGGGGGATGCCATTGCTCATGCCTGCCTCCTTCCGCTCAGGGGATGATGCGCTCGGCGCGCATGCGGTCGAAGGTGTCGACGAAGGACTGCTCGGTGTCCTGGAAATCGCCGAAGCCGAGCGCGCGCGCCTTGCTCATCGAGTGGACGCACTCCATCGGCCGGCCGAGATCGAGGTCGGTGTGCCAGGCCGAGGCGAGGCGGTCGAGCGCGTTCGGCTGGAGCCGGTTCTCGGCGACGATCCGGTCCCATGCCGGTCCCATGCCGCGCATCCGCTCCTCGAGGGCGATATAGCGGCCCGGATAGGCGCCGGGCTGGATTCCGAAATAGTCGGCGATGCGGGCCCAGAGCTGCTGCCAGCGGAAGACGTCGCCGTTGACCGCGTTGAAAGCCTCGTTGCGGGCGTTCGGCTCGGTCGAAGCCCACACGATCTGGCGGGCGAGGATGCGCGCGTCGGTGATGTCGTTGAGGCCCGACCAGGCGGTCGGCGAGCCGGGGAAGACGAACGGGGCGCCGGTCGCCTTGCAGATCGAGGCGTAAGTGGCGAGCGTCGCGCCGATGTTCATCAGGTTGCCGACGGCGTAGCCGATGATGGTGTGCGAGCGATGGACGGACCAGCCGAAGCCGAGCCGCGCTCCGTAGTCCATCACGATGTCCTCGAGCTCGTAGTAGAAGTTCTTCTTCTCGAGACGCGGCGCATCCTCGCGGAACGGCGTGACCGGCGTGACCTTGCCGTAGTCCTCGAACGGCCCGAGATAGTGCTTGGCCCCCGTGACCACCGCGGTGTGGACCACGCTTCCGCTCGCCGCGAAGGCGTCGAGCACGGTGCGGAGCATCGCCCCGTTCAGCCGGATGTTCTCGTCTTCCGTCCGGCCGAGCGTCCACGTGCAGTAGTAGATGTGGGTCGGGGCGAGGCCGGCCAGCGCCGCGATCGCAGCGTCGCGGTCGAGGAGATCGACCGACCGCGTCCGCATGTAGGATGCGCCGACCGGCGGGCGGCGGGAGATGCCGTGGATCTCCCATCCGCCGCAGTCGCGGAGATGTTCGGCCACGTTGAGGCCGACGATCCCCGTCGCGCCGACGACCAGCGCCCGTCGCTTGTACATTTCCGTTCTCTCCTGGAGTCGCGCCCGGTCAGAGGATCGAGCGGATGGTGCCGCCATCGGCCCGATGGTTGACCCCGTTCATGGCGGTGTTGGTGGCGAGCTGGATCACGCCCCGCCCGTGCATGGCGGGATCGATGAGACGCCGGCCGAGATTGCCCGGCTGCACCTCGTCGTAGAAGCTCGTGAGCGTCTCCTCGACCGACTTGCCCTGCTCCTTGGCGAGGCCCGCGAAATAGCCCTGCACGGACTCGGTCGCCGTCGTGCCCGGCATGTAGCTGTTGACGCGCACCGCCGTGCCGCGGGTCAGCTCCGCCAGGCCCCGCGACAGCCCCAGCATGGCCGTCTTGGTGACGGAATAGGGGATCATGTTGCCGATCGAGCGGATCGCCGCCTCGCTCGCGATGAAGACGATCGAACCTTCGTTCCGGTCCAGCATGTCGCGCATCAGCTCGCGCGTGATGCGGATGCTGGTCATCAGGTTGTGCTCGAAATATTCGTGCCAGCGCTCGTCCGAGACTTCGAAGAAGTCGTTCACGTCGAACACGCCGATGTTGTTGATCAGGAACGACACCGGGCCGAGGCTGCGCGCATAGCCGGCAAGCGCATTCGCGCCCTCCGGCGTCCGCAGGTCGGCGACGACGCCGTGGGCGTTGGGGCCGATCTCGGCACATGCCTTGTCCAGCTTCTCGCGCGTCCGCCCGTTGATGACGACCGTGGCGCCCTCCTGGTGAAACGTCTCGGCGATCGCCCTGCCGATTCCGGTGGCTCCTCCGGTCACGACCACGATCTTGCCGGCCACGCCAAAATCCATTTCGTCCTCCGGTAGAAATCAATTCGATCGTCTGCGTCTCACAGCGTAACATTTTCGATTGCGGAATAAAGGGAAACCCTGTCAATACAGCGTTGCAACCATTTCACGGATGTCGCCATGGACAATCGTGCGGGAGAGATGCTGGCCTTTGTCGCGGTGGTCGAGCGCGGCAGTTTCTCCGCCGCGGCGCGGGAGCTCGGCCTCACCGCGTCGGCGGTGAGCAAGGCGATTTCACGGCTCGAGCAGCGGCTCGGCGTCCGGCTCGCTATCCGTTCGACCCGCTCGCTTCGGCTGACGGCCGAGGGACAGGCCTTTCTCGAGCGGGCGCAGCAGCTTCTCGAGGAGATGAACCGCCTCGAAGCCGACATCCAGCAGACGTCCAGCCAGCTCGGCGGAATGCTGCGCATCAGCACCAACATCCCCTTCGCGATCCATGTGCTCAACCCGATCCTGCCGACTTCCTGATCGCGCATCCCGGCATCCGCATCGAGCTGTCCTACTCGGACGAGACGGTCGACCTGATCTTCGACGGCACCGACCTGGCGATCCGCAGCGGCGCCCTCGCCGATTCCTCGATGATCGCGCGCCGTCTGATGGGCTCGACGCGGCACGTGGTGGCGGCCCCGGCCTATCTCGCGCGGCACGGCCGCCCGCTTCATCCCGCGCAGCTGCGCGAGCACAACTGCCTCGGCCTGAGCCGGCGCAGGTGGTACGGCAACTGGCCGTTCAAGATGGCGAACGGGGCAATCGAGCACATCGAGGTCCGCGGCAACCTGCTCGTCAACCAGGGCGAAGGATTGCGGGAATTCGCCGCGCGGGGCCTCGGCGTTGCGCGCCTCTCGGCGTTCCACATCGCCGAGGACGTGAAGGCCGGCCGGCTGGTCACCATCCTCGAGGACTTCAACGCCGGCGACGAAGAACCGATCAGCGTGATCTATCCGGCGCAGGGCAACGTGCCGGTGCGCACGCGTGCGCTGCTCGATTTCCTGGCATCGCGGCTCTGAGCGTCGCGATCTGCGAAAAGCGTTCACGGAGATGTTGAAACGAGTTCGCTTCAACCCCGGGGCCATCGTCGCTACCCTCCCCGCTCCAGATGCCGGAGCGGCCTGAACGGGAGCACGAACTCATGAGCCTGGATCTGTCCGGCAAGCGGGTGCTGGTCGCCGGTGGCGCGACGGGGATCGGGCTTGCCTGCGCCCGCGCATTCGCCGCGGTCGGTGCGACGGTGACGGTGGGCGGCCTGACCCGGGCCGAGGTCGACGCCGCGGTCGCCTCGCTCGGCGGGAGCGCTTCGGGGCTGGCCGGCGACCTCACCGACGGCGACCATGCCGAGGCGCTCTACCGGTTCGCGACCGCCGGCGGCCCGCTCGACCATCTCGTCAACAGCGTCGGCATCTTCGAGGTCCGCGACTTCTTCGAGACCACCGACGAGCGCTGGTTCCGGTATTTCGACGTCAACGTGATGACCGGCGTGCGGATGGCACGGCTCGCCCTCAAGGACATGCTGGCGCGGGGCGAGGGATCGATCGTCTTCATCAGCAGCGAGAGCGGGATAAAGCCGCAGCCTTGGATGGCGCATTACGGGGCGATGAAGTCCTGTCTCCTCGGGGTCTCGAGGGCGCTCGCGGAGCTCACGACGGGCACCCGCGTGCGGGTCAACACGATCCTGCCCGGGCCGACCAACACGGAGGCGGTCCGGCGCTATCACGAGCAGATCGCCAAGGAGCGCGGGACGACGCGCGAGCAGGTGGTGGCGGACTATTTCGATCAGACCGAGCCGACGTCGCTCATCCGCCGCATGATCGAGCCGGAGGAGATCGCGGCATCCGTCCTCCACCTATCCACCTCGTCGTGGCTCAACGGGATGGCGATGCGCGCCGAGGGCGGCACCATCCGCGCCATCGTCTAGGGCCGGCCGGCCAGCGGAATCCGCAATTTCACGCGACTGAAAGAGGCGGTGAAGCTTGGAGTGGATAAAAATAATTTCATATGATGTTGCGCAGTAAGAAATTTCATTCTACCCTTTCATGGTGGGGGTGAGGCGGACTTCGGGGAGGCGTCGGAAACGGCGTCGAAGTCGGTCGAAGCGGTGCGGGAGGAGCATTGGCGAACCTGTGGCTCGAGGGCCTGCGCAAGGCATTCCGCGACGGCACGGTGGCCGTGCGCGAGATCTCGTTCGACGTGCGGGATCGTGAGGCGGTCTTCCTCCTCGGCCCGTCCGGCGCGGGCAAGACCACGACGCTGAGGCTGGTCGCCGGGCTGGAAGAGGCGGATGCCGGATCGATCCGGATCGGCGATCGGGACGTCACCCATCTCACGCCGCGCGAACGCAACGTGGCGATGGTCTACGACAAGCACTCGCTGTTTCCGCATCTCTCGGTGCGCGAGAACCTCGCCTACCCTCTCCGCATCCGGAAGATGAGCCAGCCGGACATCGACCGCCGGATCGGCGCCGTCCTCGATACGCTGCAGATCGGCGACCAGATCGACAAGATGCCCCGCCAGCTTTCAGGCGGCCAGATGCAGCGCGTGGCGATCGGCCGGGCACTGGTGCGCGATGCCGACGTCTTCCTGCTCGACGAGCCGATCTCCCATCTCGACGCCCAGCTTCGGGCCCGCATGCGCCTCGAGTTCAAGCGCCTCCAGCGCGATTTCAACGCCACCATGCTCTACGTGTCGCACGATCAGCTCGAGGCCATGACGATGGCCGACCGGATCGTGCTGATCAACAAGGGCCGGATCGAGCAGATCGACCGGCCGCAGGAGCTCTTCGACCGGCCGCAGACGACGTTCGCGGCGACCTTCATCGGCGAGCCCGCGATGAACATCCTGCCGGCGCGGCTGGTCGAAGACGGCGGACGGACCTTCCTCGAGGTGGGAACCTCCCGCATCGGGCTCGATCGCGAATGGCTCGACAACGGCGGCGCGCCGCTCTCGCCGGGCGACGAATACCTGATGGGGACGCGCCCCCAGCAATTGCGGCTCGTCTCGCTCGGCGAGGCCGGCGACGGCGTCGTCGGGGGGTCGATCTTCGCGATCGAGGTGCTCGGGTCGCGGGTCGTCTTCGACATCGAATTCGGGGATTCGCTGGTCCGCGTCCTGACCACCGGCGACGAGGCGCGTCGCTACCCCGAGCGCATCGGCGCGCCGATCGGCGTCCGCGTGGACGCGCGATACGTCTACCTGTTTTCGAAGCAGACCGGCCGCACGGTGCGGCAGGCCCGCTTCACCGAGGCCAGGCTCGCAGCCTGACGACGAGAGGAGGTCTGTGGCGCCCGTCGTGCGCCGGCAGAGGAGGAGTGGAAGTGTCACACTCGGCAGTGGAGGAAAAGATGTCTGGGAGAAGAACGACGCGGCTGGTCGCGATAGCGGCCACCATGATGGTGGGCGCGGCGCTGCCGGCGTACGCGCAGAGCGAATATCAAAAGCAGTTCGATGGGACCGAGATCAACATTCTGACGCCGGCGATGCCGCAGTTCGCGGCCATCCTCCAGTTCCTTCCGGAATTCGAGGAGACCTACGGCATCAAGGTGAACGTCGACGAGGTCGCGTTCGACCAGTATCGCCAGCGTTCCCTCGTGGAGATGCAGCAGGGCACCGGCCGCTACGACGTGTTCGCGGTCGACGTGATGTGGCTGGCCGAATACGCCGCCGCCGGCTTCCTCGAGCCGCTGATGCAGTACGTGAAGAACGCGGATCTCACCGCGGAGGACTACGACATCGACGACTTCCTGCCGCGGGTCATCAGCGGTACCGGGGTCTACAACGAGACGCTCTACACCATTCCGATCGGCGCCGGTCCGGTGGGGACGACCTTCCGCAAGGACGTGGCGGAGGAGGCCGGCGTCACCATCCCCGAGCGGTTCTCACCGGAGTTCACCACCGACTACATGATGGACATGGCCAAGAAGGTCCACAATCCCGAGAAGGGCATGATCGGCTTCGCCAACATGCCGGGGCGGTGGTTCTGGGGCGTGACCTACCTTCCCTATCTCTTCGCCTTCCAGACCCCGGAGACGAAGGGCGACGAATACGTCGGTGAGGACTGGAAGATCACGATCAACAACCAGAACACGATCGATTCGATCGACTACTTCGTGTCGACACGCGACTTCATGCCTGCCGACAGCGCCAACTGGGGCATCGACGAAGCCACCCAGCTCTATCAGGCCGGCGGCGCCTTCGGCCTGTGGAACTACCAGGACTTCATCTACGGCTTCTTCGAGGACGGCAACAACCCCGGCATCCAGGGCAAGAGCGCCCATGTTCACACGCCGGCGGGCCCGCACGGGGTGATCGATCCCTGGTTCGGTGCCTGGAGCCTCGGCATCTCCGCCGACAGCACCAAGAAGGAAGCGGTCTGGACGTTCATCCAGTGGATCACCTCCAAGGCCATCCAGGAGCGTGCGACCGAGTTCGGCGCCGGTCCGTCGCGGCACTCCACCTATCGCAGCGAGACGCTCGCGGAGTTCCAGCCCTGGTGGGTCGACGTCTATGACTTCATGCTGAAGGACACCAATCCGGACGAGCGTATCCGCGTTCCGGAGTGGGCCGAGATCTCCGACATCATGGGCGAAGAAGGCAACCGCGTGTGGATCGGCGAGATCGACTCCGCGACGGCGGCCGCCAACATGGAGGAGCGCATGACCGGCGTGATGCGCCGCGGCGGATACTACATCCCCGGCCGTGACGACCTGCCGCCGCAGCATTGGCGCGACCTGACGTACTACGATCGCCTGCCGTCGGAATGGCAGTAGGCTGACAGGCGAGGATCGGCCGGGCGGCGTTCACACCGCCCGGCCATGTCGACTTCAATGACCGACCGGCGCATGCCGGACCGCCACGGCCGCCCGCGTGCGACGAGCGCACGGCCCGGGGACGAATGACCGGCGAAGAGCGGGGAGGGAGGAGACCGATGTCGGACACGACCGCGCCGGCGCGTCCGTCGGCCACCAGGCCGAGGAGCCGCTTCATCGCCCGGTTCGGGCCGTCGAACAAGCGGGTCTTCCCGTGGGTGCTGATGGGACCGACCCTGATCATCCTGTTCGCCATCGGCGTGTACCCGTTCCTCTACGCGCTCTACATGGCGAGCCAGAACATCGTCCTGTCGAAGCCCTACCTGCCGCGGTTCTTCGTCGGCTCCTACCAGTACCAGTCGGTCATCCAGGATCCCGAGTTCTGGCACGCGCTCCGCGTCACGCTGATCTTCACGGTCGAGGCGGTCTTCATCGAGTTCTGGCTGGGTCTCGGCCTGGCGCTCCTGTTCAAGCGGGCGATCCGCGGCGCCAGCCTCTTCCGGATCCTCATCCTCATCCCGATGATCCTGCCGCCATTGGTCGCGGCGCTGATCTGGCGCTACATGTTCTTCCCCGGCGCCGGCCTGGTCACCTACTATATCGGCGGCATCGCGTCGTTCTTCGGGCTCGCGGAGCCGCCGTTCCTCTCGGCCCCGACCTGGGCGCTGCAGACCCTGATCTTCGTCGACATATGGCAGTGGACGCCGTTCATGTTCCTCATGATGACGGCGGGGCTGGCATCGATCCCGCGACAGCCATACGAGGCCGCAGAGATCGACGGCGCATCGGCCTGGCGTGCCTTCTGGACGATCACGATGCCGCTGCTCAGGCCGGCGATCCTGATCGCCGTCGTGATCCGGACGATGGACGCGTTCCGTACCTACGAGTTGATCGTCGTCATGACGCGCGGCGGCCCGGGCAACGCCACCATGACCCTGAACCTGCTTCTCACCAAGACGGGCCTCGAGTTCTTCGACGCGTCCCGCGCCTCGGCGATCTCGCTCCTGATGATGCTGATCATCATCGTGATGAGCTTCGTCTTCATCCGCGTGTTCCGCTCGCGCACCGAAGTGGCCGAATAGGGAGAGCGGCAGATGGCGATCACCGACATCCATCGCATCCAGTCTCCCGCGGCTCCGGCAAGACCCCGCACCTGGTGGGTCTACGCGCTCCTGCTGTTCGTCTGCTTCGTGAACTTCGTGCCGTATCTCTACATCGTCATGACCGGGTTCATGAGCCGCGAGGCGGCGATCTCCCAGACGCCGACCTGGCTGTTCTGGCCGACGCTCGATGCGTTCCGCGTCCTGATCTTCGAAAAGGGGATCATGTGGAACTTCTTCAACAGCACCGTCGTGGCGCTGGCGTCGACCTTCTTCTCCGTATCGATCGGGACGTTCTGCGCCTACGCGATGGCGCGCTACGTCTTCACCGGGCGCGACGACGTCGCGTTCTGGGTGCTGACCAACCGCATGATGCCGCCGGTGGCGGTGCTCCTGCCGATCTTCATCACCTTCCAGACGATGAACCTCCTCGACACCCGCGTCGGGCTCATCTTCCTCTACACGGCCATGCAGCTCCCCTTCGTGGTGTGGATGCTGACCGGCTACTTCCGGGACATACCGCGACGATACGAGGAATCCGCCATGGTGGACGGCGACACCTGGTTCGCGGCCTTCCGCAAGGTGACCTTGCCGCTGATGGCGCCGTCGATCACCGCCACCGCGATCTTCGTGATGATCCTCTCGTGGAACGAGTATGCGTTCGCGACCTTCCTGACCAGCATCAACGCCAAGACGATGCCGCCCGCCATCATGGCCTATTCGATCGGCGCGAACGTGCAGTGGAACATACTCGGCGCGGCGGTGATCCTGGTCACCGCGCCCTTGGTCCTGTTCGTCCTCATCATGCAGCGGCAGCTCATCAGCGGCCTCTCGCAGGGTGTCGTGAAGGATTGAGCGAAGTGGGCGTTTCGATGACATTCCCCGGCGGGTGGCCTGCACATGGCTGAAGTGCGGCTCACCAACCTCGTCAAGCGATTCGGCACGTTCGCGGCCGTCCAGGAGGTCAGCATCACCGTCCACGACGGCGAGTTCGTGTTCCTGTTGGGCCCGTCGGGCTGCGGCAAGACGACGACGTTGCGGATGCTCGCGGGCCTGGAGATGCCCACGGAGGGGCGCATCGAGATCGGCGGCCGCAACGTCACCTATCTGAAGCCGCGCTACCGCAACGTCGGGATGGTCTTCCAGGATTACGGCCTCTACCGGCACATGACGGTCTTCGAGAACATCGCCTATCCCCTCAGGGTCAGGCGAATGGGAAGGGCGGAGATCGGCCGGAAGGTCGGCGACGTCGCCAGGCTGATGCAGATCACCGAAGTCCTGCGGCGCAAGCCCGACCAGCTTTCCGCCGGCCAACTGCAGCGCGTGGCGATCGCCCGCATGCTGGTGCGCGACGCCGACATCTTCCTCATGGACGAGCCGATGTCGCATCTCGATGCGCAGCTGCGCGGGCTGATGCGCGCCGAATTGCGCCACCTCCAGAAGCAGATCGGCACCACCACCATCTTCGTCACCCACGACCAGCTCGAAGCGATGACGATGGCCGACCGGATCATCGTCATGAAGGAAGGCCGGATGCTCCAGTTCGCCACGCCGCGAACGATCTTCGAGCGGCCCTCCAACGAGTTCGTCGCGACCTTCGTCGGCGAGCCGCAGATGAACGTCTTTCCCGCACGCATCGAGGCGCGCGGAGACGGGGCGGTCGCGGTTCTCGACGGCACCGACATCCCGCTCGACCCGGCATGGGTCAAGGCGAACGGCGTCGCGGACATGTCGGGACGCACGGTGCGGCTGGGGATCCGGCCCGAGCACGTCGCGATCCGCGAGGCGCCGGACGAGCGGCATCCGCTGGCGGCCAAGCTGCTGGCGTTCGAGCCGACCGGCGCGGAGAACCTCTACGTGTTCTCCGCCGGCGGCGTCGAGATCACCACCCGCAGCTCGACCGACGAGACAGCCTCGCACAGCAAGGAGTTCGGCGCGCCGTTCCATCTCGGGCTCGATCCGAACTGGATCTACCTGTTCGACCCCGACGGGGGCCAGACGCTCGCCTACGCCGCGTCGAGCCGCGGGGACGACGAAGGGAGCGCACCGGCATGAAGTCCTGGATGGTCCTGGTCGTCATCGTGGTCCTGCTGCTCGGCGGATGCTCGGCCATCGAGGGCGGCACGCCGCCGCCCTATGCGTCGCTGATCGCAGTCGTCCTGATCGTCGGGATGAAGTTCGCGAACGACCGCATCAAGCTGCTGGCCTGGCCGATGGAGTTCCTGCTCGCCTCCGCCGTCATCATGATCGTGGTCAACCTGATCAGGCTCTACTACACACCGCTGCCCTACTGATGGTCCAGATGAGCACCCTCGCCCTCTCCGCGCGCGGCCTGACCAGGAGCTTCGGCCGGAGGAACGTGGTGCGCGGCGTCGACCTCGACGTCCGCAGCGGGGAGATCGTCGGATTCCTGGGGCCGAACGGAGCGGGCAAGACCACGGTGATGAAGATGATCACCGGTCTCCTCACGCCGGACTCGGGCGAGATCGACCTGCTCGGGGTCCGGAACGGCTTCCGCGACCCGCGCATCCGCGCGCGGATCGGTTATCTCCAGGAGAAGCCGCGGGTCTATCCCGAGATGAGCGCACGCGGATACCTGTCCCTCTTCGGGCGTCTCTACGGCCTGGTCGACGGCGGCCCGCAGATCGCGCGCGCTCTCGGTCGCGTCGGGCTCGCCGAGGTCGGCGAGAAACCGGTGGGCGCGTTCTCCCGCGGCATGCAGCAGCGGCTATGCCTGGCGCGCTGCCTCGTCCATGCGCCGGAGTTCCTCGTCCTCGACGAGCCGACCCTCGGCCTCGATCCGAACGGCGTGATCGACATGCGCGAGATATTCCTCGACCTGCGCGCCTCGGGCGTGGCGCTCCTGTTCTCCTCGCACCAGCTCGACGAGATGGAGCGGGTCACCGACCGGATCGTGTTCCTGCAGGAAGGCCAGGTGCTCGCATCCGGCGACAAGGGCGACGTGCTGGCGGGCGATGCGTCGGGCGGCCTCCTGATCGAGACCGCCGAACACGCCACGACCGTCATCGGCCGGCTGAAGTCGCTCCCGGAGGTCGCCGACGCCCATGTGCGTTCCGACCATGAGCTCACGGTGACGCTCGCGCAGCCCGGCGAAGCCGACGAGCGCGCGGGCCGTGCGGAATTCGTGCGCACGCTGGTGGCGGCCGGCATCACGCCGCTGTCGGTCAAGCGGCGCCGGATCTCGCTCGAGGAGCTGTTCGTCCAGATGACCGCGAGCGCGGCTTCCGACGCGCGCGACAGGGACCGGGTTGTCAACTAGGCAGGATCCGGAGAAGGACCGAGATGGACTTGGGATATGCGGGCAAGCGCTGCCTGGTGACGGCATCGACCGGCGGACTGGGCTACGCCATCGCACGGGCGATGGCCGCAGAGGGTGCCGAGGTCTACCTGAACGGCCGCAATCGCGAGACCGTCGACGGCGCGCTCGCCCGGCTCCACGCCGAGGTGCCGGGCGCCACGGTCGACGGGGTGGTCGGCAACAGCGGATCGGCCGAGGGCTGCGCCGCGATCATCGAGGCGTGCCCGGACGTCGACGTGCTGGTCGTCAATCTCGGCATCTACGAGGCGATGGACATCTACGCGGCGGGCGACGACCGCTGGTACGAGCTGATCGAGACCAACGTGATGAGCGGCGTTCGCCTCAGCCGCAACTACCTGCCGAAGATGCTGGCGCGCAATAGCGGGCGGGTGATCTTCATGGCGAGCGAGTCGGGCATCAATCCCGCGCCGGAGATGCCGGCCTACAGCGCGACCAAGACGATGCAGATGTCGATCGCGCGGAACCTCGCCGAGACCACGAAGGGCACCGACGTCACGGTCAATTCCGTGCTCCCCGGGCCGTGCAGCACGGAGGGCGTATCGAGGCTCATCGCCGGCCTCTATCCGGGCGTCGAGACCGCCGAGGCCGAGCGTCGCTTCGTCGCCGAGAACCGGTCGACGTCCCTCATCCAGCGCCTGTCGCGGCCGGAGGAGGTGGCCGATTTCGTCACCTTCCTCGGCAGCAACCGCACCGGAATCGTGAACGGCGCCGCGCTGCGGATCGACGGCGGCCTGATCAGGACCGTGATGTAGCCATGCAACTGGCGCTCGCCCAGCAGCCCGCACGCCGACGATCCCTTCCGATCGTGGCGCTGTTCGGCAAGGAGGTCACGGCGAAGCTGTGGTCGCCCTGGCCGCTGCTGCTGGCGTCCGGCGCGTGCCTCATCGCCGCCCTCTACGGCAGCGGGTTCCAGAGCGGCTTCGAGACCGAGACGGTCCTGGTCACGGCCAACCCGGTGGCGATCCTCAACGCCATCGTCTCGGTCTTCCTGGCGGTGCTGCTCGGCATGCGTCTCGCCGCCGGCATCGCCTGGGAGCGGGAGCATGGAACCCTCGAGGTCCTCTTCATGTCGCCCGCGGGCCCGCGGGCGGTCGTGCTGGCGAAGTTCGCCGCCGAGCTGGTCGTCCTCTTCGTCCTGCTCGGCATCTATGCCGCCTTCCTCCTGGTCGCGCAGCCGCTCGGGCCCGGGGTCATACGTCCCGACGATGTGCTCGCGCTCACCACCAACGTCGCGCTCGTCCTTCCCGTGATGGCGATGGGCCTCCTGGCGTCGTGCTTCTTCGCGAGCGTGCGCGCCGCGGTCATCGCCTACCTGGTCGCGCTGGTGGCCCTCTCCGCCCTGCAGGGCCTGCTCCTGATGCTCGAGCAGGCCCAGCCGCAAGACCTCAGCCTGGCGATGCTGTACCTCCGCGCAGGCCTCGAGCAGGCCGACCCCGTGCTCGGGCTCGTCTCTCCGGCGGCGCCGCTCGCGGACGTCGGCCGGGCCGCGATCGGAAGCATCGTGATCGCCCCGGCGACGATCGGCGCCGCGCTCCTGCTGGCGCTGGTGATGGTGATCTTGAGCGGCGAGATCACGCGGGCACGGGGGGCGGCATGAGGCGACATCTGCTCCCCGCCCTGGTTGCACTTCTCGTGGCGTCGCCGGCGGCGGCGATCGAGCCCGAGATGCGCGAGGTCGTCGTCACCCACAATCGGGTCTGGGACGGCTACGCCTACAAGGAGAATTTCGTCCCCTCGGCCGTCGACGAGATGTTCCTCATGGCGAACGCCGCCAATGCGGTGAACTTCGTCCGTACCCAGGAATACTACTGGCCGCTTTCCCGGCAGACCTACGTCGCCTTCGAGAAGCAATACGACGACGTGCCGGGAACGCTGGTGATCCGCGACGCCAAGGGCACGATCACCGAAATCGAGCGCCAGCCCTTTTCGATCCTCTATCCCGAAGGCGCGGTGCACGGACAGGGCGAGCTGCTCTGGGGGGCGGACGCCGAAGCCGGCTATGCCGCGTTCCGCGAGGAGGAGCGGGCGTTCATCCTTGAACTGACCTCGAGCCAGCGGGCCAACACCGCGTACGAGGCGGCGCTCCGCGAGGCGGCGAGCGCGCGACTGCGCGGCGAGGGCGTCCAGGAGGTCCCGCCGCCGCCGGAACGGCCGGCGCCTTTCCTCAAGCTCGTCACCGAGCCGCAGCCGGCGTTCCGGGTCGACCTCCCGGCGGGACGCTACGAGGCCATGCTGGTCGAGAACGGGGAAGAGGTCGCGGGCACCCGCAAGATTCTGCAGGTCATCGACGCGGCGGGGAGCGGGGTCGCGGTTCTCGACATCGTGCCCGAGGAGCGCTGGACCCGTCCCATTCAGTCGAACCGGCCCGAGGAGCGCGTCTATGTCCGACCCGGGGCGCGATTCTTCGTCACCGTCCACGATGCCGACCGCTATGCGGAAGCGGATTACGTGAGGGTCGTCAGCCCGCAGGGCGCTGCGCCGCACGACCGCGAGATCTGGGTGCGGCGGAAGCCGTCGACCGCCGATGCGCTTCGGGTGGACTGGAACGGCGCCGGGGCGATCGAGGTGCCGCGCACCGACCTCAAGGTCATCCAGACCCAGGGCTCGAACTTCGGCTATGTCGTCCGCGAAGCCGCCCCGGGCGAAATCTCGGACCTCTCAGGGTTCCCGGTCGACGTGCCGGACGGCGACGCGGTCGAGGGGCGGCTCTCGGTCAGCGGCGACGGCGGCCCGCTTCCGCGGGAGATCGTCGTCGTCCAGCCGCGTCGGGCGGAGATCGTGTGGCCGCTGGCGCTGGTGCCGGCGGTCGCCGGCCTCGCGGTTGCCTGGCGAAGCTGGTCACGGAGGCGCGGAAAGCGATGACGCCGTGCATTCCTGACGTCGCGGAATGTCGAAATTGCAATGAGTTCTGTTTGTCTGTTGTCGAATAAAATTCTGTACGATATGAAGATGACGGTTCGCAGGAAGTACACCGGCCACTGCGATGACATCCCCCGGCTGACGGTGGAAGCGGCCGCCCTGTCGGCCCCGCGATGAAGGCGATCAGGAAAGCGAGGTCGATACGAATGAGCACCATTTCAGAAGGACGGCGTGCCCGCTTGAGCCTGGACGGCAAGGTCAGCATCGTCACCGGTGCGGCCTCGGGCATCGGCGAGGAGGTGGTCCGGGTCTATTGCGATGCCGGCTGCAAGGTCGCGATGGTCGACATCGACCATGACCGCCTCGACCGGGTGGCGGCCGAGATCGAGGCGGACGGCGGCACCGTCATGAAGGTCCATGCCGACGTGACGGACGAGGAGGCGGTGCGGTCCCTCTTCCGCCGGGTCAACGATGCGTGGGGGCGGATCGACGTGCTGGTCAACTCGGCGGGTCGGGACAGCCTCGCGCCGCCGATCACCGAGGTGACGCTAGACGAGTGGAACAAGACGATCGGGCCGAACCTCACGGCGGTGTTCCTGTGCTGCCGCGAAGCCTTCCTCTACATGGAGAAGCAGCCCTTCGGCGGCCGCATCATCAACATGGGCTCGTCGTCGACCCGGGTCGCATCCGGGCCGGGCCACAGCCCCTACCGGGCCTCCAAGCATGGCATGCTCGGCCTGTCGAAGAACATCCTGATCGAGGGCAAGGAGAAGGGCATCGGCGTCACTGTGCTCAACCCCAGCCACGTCAAGACGCCGATGACCGAGATCATCGACAAGGGGCTCTATGACGGCGACCTCAAGGCCTATACCGACGGCTGGCTGGACGAGAAGGAGCTGAAGGAGGGCATCCACGCCTCCTGCATCGACGTGGAGAACGTCGGCTGGCTGGCGCTCTACGTCGCCACGCGCACGCCCGACGTCACGATCCCCACCATCGCCCTCTATCCGACGCACAAGATCCACCGCTACGGGATGGAGGTGTGATCCCGTGAAATCCGCCGTATTCAAGGGACCAGGCGTCATCACGCTCGACGAGCGCGACAGGCCGCGCATCCAGGAGAACGAGATCCTGGTCCGGGTCAACGCAGCCTCGATCTGCGGGACCGACCTCAAGATCTTCCGCGGCGGGCACTACCGCGTCGGACAGGGCGACGTCCGCGTCCTCGGCCATGAGCTGGCCGGCGACATCGAGGAGGTCGGCGCCAACGTCCCCTACTGGAAGGTGGGCCACCGCGTCTGCGTGGTCCCCAATATCGGCTGCGGCCACTGCGACATGTGCCGGCGCGGCTTCAACAACATGTGCCCCGACTACGACGCCTTCGGCATCAGCATCGACGGCGGCTTCCAGCAGTTCATGATCGTCACGCCCGCGGCGATCTACGGCGGCAACCTGTTCGAGATTCCGGACAGCCTCGACTACGAGGCGGCCTCGCTGATCGAGCCCCTCGCCTGCTGCTTCAATGCGTGGAAGGACGCCTCCGTGACGCCGGAGGACCGCGTCCTGGTGCTCGGCACCGGGCCGATCGCGGCGCTCTTCCTCAAGCTCTCGCGGGCCTACGGCGTGCGGCAGGCGATCGTGGTCGGGCGACGTGCCGGCCGGCTCAAGGAAATCGCCGCCCATGGCGCGACCGACACGGTCGATTCGAGCCAGGTCGACGTCGTCGACGAGGTCATGCGCCTGACCGGGGGGCGCGGCGTCGACGTCGCGTTCACCTGCGCGCCGGCGCCGGAGCTCCAGGTCCAGGCGATGGCGGTGCTGGCCCGCTACGGACGCGCCAGCTTCTTCTCGGGGCTGAACAAGGGCACCAAGGTCGAGATCGACACCAACAAGATCCACTATTCCGGCCTCCGCCTGATGGGGAGCACGGGTGCGAGCATCGAGGACTATGCCCGCTCGATGCAACTGGTCGAGAGCGGCCAGATCAGCGTGAAGGACCTGCTCACCGACCGCTTCGGGATGAACGACGCGGTGGCGGCGTTCCAGCACGCGCTGAGCGGCAAGGGGCTGAAGACGCTGATCCTGCCGCAGGAAACCGCCTGATGCGCGCCGCCGTCCTCCACGCCCCGGCCGACCTCAGGGTCGAGGACGTCGCGGTTCCCTCGATCGGCGACGGCGAGGTCCTGGTCCGGGTCGCCGCGGCCGGCATCTGCGGGTCGGACATCCCCCGCGTGATGGCGACCGGCACCTATCGCTTCCCGACGATCCCGGGCCATGAATTCTCGGGCGTGGTCGAGCGGACCGGCGCCGGCGTCGCCAACGTCGCGGCCGGCGACAGGGTGGCGGTCGCCCCGCTCATCCCCTGCGGCCATTGCGAGCATTGCGCGGGCGGGAACTACTCGCTCTGCGACGACTACGATTTCCTCGGCTCGCGGAGCGACGGCGCGTTCGCACAGTACCTTCGCGCGCCGGCGCGGAACGTCCTGAAGGTGCCCGATCACGTGAGCCTCGAAGTGGCCGCGACGATCGAGCCGGCGGCGATCGTGCTGCACGGGATCCAGAAGGTGCGCCTCGCCCTCGGCGATGCCGTCGCCGTCATCGGCTGCGGCGCGCTCGGCTATTTCGCGCTCCAGTTCGCGAAGCTGTCGGGCGCGCAGCCCCTTATTGCGGTGGACGTCGACGACGAGAAGCTCGACCTGGCGCGTCGGGTCGGCGCCGACGTCTGCATCAACCCGGCGCGGGAGGATGCAGTGGCGGCGGTGAAGGCGGCGACCGGCGGCCGCGGCGTCAGGCTGGCGCTGGAAGCGGCGGGCAGCGACAAGGGCCGCGACGCGGCGATCCTCGCCTGCGCCAAGCAGGGCAGCGTCGTGCTCTACGGCACCGCCTACGGCGACGTGACGTTCTCCAAGGCGGCCTTCGACAAGCTGGTGCGCGAGGAGCTACAGATCGTCGGATCGTGGAACTCGTACTCGGTGCCGTTTCCGGGCCGCGAGTGGTTCGACATCATCGGCCTTCTCGAATCCGGACGGCTCGACGTCGAGCCGCTGATCTCGCACCGGGCGAGCCTCGACGAGGCGCCGGAGATCTTCCGGAAGCTGAAGACGCGAACGTTCGGTCCGTACCACAAGATTCTCTTCAAGCCGAACGGCTGAGCCGCGACAGGGAGGAGCCGCGATGACAGAGCAATATGTGCTCGCCTTCGACGAGGGCACGACGAGCGCGCGGGCGATCATCTTCGACCGTTCCGGCAACGTGGTGACGATCGCGCAGGAGGAGTTTCCGCAGATCTATCCGAAGCCCGGCTGGGTGGAGCACGATCCCGAGGTCATCTGGCAGACCCAGCTCGGGGTCGCGCGGCAGGCGATCGCGGAGGCCGGCCTGCAGGCTGCCAATATCGCCGCCATCGGCATTACCAACCAGCGCGAATCGACCGTGATCTGGGAGCGGGATACCGGCCGGCCGATCTACAACTCGATCTGCTGGCAGGACCGTCGCACCGCGGGACATTGCGACGCGCTCCGCGCCAGGGGCCTCGAGCCGTATGTCGTGGAGACGACCGGGCTCGTGGTCGACGCCTATTTCTCCGCGACCAAGATCGGCTGGATCCTGGACAACGTTCCCGGCGCACGGGAGCGCGCCGAGAAGGGCGAGCTGCTGTTCGGCACCATCGACAGCTGGCTGATCTGGAACCTGACCGGCGGCAAGGTCCACGCGACCGACGTGACCAACGCATCGCGCACGCTCCTGTTCAACATCCACAAGGTCGACTGGGACGAGCGCCTCCTCCGCGAGCTCAACGTACCGCGGGCGATCCTGCCCGCCGTCCATGACACCTCGCACGTCTTCGGCATGACGGCGCCGGAGCTGTTCGGAGGCGAGATTCCGGTCGGCTCGGCGGTCGGCGACCAGCAGGGCGCGCTGTTCGGCCATGCGTGCTTCGAGCGCGGCATGGCGAAATGCACCTACGGCACCGCCGCGTCGCTGGTGATGAACACCGGCGACGCGCCGGTCGTGCCGGGCAGCGGCATGATCTCGACGATCGCGGTCGGCCTCGACGGCAAGGTGCAATATGCGATCGAGGGGGTCCTGTTCATCTGCGGGGCGGCGATCCAGTGGCTCCGCGACGAACTCCGCATCATCGAGAAGAGCAGCGATGCGATCGCCACCACCGACGACACCAACGGCGTCTATTTCGTGCCGGCCTTCACCGGCATGTCGGCGCCGCTCTGGGACGCCTATGCACGCGGCACCATCGTCGGGCTGACGCGCGGCGCCAACCGCGAGCACCTCATCCGCGCCGCGCTCGAGAGCATGGCCTACCAGGTCCACGACGTGGTGGTGGCGATGGAGAACCTCTCGGAGATCCAGGTGTCCAGCATCCGCTGCGACGGCGGCTCGTGCACCAACGACTTCGTGATGCAGTTCCAGGCCGACCTGTCGAACCTGCCGATCCTCCGTCCGGTGGTGACCGAAGCCGCGGCGCGCGGCGCGGCGTTCCTCGCCGGCCTCGCCGTCGGCTACTGGAAGGACCGTGCCGAGCTCTCGGACAAGTTCGAGCTCGAGCGCACGTTCGAGCGCCAAATGGATCCGGCCAAGGCGGAAAAGCTCTACGCCGGCTGGACCAGGGCGGTGCAGCGGGCGCTCGCCTGGGTCGACCCGGAAGAAGCCAACGCATGACCCGCCACGTATCGGGCGACGACGGCCTCGCGCGATCCCGGTTCGGCGTCCGCGGCCGCTGAGCGCGACCGAGGCAAACGGGGGAGGATGAGATGAAGGGAAAGCTCGGGATCCACAGCCTGGTCTTCACCGACGACTGGTCGGAGCCGAATGCACGCTCGGCTTGCGAGACGGCCAGGAAGATCGGCTACGACCTGATGGAGCTGCTGATCTTCGATCCCGCCACGCTCGACGTGGCCATGACCGGGAAGGTCATCGCCGAAGCCGGCCTTGCGCCACGGCTCGGCATGGCGCTGCCCGCCTCGGCCGACATCTCGAGCGACGATGCCGCGGTCGCCGAGGCCGGCGAGGCGATGGTGCGGCGCTGCCTGGACATCGCGGCCGAGCTCGGCGCGCCGGGCCTCAGCGGCATAACCTACGCCGCGTTCAACCGGTATCCGGCCCCACCGACCGCGGCCCAGCGCGAGCGCGTGGCGCGGGCGCTGTCGCGGCTCGATGCCTATGCCGGCGGTCTCGGCCTCAAGCTCGGGCTCGAGCCGGTCAACCGGTACGAATCCCACATGGTCAATTCGCTCGACCAGGCCGGCGAGCTGATCCGGATGGCGGAGGGACGGAACCTGTTCATCCACATGGACACGTTCCACATGAACATCGAGGAGGCCGACATCGCGTCGGCGATTTCCCGCAATGCGGCCCATCTCGGCTACGCTCACGTCGCCGACAACCACCGCGGCGAGGTCGGCGCCGGCACCTTCGACTGGACCACCTATTTCCGGTCGCTGGCCGCTGCCGGCTATGCCGGCGATTTCACCATCGAGAGCTTCTCGGCGCGGATGCTCGGCCCGGATCTCGTCGGCGGCGTCAGCCTCTGGCGGCAGGGCTGGGACGACCCCGCGGCGGTGGCGAAGCGCTCCTTCGACTTCCTCAAGTCGGCGGTTTCGCTGGCGGAAGAAGCCGTGAAGCCCTGGTGAGGCGCCATCGAAGGAAATTCCTTTCCTCGAAGACAGTGCTATGAGAAGCCGCGCTTCGCGCGGGTTTTCCTGAGATCGGAGACAGTTCATGTCCGCTGCGGTGCAAGGGGGGATACTCAGCCGGTTGCGGTACATGTCTCCTTACCTCAATCCGGCGTTGAGGCGGATCGCGGAACGCGTCCTGAAGGCTCCCGAGGAAGTCAAGTCGATCTCGATCAAGGACCTCGCCGCCGAGTGCAAGGTATCGGAATCGACGGTCACCCGCTTCGTCCGCGAGGTCGACGTTCCGAGCTTCCAGCTCTTCAAGATCCTCATTGCCGAGGAGCTGTCACAGAACCATACGCGACCGGGACAATCGTCGGTCGGCGACGCGAAGTTCTACGAGGACATCGAGGAGGGCGACGATGGCCCCACAGTCGTCTCCAAGATCTCCACGCGCTACCTGCAGACCGTCCAGGACACGATGGCGGGCCTCAACATCGACCACCTCGACGCGGCGGTCCAGGCGATCGAGCGGGCCGACACGATCGCGTTCTTCGCCACCGGCGTGTCGCTGCTGTCGGTCGAGAACGCCTTGTTCCGCTTCATGCGGGTCGGCAAGAGCTGCCAGTTCTTCCGCGACGTGAACGTCCGGCAGGTCTCGATCGCCACCCTCGGACCGGGCCAGCTCGCGATCGGCGTCTCGAATTCCGGCCGTACCATCTCGACGGTTGACGCGATGCGGGCGGCGAAGGACATGGGCGCCACCACCATGTGCATCACGTCGTTCGCCGACAGCCCGATCGTGCGCTACTCCGACATCAGGATCTACACCCCCACCGTCACCGGACCCGCCGGGAGCGCGGCCTATCACGAGTCGATGATGGCGAAGATCGCCCAGCTCCAGGTGATCGACGTGCTCTATTCGCTCTACGCGCTCCGCAACCCGAGCATCGCCAGCAAGGGCCTCGAATTCACCTCTCCGGTGACCTCGACCACCCGCTACTGACGTGGTCGAAGACGATCATTCGCCGTACGGCACCCAGACGTTCTTGACCTGGGTGGCCCGCTGCAGGAACGGACGGCCGAAGCCGTCGCGTCCGGCCCAGTCGCGGGCTGCGCCGGCTTCCGTCCAGGTCTGCTTGAGGTTGCCCGCCGAGGCCGCCTCGACCATTTTCATCCCGTCGTCGCTGCCGAAGTACCAAAGGGCGTCGACGCCGTCGTGCTCGGCGAGGGTCTTCGCCAGCACGTCGCGCTCGCCGGTGACGATGTTGACCACGCCGGCGGGAACGTCCGACGTCTCCAGCACCTGGTAGAGGTCGGTCGCGGCGAGCGGATGGGCCTGCGAGGGCACCGCGACGACGGAATTGCCCATCGCGATCGCCGGCAGCACCAGCGACAGGAAGCCGAGGAGGGGACTGGCGGTGGGGCAGCAGATCCCGACGACGCCGAGCGCCTCGTGCATGGCGATGGTCACGTGCGCCGACTTGGTCTGGTGGACGGCGCCGTCGAACTTGTCGGCCTGCGCGGCATACCAGAAGCACCGCCGGATCGACGCCTCGACCTCGGCCCTGGCGGCCGCAGGCGCGCTTCCGAAGCTCTGCAGGCGCCGCGCGAACTCGTCGGCGCGGGCGGAGAGGTTCTCGCCGGCATAGTAGAGGACCTGCGCGCGGTTGTGTCCGGTCGAGGCCGCCCAGCCCTTGACCCCGGCCGCCGCCTCGACGGCGTCCCTGATATCCTTGCGGTTGCCGTGTCCGGCGAGGCAGACGGCCGTCCCCTTGGCGCCGATCACCGGATAGGCGTAGCCGGAATCCGGGCGCTTCTGCCTGCCGCCGATGAACAGCTTCGCCGTGCGGTCGATGCCGACGACGGCGCCGCCGCCCGGTCCGGGCACCGGGGCGATCGCGGCCGGCGCGTCGGCGATCTTCGCGGCCTTCGGCGCCGGGAAGGCGAGGTAGGCCATCATGCCTTCGCGGCCGCCCTCGCGGCCGTAGCCGCTCTCGCGATAGCCGCCGAAGCCCGCGCCGGCATCGAACACGTTGGTGCAGTTGATCCAGACGACGCCGGCCTTGAGCTCGGCCGCGACGCCCAGGCACTGGTTCACGTTCTCCGACCACACCGAGGCGGCGA
>JBIQKL010000002.1:0-13414 GCA_044506555.1 Hyphomicrobiales bacterium | reverse complement strand
TCGGCCGCGACGCCCAGGCACTGGTTCACGTTCTCCGACCACACCGAGGCGGCGAGCCCGTAGCGGGTGTTGTTGGCGAGCTGGATCGCGTCCTTCGGCGTCCGGAAGGTGGTGAGGGTGACGACCGGCCCGAAGATCTCCTCGCTCGCGAGGATCGAGGCGGGCTCGACCCCGGTCGCCAGCGTCGGCGGGAAGAAGCACCCGGCGGGCGCGGCCCCCTGGTGCAGGACAGCCCCTTCCGCAACACCCTTCGCCACCAGGTCCCGGATGCGGGTGAGCTGGACCGGATGCACGATCGCGCCGACGTCGGTCGACTTGTCGAGCGGGTCGCCGACCCGCAGGTGCTTCATGCGCGCCTTGAGGAGGGCGGTGAAGCGGTCGGCCACGCCCTCGGCGACGAGGATCCGCGAGCCGGCGCAGCAGACCTGGCCCTGGTTGAACCAGATCGCGTCGACGACCCCTTCCACCGCGGCATCGAGATCGGCGTCCGGGAAGACGATGAACGGCGACTTGCCGCCGAGCTCCAGCGTCAGCTTCTTGCCCGAGCCGGCGGTCTGGCGGCGGATCAGCTTGCCGACCTCGGTGGAGCCGGTGAAGGCGATCTTGTCGACGTCCGGGTGGCCGACGATCGCCGCGCCGGTCTCGCCGTCGCCGGTGACGATGTTGACGACGCCCTTCGGCAGGCCGATCTCGTCGCAGATCCTGGCGAAGGCGAGCGCCGTGAGCGGCGTGTACTCGGCCGGCTTCAGGACCACCGTGTTGCCGGCCGCGAGCGCCGGCGCGATCTTCCACGCCAGCATGAGGAGCGGGAAGTTCCAGGGGATCACCTGCCCGCAGACGCCGACCGGCCGTGCGTCGGGAAACTCCGTCTCGACCAGCTCCGCCCAGCCGGCATGATGGTAGAAATGGCGGGCGACGAGCGGCACGTCGATGTCGCGCGATTCGCGGATCGGCTTGCCGTTGTCGATCGATTCCAGCACCGCAAGGAAACGGGAATGCTGCTGGACATGGCGCGCGATCGCATAGAGCCAGCGGGCGCGCTCGTGGCCGGGCAGCGACGACCATTTCGGGAAGGCGGCCCGCGCCGCCTTCACCGCCGCGTCGACGTCCTCCGCGCTACCCTCCGTGACCTCGGCCACGGTCTCGCCGGTGGCGGGATTGATGATCGCGAAGGTCTTGCCCGGCCTGGTGAAGGCACCGGCGATGTAGTGCCCGAAGCCGGCCTTGTTCTCGGCGAGCCACGCGTTGACGATGTCCGGGCTCTCCGGTGCCGGCCCGTATTCCATGGTGTCGATCAGTTCAGCGATGGACGTCACGATCGGTATCCTCAGGCGATGGCGTGGCGGTACGAGGCCGCGTAGCGGCCCGTGACATGGTGCTCGAGCTGGCGCTCGATGTCGGCGAGCATGGAGGATGCCCCGAGCCGGAACAGCTCCGGCCGCAGCCATTCATTGCCGAGTTCTTCCTTCATCAGGATCTGCCAGCCCAGCGCATCCTTGGCGCTCTTCATGCCGCCGGCCGGCTTGAAGCCGACCTTGAACCCGGTCTCCATTCCGTAGTCGCGGATCGCGCGGACCATGACCAGGCTGACCGGCAGGGTCGCGTTCACGCCTTCCTTCCCGGTCGAGGTCTTGATGAAGTCGGCGCCGGCCTGCATGGCGACCATCGAGGCGGCGTAGACGTTGCGGAGCGTCTCGAGGTCGCCGGTCGCGAGGATCGCCTTCATGTGCGCGCCGCCGCATGCTTCCCGCATCCGGCTCACCTCGTCGTAGAGGGCGCTCCATTCGCGCTTCAGCACATGCTCGCGAGTGATGACGATGTCGATCTCGTCCGCGCCCTCGTCCACCGCATAGCGGATTTCCTCGAGGCGGAGACGGAGCGGCATGAGGCCGGCCGGGAATCCGGTGGCGACCGAAGCGACGGGGATGCCGGAGCCTCGGAGCGCCTCCACGGCGACGCCGGCCATCGTCGGATAGACGCAGACGGCGCCTGTCGTGATCCGCATCCCGTCGAGACCGAGACCCGCCGCGATGTGGGGGGAGAGCGGCTCGCGGGCCTTCGCGCACAGGCGACGGACCCGGCCGGCGGTGTCGTCGCCGGCGAGCGTCGTCAGGTCCATGCAGCGGATGGCATTGACCAGCCACGCGGCCTGGTTCGCCTTCTTGACCGAGCGGCGCGCGGTCAACGTCCCGGCCCGCCGTTCCGCCGCGCTGCGGTTGACGGCGTGGCCTTCGAACGTCTCGGGCCGCAAAGCGGTGCCGGTGTTGCGGTTGGCGTTCGATCCGTGGACGGCCTGCGGCCGCTCCGGCATCTGGGCAACATTGCCTGCGCTTGCGCTCATCCTGTGCGCTCCAGAACGTGATTGGCAGTGGGTTCGTTGGTGACCAGCACGCTGACGAGACCGGCGCGGAGGGCGCCGATCGTGACTTCGTGCTTGGCCTGGCCGGCGGCGATCCCGATCGCGTGAGGGTGATCCTTCAGGAAATCGAGCGACAGCCCGATCGTCCGCTCGTCGATGTCCCGGTCGACGATCTCGCCCGCGCGGTTAACGAAACGGCTGAGCACGTCGCCGACCGCGCCCGCCTCGAGCAGCGCACGGCGCTCGGCCGGCAGGACATTGCCTGACTGGAGGAGCACCGAGTCCTCGTCCAGGCTGCCGAAGGAGAAGCACAGCACCTCCGCCGAGCGCGCGCGCTGCAGCACGTCGCGCACGATCCTGTCGCGCTCCAGCACCTCGCGCGTGGCGCGCGCGCCGACGATCGCCGGGACCGGCAGGGGGACGTAGCGGCCGTTCGCCTTCCGCGCGAAGGTCTCCGCCACGTCGTTGGTACGCTCGCCATTGGCGTTGAGCGCGACCGTGCCGTTGATCTGCACGACGGTGACGCCCTCGTTCCAGCGGGGCGGCAGCCAGTGGGCCACGGCCGACATCGTCCGGCCCCAGGAGACACCGACCGACGACGGGCGAGGCTTCAGCGACGCGAGATATTGTCCGGCCGCCTTGGCGATGCCTTCCGGTCCGTGGCCGCCGTCCGCCGGGCCCGGAACGACGACGGCGTCGCGGAGGCCGAAGCGCTTGATCAGGCCGGTCTCCAGGTCCGGGCAACGGCCGGAACGGGGGACGATCTCGATCCGCACGATGCCGAGGTCGCGCGCCTCCTGAAGGAGCCGGCTGACCCGCCAGCGGTTGATGCCGGTCTCCGCCGCGATCTCGGTGAGCGAACGATCCTGCTGGTAGGCCATACGCGCGATCTGGACCATGAGCTGCTCGACGTTCTCGTCGAGCGGGCCGGAGCTCGCGCCGCCCGCGGATTCGCCGGGACCGCTCATGGATCGTGCCTCCCCGCATCGGAAAGCCGGTGGAGCACCGGGCGCAGCAGCTCGGTCGCCTCCCGATAGTCCTCGAGGAGTGCGGCGTAGCGGGCGTGGCGGGCTTCGTCGGGGTGCCGCACCGCCGAGCGCGCCTGCAGCGCCCGCGCCGCCGACCGCAGGTCCGGGTGGAGGCCGAGCCCGAAGGCGCAGGCGACGGCGCATCCATGCAGCGTCAGGTTCTCGGCCTCGGCGACGTGAACCGGGAGGCCCATCGCGTCGATGGTCGCCGCCAGCCACAGCGGATTGCGGAGGATCCCGCCCGCGACGACGAGCCGACGGACCTCGTGCCCCTGGCGGCGCAGGTCGGCGACGATGTTGGCCGCGCCCAGGGCGACGGACGTCACCGCGGCGCGGTAGAGGCTCGCGCGGTCGTGCGACAGCGAAAGGCCGAGCACGGCACCGCGGAGCCGCGCGTCGCGATAGGGCGTCCGATTGCCCATGAAGTAGTCGAGCGCGAGGAGCCCGGTGTCGCCCACCTCCAGCGCGGCGGCGTCCTCGCACAGGGCGTGCCGGCCGGCATCGTCCAGCCCGAAGATCGTGTCGGAGAGCCAGGTCAGCACGGACCCCGCCGAGACCTGTCCCGCCTCGACCAGCCGCAGCCCGTCGATCAGAGCGTCGGGATAGGGGCCCCAGACGCCGTCGAGGACGGAACCGTCGTCGGCGATCTGCATCAGGAACACGTTGGACGTGCCGCCGATGAACAGCACCTCCCCCGCGTCCAGCGTGGCCGCACCGAAAGTGCCCATATGCGCGTCGATGCCGCCCTGGACGACGACCGGCGCGCCGCGGATGCCGAGGTGCCGGGCGGCTTCCGCGGTGATGCGGCCGACCGGCCGGCCGATCGCCACGATCTCGCCCGGCAGCTTCGCCGCGAGCTCCGGGATGCCGAACGCCTCGAACAACTCCGGCGAGAACCGGTTCGCCCTCGCATCGTAGTTCCACTTGCACGTCGCGATCATCCGCGAGCCGGCCCACTTGCCGGTGAGGCGGAAGTTCACCCAGTCGAGGGCCTCGCAACATATCGCGCACCGCGCCCAGATATCGGGCTGGTGGCGGGCCATCCACATCGCCTTCGGCACCAGCCATTCGACGGCGTCGGCCCCGCCGCTCGTCGCGAGGACCGGATGCGCGACCGTAGCGGTCAGCTCGGCCTCGGCCGAGGCGCGCGCATCCATCCACAGGATCGCCGGAGAGAGCGGCGTGCCGTCGCGGTCGGCGAACACCACAGTCGAGGAGAACGTCGCGACGCAGATCGCCGCGATCGCGGGATTGCCGGCCGCGGCGAGCGCATCGCGCACCGCGCGCCCCGCCGCGGCCCACCAGTCGGCGGGGTCCTGCTCGGCGCGGTTCGGCCGGATGTGACGTGTCGGGTAGGCGGCTTCCGACGTCGCGCCCAACCCGCGCCCGTCGAGGTCGAACACGCCGGCGCGGACGCCGCCGGTGCCGAAGTCGAGGGTGAGGACGAACGCCACGGGTCGCCGATCTCCGTCCGGCTCAGGGCCGGAACAGGACCTTGGAGAACACGATGTTGCGGGTGCGGAAGCGGTCGAAGACACCGG
The DNA here is from genome assembly GCA_044506555.1 of Hyphomicrobiales bacterium. Taxonomy (GTDB): domain Bacteria; phylum Pseudomonadota; class Alphaproteobacteria; order Rhizobiales; family Kaistiaceae; genus Bauldia. Next base: position 8,486 of record JBIQKL010000002.1, on the reverse strand, counting down.
GTAGTTCCGCAAGGTCGAGATCGTGGCTGATCAGGAACTCCCACCGCAGCCGCCCGTCGGCGAGCGCGGCGATGGTCTCGCTCCATTGCGGGCCGGGGAACGGCGCACCGAAGCTGTTCCACGAGCCGTGGATGCTGATCTCCTGGCGGAGGAGCGTCTGGTACGTCGCGTTCTTCAGCGCCACGTCCGGGACCGGGATGCCGATCATGGCGACGTGGCCGCCCGGTGCGGCCAGCGCCACTGCGGTATTGATGGTGGACTCGAGCCCCACCGCCTCGACGACGAGGTCGGCGCGCACCTTGTTGTCGTCGATGTCCTGCGGCAGGAGGCGGATGGTGGCGCCGGCTTCCCGCGCGAGGTCGAGCTTCTCCTCGCTCACGTCGACCGCGATCACCTCCGTGGCGCCCATCAGGCGCATCCACTGGATGGCGAACAGGCCGATCGGCCCGCACCCCACGACCGCGCCCACCTTGCCGATGCCGATGCTGCCCCCTTTCCAGATCGCGTGAAGCGCGATCGACGCCGGATCCGTCATGGCGATGGCGCGCGGGTCCGCATGCTGCGGCACCTTCATGAGATTGCCCACCGGCGAAGCGACGAACTCGGCATAGGCGCCGTCGCGGCGGCTGCCGAAATAGTCGTAGTCGCGGCAGCGGGAGAAGTTGCCCGTCTTGCATTGATCGCACCGATAGCAGGGCAGGAGGGGGGCGACGGCGACCAGCTCGCCCTCCGACCAGCCGGTGACGTCCGGCCCCAGTTCGGCGATCCGGCCCGAGAACTCGTGGCCGGTGATCAGCGGCATCTTATGGGCGCCCTTGACCAGCATGCGCGGCAGGTCGGAGCCGCACACGCCCACCGATGCGACGCGCAGCAGCACCTCGCCCGACCCCGGCTCGGGCTTGGGGCGATCCTCGAGCCGATAGTCGCCCGGTGCGTGAAGAACGATGGCGCGCATGTCCCGCTCCCGTCACATATGTGATTTTCGATCACTTATGTGACAAACACGGCCGCCGAGCCGTTGTCAAGGAGCGGTCCCGGCCCGCCGCGAACTCGGCGTCGATATGATGATTGCCACGGGCCGCTCAACGCCCGGCCTGCGGGTCGGCTGCCGGCGGGCCGGCCAGCGATTCCCGGACCCGACGCGCCTCCTCGACGATCCAGCGCCGGAAGGCCTGGACGTGCGGCTCCTCGAAACGGCTTTCGTGAATGAGCAACTGGTACTCGCCGGCGCTGCCGAGCGGCGGGAGCGGGCGCGAGAGCTCTGCGCGGTGCTCGTAATTGGAGAGGATGATGTCCGGAATGATCGCAAGCCCGCGGCCCTTGCGGGCCGCCTCCAGCGACATGAAGAAGTGGCCGAACTCGAGGGAGTTGGCGTAAGGGTCGAGCCGCGGGAAGCCATGCGCCTTGAGCCAGTCGGGCCATGCGTGGCGGCGGGTGGTCGTATGGATCAGCGGATTGAGAAGCACGCGCGCCGCGTCGCCATCGGCTTCGACCAGCGCCGGGCGGCATACCGGCACGAGGGTGTCCGGGAACAGCTCGTCGGCATGCACCCCCGCCCAGTCGCGGGTCATCTCGAGCTCGATGCGCGCTGCGCGGCGGGGATAGTCGCGGGCCGGCAGGCGACCCACCCGGATGGCGACGTCGGATTCGTGGGCGAGCAGATCGGCCGGCTCGATCGATGAGATGATCCTGACCTCGATGTCGCGGTGGCTCTGGGTGAAGAGATGGAGCCGCGGCATCAGCCACATCGAGGCGATGGTCGGCAGTACCGAGAGGGTGAGGTGGCGCATCGAAGCGGCCCGCCGGCGGCGGAGGCTCGCCCGCTCGAGCTCGGCGAAGGTGTCGCGGACGACCAGGAAATATTCCTGCCCGTCCGCGGTCAGCTCGATCCGCCGCGTCATCCGGCGGAAGAGGGGCGTGCCGAGGAACGCCTCGAGCTCGCGGACCTGGCGGCTCACGGCGCCCTGCGTGAGGTTGAGCTCGGCGGCGGCGCGGGTGAACGACAGGTGACGCGCCGCGGCTTCGAAGCCGCGGAGGGCGTTGAGTGGCGGCAGGATACGCTTCCCGGTCATCATGCATGAGCCTAGTTCATGCATGAGCGTGCCACAAATCGTTTGTGAGTGCCGTTCCGGCGTCCCATGCTTCCCCGTGAGCGAGTGCACCGGATGCTGAACACCGTCACGATGATCGAGCCTCAAGAGGGGAAACGCGGAACCGATCGCGGCCGCCCGACCCTCGAGATCAGGGACGTCGTCAAGCGCTACGGTGCGACCTGCGCGCTCGAAGCGGCGCGCCTGACCCTCTATCCGGCGCGCGTGCACGCCCTTCTCGGCGAGAACGGCGCGGGCAAGAGCACGCTGGTCAAGATCGTCGTCGGTGCCATCCGCCCCGATGGCGGCGACCTCCGGCTCGGCGGCGAACCCGTCGCATTCCGGTCGGTGCAGGAGGCGATCGAAGCCGGCGTCGTGCCGATCTACCAGCAGCTCAGCCTGTTTCCGCACCTGACGATCCGCGAGAACCTGTCCGCCTTCGAACTCGGCGGCACGCGCGGCTGGCGGGCGCGGAAGGCGCTTCTGTCCCCCGCCGACGCCCGGACCTGGCTCGATGCCGTCGGCCTCGATCTCGACCCCGAGACCCGCGTGGAAGCGCTCTCGATCGGGGAGCGGCAGCTGGTGGAGATCGCCCGCGGCCTGGCGCGGCGCTGTCGCGTCCTGATCCTCGACGAGCCGACCGCAGCGCTGAGCCACGCCGAGGCCGATCGTCTGTTCACGGTCGTGCGACGCCTCTGTGCCGAAGGCACCGCGGCGCTGTTCATCAGCCACAAGCTCGAGGAGATCGAGGCGCTCGCCGACGACGTCACCGTGCTTCGGAACGGCCGCACCGTCGTCGACGCCGAGCGCGTCGGCGAGACGACCCGCGACGCGCTGGTCCATGCGATGCTCGGCGAAGCGTTCGACGAGAACAGCCGCGACCTGCCCGAGCGCGGCGATGTCGTGCTTCACGCCCGCCGGATAAGGCTGCATCGCGACGCCGCCCCGTTCGACCTCGATGTTCGTGCCGGCGAGATCGTCGGCATCGCCGGCCTGGTCGGCTCCGGCGCGCTCGAGGTCGGCGCGGTGCTGGCGGGCGCCCGGCCGGCGACGGCCGGATCGCTGGCGGTTGGCGACCGGGTGCTCGCGATCGGCGACCGCGGCCGCGCCACCGCGCTCGGCGTCGGCTACGTGCCGAGCGACCGCCATGCCGAGGGCTTGTTCCCGGTCCTCACGGCACTGGAGAACGCCTCGGCCTCGATCGTTCCGAGCTTCTCCCGCGACGGCTTCGTTCGTCGCGCCGGCGAGCGCAGCCGGCTGTTGCCATGGCTCGACCGGCTGAAACTCCATCCGTTCCGCCCCTATCTCGAGGCATCCGGATTCAGCGGCGGCAACCAGCAGAAGCTCGTCGTCGCGCGGAACCTGGCGCTCGACGGCCTCAAGGTCCTCGTCGTACTCGAGCCGACGCGGGGCGTCGACATCGGCGCCCGCGCCATCATCCACGACGCGCTGGTCGAGGCCGCCCGCCGCGGTGTCGCGGTCATCCTCGCCTCGAGCGATCTCGACGAGGTCCTCGCCCTCTCGCATCGCGTGCTGGTGGTGCGCCACGGCGAGATCGCCGGCGAGATGCCGACGAGCGCCGGCCGCGAGGCGCTGCTCTCGGCGCTGGCCGGGCGGGAGGCGTCATGAGCGTGGCATCGGTGGAACCCGCCGTTGCGCGCCCCGGCTATCGCCCGCCGCTCTCGGCGGCGATCGCGCTCGCCATCTTCGTCCTCTTCGCGCTGCTGGTGCCGCGCTTCGCGACCTTCGGCAACCTCGAGAACGTCGCCCGCATCGCCTCCATCCTCTGCATAGCCGCATGCGGCCAGGCGATCGTCCTGGTCCTCGGCGGCATCGAGTTCTCGTTCGGCTCCTCGGTCGCGCTCGCCAGCGTCGTCACGGTGCTGGCGCTGCCCGACGCCGGGACGCTGGGCGCCTGCGCCGCGGGCGCGGCCGTGGTGATCGGCATCGGGGCGATCAACGGCTTCCTGGTGGCGCGCTTCGATCTCCCCTCGTTCCTGGTCACGCTCGGCATGCTGATGATCGCCGGCGGCGTCGCCACGACGCTCGCCGGCGGCCTGCCGATCGACGCGCCGACCAGCGACGCCTTCCTGTGGCTGGCGCGCGGCCGGATCGCCGGGATCCCGGTGCCCATCGTCCTTGCGGCGGCGAGTCTCGTCGCCCTCTACCTGCTCCTCGCGCATACCCGGCTCGGGCGGTTCTGGTTCCTGACCGGCGCCAATCCCGAGGCGGCGCGCCTTGCGGGCATCAACGTCCGGTGGACGACGTTCACCGGCTATGTCGTGGCGGGCGCCTTCTGCGCGGTGACGGCGCTCATCCTGACCAGCCGCGTCGCCTCCGGCCAGCCCAACCTCGCGCCGAACCTCGCCTTCGAGACGATCGCAGCCTGCGCCATCGGCGGCATCCCGCTCGCCGGCGGGCGCGGCCGGGCATCCCAGGTGCTGTGCGGCGTCGTCATCATCGCGATGATGAACAATGCCGTCGTGCTCCTCAACTTCCCCGTCGCCTATCAGCGCCTGATGATCGCAGCGGTGATCGTCGGCTCGGTGCTCCTCCAGCGCGGCGCCGAGAGAAGCTGGCTGCCCCGCAGCCTGGCGAGGAAGACGCCATGAGCGGCATTCGCCTCGCCACCGACGGCCGGTTCCTCGTCGCCCCGCTCTGCCTGGCGATCGCCGCGCTGGTCTTTGCGGTGGCGATCCCCGAATTCGCGACCTTCGCCAATGCCGGCAACGTGCTGGCCCAGATGTGGGTCCTGGCGCTGCTCGCCGTCGGCCAAATGTTCGCGCTCCTGGTGCGCGGCTTCGACATATCGGTCGGCGCGGTGGCGGCGCTGGCGAGCACGGTGGCGGCGCTCGCCATGAACCAGTTCGGTCCGGCCGGGCTCGTCTTCGGCGCCCTCGCCGGCCTCGCCTGCGGCGTGGTCAACGGCGTCCTCGTCGGCGCGCTCGCCATCCAGCCGATCATCGCCACGCTCGGCATGTTCGTCGGCGCCCGCGGCCTGGCGCTGCTGGTCACCGACGGCGGGCAGGCGGTGCCGCTCGCCGATGCCGGGCTCGCCGCCTATCTCGCCTATGGCACCGTGCTCGGTCTGCCGCCGGTGGCCTGGATCGCGCTCGTCCTGGTGATCGGCGCAGGCGTCGTCCTCAACCGCTCCGTGCTCGGCCGGCGCATCGTGATGCTCGGCTCCAATCCGGACGGCGCCTGGCTGGTCGGCATCTATCCGGCGCGGATCTATGCGGCGGCCTATGGCCTGTGCGGCCTGTTCGCGGGCTTTGCCGGCCTCCTGATCACCATCCGCGCCGGCACCGGCCTGCCGACCGAGGGCACCGGCATGGAGTTGCAGGCGATCGCCGCGGCCGTGATCGGCGGCACGTCGCTGGCCGGTGGCGTCGGGCGCGTCTCCGGCGTGGTGATCGGCGCCGCCTTCGTCCAGGTGCTCTTCACCGGGCTCAACCTCGCCGGCATCTCGCCGTTCCTCGCCGGCGTCGCCGTCGGCGTGGTGATCATCGGCTCGGGACTCCTCGAATTCGCATTGCGGCGGCTTTTCTCTCCCCTCGAACAGAACAGGAGACTGGCATGAACAGGACCGTTACGAGCATGCTCTGTGGTGTCGCGCTGCTCGCCCTTGCGGGCGCGGCCTCGGCAGCCGACAAGACCATCGGCTTCGCGATGCCCGATCTCGCCTCGTCCTTCTGGCTTTCCGTCACCTACGGGGTCGAGGAAGAGGCCAAGGCCGACGGCGTCGAGGTCATCAAGGTCAATGCCGGCGGCGACGCCAATGCCAGCCAGCAGATCGCGCAGATCCAGGACCTGATCCAGAAGGACGTCGACGCGATCATCGTCGGCGCCACCAACGGCGACGCGGTCAAGGCCGTGGTCGAGCAGGCGATCGCCGCCGGCATCCCGGTGGTCGGCGTGTCCTCGCCGCCCAACAGCGACAAGCTCGCCGCGGTGGTCAGCGCCGATCACTACGACATGGGCAAGCTCCAGGCCGAGTGCCTCGCCGAGGCGATGGGCAACCAGGGCAACGTCGCCATGATGGCGGGACCGAGCGGCCAGGCCTGGTCCGATCTTCGTGCCGACGGCTTCCGCGAGACCCTCGCCGAGGTCGCCCCCGACATCGAGATCGTCGCCGAGTCGCGCCTCGCCGACAACCGGAACGCGGCGCTGACCACCGCGGAGGACTGGATCCAGCGCTTCCCCGATCTCACCGGCATCTATTCGGCGACCGACGACATGGCGGCGGGCGTGATCACCGCGCTCAAGGCGGCCGACCGGCTGGACGCGGTGAAGGTCTCGGCCTCCAACCTCAGCCCGACCGCCCAGCAGCTCCTCGAATCGGGCGATCTCGCCTGCACCTCGATCCAGCAGATCGTCGCGCAGGGCCGGGCCGCCGTCGACCAGGCGGTCGCCGCCGCCAACGGCGAGGCCGTCGAGAAGTCCGTGGTGACGCCCGCGCTGCTCGTCACCAAGGACAACCTCGCCACGGTCGACATGTCGTCGGTCGTCGCGCCGGCCGACTACAGGCCGTAGCTCCAAGGAAGGAGGATCTTCGTACCATGCTGCCCACCCACGATCGGTTCGCCTATTCCCCGATCACCGACCGGCCGGACTTCACCTGGCCGGAAGGCAAGCGGCTCGCCGTCTATGTCGCGCTCTGCGTCGAGCACTTCGCCTATGGCAGCGGCCTCGGCCTCGCCTATTCGCCGGGGCTCCAGCACCCCAACAGCTACAACTGGGGCTGGCGCGAGTACGGGAACCGGGTGGGCGGATGGCGGCTCCGCGATCTCTTCGACGAGACCGGGCTGCCGCTCTCGATCCTCCTCAACACCGCCTGCTACGACCACTGTCCCGATCTCGTCGCCGCCTTCCGGGCGCGCGGCGACGAGATCGTCGCCCATGGCCGCACCAACTCGGAGCACCAGAACGGGATGTCGCCCGAGGACGAGCGCCGGCTGGTGGACGAGGTCACGGAGGCGATCCGCAGCCACGAGGGCGCGGCGCCCGGCGGCTGGATGAGTCCAGGCGCGCATCCGAGCGCCAGGACCGAAGACGTCCTCGCCGAGGCCGGCTACCGCTACACGCTCGACTGGCCGATCGACGACCAGCCGGTCTGGATGCGGACCGCCGGCGGACCGCTGCTCAGCGTGCCCTATCCGCACGAGGTGAACGACGTGCCGATGATCGTCCTTCACGACGGCACGGGCCAGGCCTTCGCCGACATGGCGATCGACAACTTCGACGAGATGCTCCGCCAGGCGCGGTCCGGGCCGAGCCTCGCCTACGGCATCACCATCCACACCTTCATCGTCGGCCAGCCCTTCCGCCTCAAACAGTTCCGGAGGGTCCTCGAGCACATGCTCGGCCATCGCGACGACGTCTGGTTCACCACCGCCGGCGCCATCGCGGAGCACTACGCCTCGATCGTTCCTCCCCCCACAGGTGCCTGATGACAACCATGACGTCCGCGGCCGCGCCGCTCGCCTCCAACCATCGCCCGCCCGTGCGCGTCGCCATCGCCGGGCTCGGCGCCGTGGGCATGAAGATCGCCGAGACACTCGACGAGGGCATGCCCGGCTGCACGCTCGCCGCGATCGCGGTGCGCGACATCGCGGCGGCCGAGAAGCGCCTCGCACATCTGTCCCGTCCGGTACCGGTCACCGACATCGCGAGCCTCGAGCCGCTTGCCGACATCGTGGTCGAGTGCGCCCCGTCGCGTCTCCTCCCCGAGATCGCCGAGCCGTTCCTGCGGGCGGGAAAGACCGTGATCGTGCTCAGCGCCGGCGCGATCCTCTCGCATCAATGGCTGGTCGACCTGGCCCGCGAGCACGGCGGCCAGATCGTGGTTCCCTCCGGCGCCCTCCTCGGGCTCGACGCGGTGACCGCGGCCGCCGAGGGCGAGATCCACTCGGTCAAGATGGTGACGCGAAAGCCGGTCCGCGGCCTCGTCGGCGCCCCCTATCTCGTCGAGAACAACATCGCGATCGAGGACATCACCGAGCCGCTCAGGGTGTTCGCGGGAACGCCGCGCGAGGCTGCGATCGGCTTTCCGGCAAACCTCAACGTGTCGGTGGCGCTGGCGCTCGCCGGGATCGGACCGGACCGGACCTCGCTCGAGATCTGGGCCGACCCGAAGCTCGAGCGGAACACCCACCACATCGAGGTCGAATCGGACTCGGCGCGACTGTCGCTGTCGATCGAGAACATCCCGACCGACAATCCCAAGACCGGACGGATCACCGCCCTTTCGGTCATCGCCTATCTCCGCAAGCTCGGCGCACCGCTCCGCGTCGGCAGCTGAATCACCCGACAAGCCAGAGGCTCGATCATGGATCTTGGAATTCGCGGCAGGACCGCGCTCGTTCTCGGCGCGGGCGGCGGGCTCGGCAGCGCCAT
>JBIQKL010000198.1:0-3290 GCA_044506555.1 Hyphomicrobiales bacterium | reverse complement strand
GCGTCGGTCAGCGCCTTCCAGCCGTCCCAGTCGTCCTCGGCCATGCCGTCCTCGATCGAGACGATCGGGAACGCCTTCGCGAGCCGGGCGAGGTAGGCGACCTGCTCGTCGCGGCTCCGGGTCTTGCCCTCGCCCTCGTAGACGTACTTGCCGTCCTTGAAGAACTCGGTCGCCGCGCAGTCGAGGCCGAGCGCCACGTCCTGGCCCGGCTTGTAGCCGGCTTTCTCGATCGCTTTCATCGCAAATTCAAGCGCTTCCTCGGCCGACTTGAGGTTCGGTGCGAAGCCGCCTTCGTCGCCGACATTGGTGTTGTGGCCATCGGCCTTGAGGGATTTCTTGAGCGTGTGGAACACCTCGGCGCCCATCCGGAGCGCCTCGCCGAAGCTCGGCGCGCCGATCGGCAGGATCATGAATTCCTGGAAGTCGATCGGGTTGTCGGCGTGGGCGCCGCCGTTGATGATGTTCATCATCGGCACCGGCAGAAGGTGGGCATTGAGGCCGCCGACGTAGCGATAGAGCGGCAGCGCGGTGGCCTCGGCCGCCGCCTTGGCGACGGCGAGCGACACGCCGAGGATGGCGTTGGCGCCGAGCCGGCCCTTGTTGGGCGTGCCGTCGAGCTCGATCATGGTGCGGTCGATGTGGAGCTGGCCCTCGGCGTCCATGCCGCCGATGGCGTCGAAGATCTCGCCGTTGACCGCGTCGACCGCCTTGGTCACGCCCTTGCCGAGGTAGCGCCCGGCATCGCCGTCGCGGAGCTCCACCGCCTCGTGGGCCCCGGTCGAGGCGCCCGACGGCACCGCCGCGCGCCCCATCGATCCGTCCTCGAGCACGACGTCGACCTCGACGGTCGGGTTGCCGCGGCTGTCGAGAATTTCGCGGCCGACGATATCGATGATCGCTGTCATGGGATGCTCCGCCCTGTCCGGTTTCGTGCCGCTTCTAACCGAGCCGACGCCCACGCGGAAGGGGAATTGGCCGTGACTTTCCCGACCGGCGACGCCATCTTGCGCGTCATGGCACGGCTGATCATCACCAACGGCGACGTCGCCGCCGAGCTCCTCGCCGCGGCCGGAGCGGACGGCGACATCATGCCGTGGCGCGACGTGCTGCACGAGGGTCCGATCGTCGGCGGCTCGTTGGCGGAGTCCGGCGCCGTGCGCTCGGCGTTCCTCGCCGGGCGCTTCGGCATCGAGCCGGAGGAAGCTGCCGCCGCCTTTGCCGAGCGCGACGCGGTGATCCGCGACCACGCCGCCTACGAGACGGTGGAGCTGTGGTTCGAGCACGACCTCTACGACCAGCTCCAGTTGCTGCAGGTGCTGTCGTTTTTCGCCGACGAGAACCGCACCGACGGCCTGCGCCTGGTACAGGCCGGCGAATACCTCGGCGTACAGACGCCGGAGACCGTCCTCCGCTTCGCCGATCATGCGCGCGACGTCGACGAGGACATGCTTGACTTCGCCGACCTGCTCTGGGCCGATCTCGCCATGCCGACGCCGGAGGCCGTGGTCGAGCGCATCGAGGAGCCGGCGGACGGCCTGCCCTTCGTCGCGCCCGCCCTCTACCGGTTCCTCGAGGAACTACCGTCGCCGGACGGCGGCCTCGGGCGCACCGAGGCTGCGGCGCTTTCGTTCTTGACGGACCGGCCGCAAACCGCCATCGACCTGTTCCGCCGGACCATCGCCGCCGAGACGGCCGCGTTCATGGGCGACCTGAGCTTCTTCCTCATGCTTCACGACCTCGCCGACTGCCCCGACCCGCTGATCGCCGGGCTCTCGCCGGCCGAGGACGACGACGAGGAACGCTATGGACGGCCGCTGACGCTGACCGAGACCGGACGGCGGGTCCTTGCCGGCGAGGCCGACCATGTCCGGCTCAATGGCATCGACCGCTGGTGGGCCGGCACCCGGCTCAAGGGCCGCGCCGTCTGGCGCTACGACCGCGAAACGATGCGCCTCGTTCCGCCCCAGGCGAGCGCGGCATAAGGAACATCATGGCCAAGACCAAACTGCAGCTCGGGCGCGCCGTCGCGATGCCCGCCAATCCCGACGAGGCGGTGCTCGACCGCGTCCCCAATCCGCAGGCCGACGCGCTCTATGTCGCCCGCTTCACCTTCCCCGAATTCACCTCGATCTGCCCGGTCACCGGCCAGCCCGACTTCGGCATGCTGGTCATCGACTACGTCCCAGGGAAGTGGCTGGTCGAATCGAAATCCCTGAAGCTCTATCTCCAGTCGTTCCGGAACCACGGCGCCTTCCACGAGGACGTGACGGTGGCGATCGGCCGCCGGATCGTCGACCTGCTCTCGCCGGTCTGGCTCCGCATCGGCGGCTACTTCAACCCGCGCGGCGGCATGCCGATCGACGTGTTCTGGCAGACCGGCGCCGCGCCCGAAGGCGTTTGGGTCGCCGACCAGGGCGTTCCCCTCTATCGCGGCCGCGGCTGAGCGGCGGCCATGGGCTTCTACGCCGGCATCGCGGTCGCCGCGACCATCGTCCTCTACCTGATCTTCTACCTGGCCGTGGTCTCGTCGGCCGGCGACGGAATCCGTGGCACGATCGCGGGGGTCGTCGCCAAGCGCGTGGCAGGCGTCGTCATCCTCGGCGGCGGCGCGGTGCTGGTGACGACGCTGTTCCTGCCGTTCGATTTTGCCGACCTCGGGCTCACCCGGGCCATCCCGCCGACGACGTGGCTGTGGGTCGCCGGCGCATCGGTCCTGATCGTGATTGGCTGCATCGCCACCGCCCACAAGCCGGGCAACTACGACGCCTATCCCGAGATGCGGGTGCCGCGCTGGGGCGCCGGCCCGGTCGCGGCGAACGTCGCGTCCTGCGCCGCCTACATGTTCGCCTACGAGTTCCTGTTCCGCGGCTTCCTCCTCTTCGCCTGCCTCGCGGCGATGCCGGCGTGGCTCGCGATCGCCGTCAACGTCGTGATCTACGCCCTCGCCCATGTCCCGAAGGGCCCGCGCGAGGCGCTCGGCTCGCTGCCGCTCGGCATCGTGCTGTGTCTGTCGGCCATCGAGACCGGCGCGATCTGGGCGGCGTTCCTGATCCACGTCGTGATGTCGCAGCTCAACGACTACCTCGCCGTCCGCGCCAATCCGGCGATGCGCTTCGGGGCCGCCGGCCCGTGAGAATCCTCGTCACCGGGGCGACCGGCTACGTGGGCCAGCGGCTCGCGCGCCGCCTCGCCGACGGTGGCACCGAGGTGCACGCGCTGGTCCGCTCGCCGGAGAAGGCGAAGGCGCTCGCGCACGAGCGGATCGCGATCTTCCCGGGCGACATCATGGA
>JBIQKL010000062.1:20837-22986 GCA_044506555.1 Hyphomicrobiales bacterium | reverse complement strand
TACATCCTGCGCTCGTGGAGCCTGGTCAAGATGGGCACGACCGCCAACCAGAAGCGCCTGTTCTTCAACCTCCGCAAGGTGAAGAGCCAGATCAGCGCGCTCGAGGACGGCGACCTGCGCCCGGACCAGGTGAAGCAGATCTCCGAGAAGCTCGGCGTGCCCGAGGAGGAGGTCATCTCGATGAACCGCCGCCTCTCGGGCGATTCCTCGCTCAATGCTCCGCTCCGCTCCGACGCGGACGGGACGGGGCAGTGGCAGGACTGGCTGGTCGACGATTCGCCCGACCAGGAGGAGCGGCTGGCGCAGAGCGAGGAAGCCGACAACCGCCGGCAGCTGCTTAGGAACGCCATGGACGTGCTCAACGAGCGTGAGCGCCGCATCTTCGAGGCGCGCCGCCTCGCCGAGGACCCGGTGACGCTCGAGCAGCTCTCCACCGAGTTCGGCGTGTCGCGCGAGCGCGTCCGCCAGATCGAGGTGCGCGCCTTCGAGAAGGTGCAGAAGGCGGTGCGGAAGGGCGCCAAGGAGCTCGAGAAGCCCCGCGCCCAGCTCGAGGCCACGGCCGGTTGACGGCATTCGAGCAAGACTGAAGGAAAGGGCGGCCGCGAGCCGCCTTTTTCGTCTCCCTATGGGCTGCCCTTGCAGACGAAGCGGGTCGTATAGGCCCGGCTGATGTCGAGACCGGCCGGGGCGATGCCCGCGGCGACCATCGCGTCGTAGAAGGCGTGCTGGCGCGCGTCGCTCATGCAGCCGATGCCGCCCTTCAGCGCATCGCCGGACTCGACGATGCCGTGGGCCTTCATCGCCGCGACGCCGGCGGCGATCCGCGCATCCGTCATTTCCGGATTGTGCTCGCGGATCAAGGCGTTGCCCTTCGCATTGTCGCCGTGGAGATAGGTCTGCCAGCCGACGATCGAGGCGTCGACGAAGCGCTGCACGACGTCGGGGCGCGCCTCGACCATGTCCCGGGTGGTCTCGATCAGCGTCGAGTAGGTGTCGAATCCCGCATCGGCGAGCAGGAAGACCTTCGGCGTAAAGCCGCCTTCGGTCTCGATCGTGTAGGGCTCGGAGGTCACGTAGCCCTGCTGGGCGGAAAGCGGGTCGAGCAGGAACGGCGCGGCGTTGAAGGTGTAGGGCCTGACCTGCTCCTCGGTGAAGCCGGGATAGGCCGCCATCATCCAACGGTACCAGGTGACGAGGCTGTCGCTCGAGATGAACAGGGTCGGCAGCCTGGCGAGATCGGCGAAGGTCTCGACCGGCGCGTCCGGGTGGGTGAGGAGCGCCGCCGGGTCCTTCTGGAAGATCGCGGCGACCTCGACGATAGGGATTTCCTGGGGGATCGCGAGCAGCGGCTGGATCATGTTGCCGGCCATGTAGAAGTCGACCTTGCCGGCGAGCAGCAGCGCCCGGTTCGCGCCCTGCGGTCCGCCCTGGACGATGGTCACGTCGAGGCCGTAGCGCTCGTAGGTGCCGTCGGCAAGCGCCTGGTAGAAGCCGCCATGCTCGGCCTGGGCGAGCCAGTTGGTGCCGAAGCGCACCGCGTCGAGAGCGGCGACGGGCCAGGTCGCGGCAAGCAGGAAGCCGAAGGCGGCGATCCATCGGAAAGGCATCATCGGGCGGTCTCGTGGTGGCGGCGGAAAAGCCACACTCCTATAGCCCGAAACGCCGGGACGTGCGCCTGTCACATCGTGCAGCCCCGCTGCCGTCGCCCCGAGACGCGGAGCGGAGGCGCCCTATATGGGCGCGGCAGGTTGCGTTTCTCGCCACTGCAAAGCTTTCGGTCAGGAAGGAGGACGACGATGCTCTCGTTTCGTACGGCGCTGGTCGCCGCAGCCCTCGTTGCCGGCGGCGCCGGCACCGCTCTCGCCCACCACGGCTGGGCATGGACCCTCGACGAGGATTTCGTGCTCGAGGGAACGATCGAGGAGATCTATCTCGGCAATCCCCACGCGGCGCTGAAGGTGATGGCGGACGGGAACCTGTGGTCCGTCGAACTCGCGCCGCCGTCGCGGACGGCCGCCGCCGGCTTTGTCGAGGGCGTCGCCGCGGCTGGCGACACCGTGACCGCCCACGGCCATCGCTCCAAGGACCCGGCCGAGTACCGGATGAAGGCGGAACGGATCACCATCGACGGCGTGCACTACGACGTCTA
>JBIQKL010000062.1:17806-20737 GCA_044506555.1 Hyphomicrobiales bacterium | reverse complement strand
GGCCAATCCGGTGTTCCTGGTGAAGCTCGGCCTGATCGTGCTGGCCGTCGCCAATGCGATCTGGCTCCGGCTCCGGACCGACTGGGCGGTGGCGCTCGGCGGCGGGCCGGTGGCCGCGGGAGTGAAGCTCTCCGCGGCCCTGTCGCTTCTCCTGTGGGTCTCCGTCCTGACCGCCGGGCGGATGATCGCCTTCTTCGGCTACTAGGCGGGCCGGTCAGCCCGCCTTCAGCTCCGCCAGCCAGCGCTTCTCGATGCGGCAGGCGACCGAGTAGGCCGGGTTGAACACGTTGGCGATGTCGTAGCGCACCGCCTCGCCGAGGAAGTGGCTCGCCGATGTCGGGTCGAGGCCGTAGTCCTCGCCGAGCCAGCGGAGCATCTCGGTGGTGGCGTGCTGGAGCGCCTGGTCCAGCGGCCGGGCATTGCCGATCGCGAAGATCGAATCCGCATCCTCGCCGCGCGGCCAGCCGATCTCCCTGCCCTTCTCGACGCGCACCGTGAACTCGACCTCGAACGAGGTCTCGATGCCGGTGCCGACGATCTCGCCGTCGCCCTGGCAGGCATGGCCGTCGCCGAGATGGAACAGCGCCCCCGGCACCGACACCGGAAACGCGATCGTCGTGCCCGGCCCGAGGCGGCGATAGTCCATGTTGCCGCCGTTCGGACCGCTGGTGGCGGTCGAGATCGCCTGCCCGCCGGCCGGCGCGACCCCGAGGCAGCCGAGCATCGGCGCCAGCGCCACCGACCAGTCGTGGAGCGCCGGCGGCGGATCGGCCAGCCGGGCGCGGCCGGCATCGGGGTCGATGTTCCAGAAGACGCGCTCGCGCCGCGGCAGACCAGCGACCGCGCCCGGGTCGACGACGTTCGGGGCGAGCACCGAGAAGGTCCAGCCGGTGGCGCGATTGGGCGTCATCCGGTCGATGCGGACATGGAGCACGTCGCCCGGCTCCGCGCCTTCGACGAAGAACGGCCCGGTCATCGGGTTCGGCGAATCGGCCAGCTTCGTGTCGCTGCCGTCGACGCCCCAGGCGTCGAGGGTGGTGGTGATCACCGTGTCGCCGTCGGCGACGGTGAGCACCGGCTCGTGCGAGCCCAACGAATTATAGAACCGCTCCGGCGAGAAGCGATGAATGCCCATGATGCTTGTTTCTCTCGAGATGTCAGAGGATCGACTGGCCGGTCTTCTTCCAGTCGGCAAGGAAGCCGTCGAGGCTCCTGTCGGTCAGCGGGTTCTTGGCGAGGTTCCGGAGCACTGCCGGGGGGATGGTGGCGACGTCGGCGCCGACCAGCGCCGCCTCGGTGACGTGGAACGGGGTGCGGATCGACGCGGCGAGAATCTCGGTGTGGAGGCTCTCGTAGTTGTCGTAGATCGTCCGGATCTGGCGGATCAGGCCCATCCCGTCATAGCCGATGTCGTCGAGCCGGCCGATGAACGGCGAGATGAAGGTCGCGCCCGCCTTCGCCGCGAGCAGCGCCTGGTTGGCCGAGAAGCACAGCGTGACGTTGACCTTGTGCCCCTTCTCGCTCAGCGCCTTGCAAGCCTTGAGGCCGTCCCAGTTGAGCGGCACCTTGACCGCGACGTTCGGTGCGATGGCGGCGAGATGCTCGCCCTCGTTCATCATGCCGTCGAAGTCGACCGCGGTGACCTCGGCCGAGACCGGGCCCTCGACCACCTTGCAGATCTCGGCGATCACGTCGGCGATCTTCTGCCCCGACTTGGCGATCAGCGAGGGATTGGTGGTGACGCCGTCGACCAGGCCGGTCGCGGCGAGCTCCTCGATCTCCTTGAGGTCGGCGGTATCGATGAAGAACTTCATGGCAGGCTCCGTGGGAACGGGAGGATTTTAGCGTCCTCCATAGCCCACGTTGCCGCTTTCGTCAGCACCCCTCGCAACAATGCGGACAGGAGCGGTGTTGCTACATATTGTGGCGCTACGAATCCCTCCCATGTCCGTGCCGTGCGTGAACCCGTCGTCTCCGTCCTCGTCCCCGTCGCCGTCGCCGCGCCCTACAGCTACGCGGTGCCGGCGGGCATGAGCGTCGCGCCGGGCGACATCGTCCGGGTGCCGTTGGGCACGCGCGACGTCGTCGGCGTCGTGTGGGACGATCCGGCCGACCCCGAGATCGGCCATAACCGCTTGCGGCGCATAGAGGAAAAGTACGAGGCGGCGCCGCTGTCGAAGGAGATCCGCGCCTTCGTCGACTGGGTGGCGCACTACACCATGACCAGCCGCGGCATGGTGCTCCGGATGGTGCTTCGCGCGCCCGGCGCGCTCCAGCCCGAGGCGCCTGTCACCGGCGTCTACCTCGCGGGGTCGCCGCCCGCGCGCATGACGCCGGCGCGAAGCCGCGTGCTTCAGATCGTGGCGGACGGCCAACCTTGGTCGAAGCCGGCCCTCGCCGCCGCGGCGGGGGTCGGCGCCAGCGTCGTCACGGGGCTGCTCGAGGCGGGCACGCTGGCGACCGTCGAAGTGCCGCGGCCGCCGGTGGCGCGGGTTCCCGACCCGGACCATGCCGCACCGATCCTCAATGCCGAGCAGGCCGCCGGCGCCGCGGCACTGCGGGAGACGATCGCCGCCGGCCGCTCCGCGGTGACGCTGATCGACGGCGTCACCGGGTCGGGCAAGACCGAGGTCTATTTCGAGGCGGTCGCCGAGGCGCTCCGTCGTGGCCGGCAGGCGCTGATCCTCATCCCCGAGATCGCGCTGACCCAGGGCTTCGTCGAGCGCTTCACAGCGCGCTTCGGCACGCGGCCGGCCGAGTGGCATTCCGAGGTCGCGCCACGGGTCCGGGAGCGGGTCTGGCGCGGCGTCGCCGACGGTACGGTGCGGGTTGTGGCCGGCGCCCGCTCGGCGCTGTTCCTGCCCTTCGCCGAGCTCGGCCTGATCGTCGTCGACGAGGAGCACGACCTCGCCTACAAGCAGGAGGAGCGCG
>JBIQKL010000062.1:0-17706 GCA_044506555.1 Hyphomicrobiales bacterium | reverse complement strand
TGCTCGACCTGGCTGGTCGAGCACCGGTTCCGCGGCGTGCTCCTCTGCCACCATTGCGGTCACGCCGAGAAGCGGCCGGACCACTGCCCCAATTGCGGCGACGCCGAGAGCCTGGTCGCGGTCGGGCCCGGCGTCGAGCGGCTGGCGGAGGAGGTGGCGGCGCGCTGGCCGGATGCGCGCGTCGTCCTCCTCTCGAGCGACCTCATCGGCGGGGTCGAGCGGCTCCGGCAAGAACTCGCCGCGATCGAACGCGGCCAGGCCGACATCGTCATCGGCACCCAGCTCGTCGCCAAGGGCCACAACTTCCCCTACCTGACGCTGGTCGGCGTGGTCGACGGCGACCTCGGGCTCGCCTTCGGCGACATGCGCGCCGCCGAGCGCACGTTCCAGCTCCTCTCGCAGGTCACCGGCCGCGCCGGTCGTGCGGGGGGAACGAGCCGGGCGCTGGTCCAGACCTTTGCGCCGGAGAACCCGGTGATCCGCGCCATCGTCTCCGGCGACCGCGAGGCGTTCTATGCGAGCGAGATCGCCGCCCGCCGCGAGGCCGGCCTGCCGCCCTTCGGGCGCCTTGCGGGCATCGTCGTCTCCGGGCCGGACCGCGCCTCGGCCCACGGCTACGCGAACGCATTCCGTCGTGCCGAGCCGCGCGCCGAGCGGATCGGCGTGCTCGGCCCGGCCGAGGCGCCGCTCGCCGTGGTGCGCGGACGGCACCGCTTCCGGCTGCTGGTCCATGCGCCCCGCACTGCCGACATCCAGGCCTATCTGCGGGCCTGGCTCGACGCGGCGCCGCCGCCGCGCGGCGGCGTGCGGGTCCAGGTCGACATCGATCCGCAGAGCTTCCTCTGATTGGTGCTTCTTCCGATCCCCCGTAGAAGGATCGCGGGACACCGGCACGGCGATTGCATGTCCATGTCCTCGGCCGGCTGCAAAGATGGCAAGTCGATTCGGGCAGACGTCCCGTGCCGGCACGGCGTGTCCAAGTAGTGATTCCCGAGAGGCGGCGTCTGTTCTGATCTTGCGCGCAAAATGGACAATGGGCGGCATCGTGCCCGAAGGTCAGATGGAGGGTCCGCAGATGTGCGTCATCGACACTCCAGGACAAGTGAGGGCATTGGACGTTCGACGAAAGAAAGGTCTGCGATGCTGCAGGGTTTTCTTTGACTCGCGAACAACACAATGAGTATCGTTTTCGACCGATCCGGGAGCGTGCCTCTGGTCGGCTGGCGGCGGCAGATTCAGCGCGTGGCTTCAGAAGGGAGACGCCTTCACGTGAGCCCCCACGCCGGCAAGGAGCCGTGGAAGGTCGGTGTGCTCTTCTCGCAATCCGGCTTCATGGCCGTGATCGAGGAGACGCAGCTCCGCGGAACGCTCATCGCGATCGACGAAATCAACGACAACGGCGGCATCAATGGCTGCCCCATCGAACCGATCATCTACGATCCCGCCTCCGATGCGCAGCAGTTCGGCCGCCTGGCCAAGCGGCTGATGGTGGAAGACGGCGTGACCGCGATCTTCGGGTGCTACACCTCGACCAGCCGGAAGGCCGTGCTGCCCGTCGTCGAGCGCCTCAACGGCCTCTTGTGGTACCCGACCATCTACGAAGGCTTCGAGTTCTCGCGCAACGTCATCTACACCGGCGCGGCCCCCAACCAGAACAGCATCGCGCTCTGCCGCTATCTCATGGATGCCTTCGGCCGCCGCTTCTATTTCATCGGGTCGGACTACATCTTCCCGCGGGAATCCAACCGCATCATGCGCGAGCTCGTCCGCCACAGCGGCGGCGAGGTGGTCGGCACGCGCTACGTCGGGATGAATGCGAGGAGCCCGGACTTCATGCCGGTCATGCGGGAGATCCGGGACCTGCAGCCCGACGTCATCTTCTCGACCGTGGTCGGCGAGGCGACCATCCACCTCTACCAGAGCTACATGGACAGCGGCTTCGACGCTCGGGTCATGCCGATCGCCAGCCTCACCACCAGCGAGGCCGAGATAGCCGCCATGGGGTTCGACGTCGGCGCCGGCCACATCACCGCGGCGCCCTATTTCGAGGGCATCGGAGGCGACCGCGGTTCGTCATTCGAGAGGCGCTACAAGAAGCGCTATGGCGACGACCAGCCGACCAATACCTGCCTGGAAGCCGCGTATTTCCAGGTTCATGTTTTCGCCAAGGCGGTGGAGCGGGTCAATTCGCTCGACACCGACATCCTCCGGGCGACGGTGCTCGGTTGCGAATTCGGCGCGCCGCAGGGCGACATCGCGATCAATCCCGTATGCGGCCACGCCGATCTCTGGACGAGGATCGGTCGGGTCAATCCGCGCGGTCGATTCGACCTCCTCTACGAGTCGCCGGCGCGGGTCTCGGCCGATCCGTACATGATCGGCTACAGCCGCAGCGTCGCCGCGGTGGGCTGAGGAGACGGTGGTCGGAAACGCCCCGGCATGGCCGGGCAGGATCGGGGTGGCCTTGAACGATGATCGGATCGGGTGGTGCTACCGGTAGAACGCGGGACGCGGGACGCTCGGGACCGGCCCCGTCCCAGGGCCGCTTCGGCGACCTCAGGATCGGCGTCGTCTGCCCGCGCGATCCCGACGGCGAGCGCCTGATCCGCCTCCTCCAGCGGACGCGGGCCGCGGTGACCGGCATCTGGCCGGCACCCGAGCAGATTCCCGTCGACTTCGATTGCGTCTTCAGCGTCCTCCTGCCCGACCTGCCGCAGCGCCTTCCCTGGCTGCCGGGAATGGCCAGCGCGGCGTTGACCGTGATCCTGCCGCATGCCGGCCGGGTCGACATGAAGGTCCTGCGGAACTGCGCGCCGCACTCGATCATCCACCTGCCGGCGAGCGATGCCGCGGTCGAGGTCAGCCTGATGATGGCGCGGGACCATTTCAGCTACGAGCGCCGGCTCAACGCGCGCATCGAGAAGCTCGACGAGAACCTGCGCACGATGCGGGCGGTCGAGCGCGCCAAGGCGATCCTGATGAAGCAGCGCGGCCTCAGCGAGGACGAGGCCTATCACTTCCTTCGCCTCCAGGCGATGGCGAAGCGCGTATCGATCGGTGCTTTGTCGACGGCGATAATTGACTCGCAGGAACTGCTCAGTTACGTTTGAAGCATCGGGAAGCATCTTCCCGCCCGGCAGCGTTGCCGGTGAAAATCGAGGCGCTGTGGCCCCCTTGTTTGTCGTGAGAGCGACAGGCTTGGGGGTTTTTGTTTCTCGTCCGTGCAGCGTCGACCGGAACGCGACCGGCCTGCATGGACCGCAGACCCCCGACGAGGGGCTCGACGGCGCTGCACACGCTGGGCGACAGCGTCGCGCATTGAATTCGAACCGCAACGTTGCGGGTTGAAAAAAATCATCAGGAAGAGGTGCCCGCCGCCGGGCTTCGCTCACTGCGAACGTGCGGCGGGCTTGGTGCATTCATGGGGAGAGACAAGTCATGAAAAGACGCGATTTCCTGAAGTCGGCCGCCGCCACCGGCGTTTTCGCCACCGGCCTGTTCCCGCATATCTGGATCAAGGACAGCTCGCTCGCTCGTGCCGCCGACGGCGAGATCAAGGTGGGCGTGCTGTTCTCGCTCACCGGTACCACCGCCATCATCGAGGAGTCGCTGAACAAGGCGACGCTCCTCGCCATCGAAGAGATCAACGCCGCCGGCGGCGTCAACGGCATGCAGATCGTGCCCGTGGTCGAGGATCCCGCATCCGATCCCGCCACCTTCGCCGAGAAGGCGCGGAAGCTCGTCCTCTCCGACAAGGTCGTCTCGGTGTTCGGCTCCTACACGTCCGCGAGCCGCAAGGCCGTGCTCCCGGTCTTCGAGAAGCAGAACAACCTCTACTGGTATCCGACCCTCTACGAGGGCCGCGAATGCTCGAAGAACGTCATCTACACCGGCGCGGTGCCCAACCAGCAGCAGGACGATTTCGTCCCCTGGCTCGTCGAGAAGTTCGGCAAGCGCTGGTACCTGATCGGCTCCAACTACATCTACCCGAAGGAAGAGAACAACTACGTCAAGAAGCTCCTCGCCGACCTCGGCGCGGAAGTCGTCGCCGAGGAATACGTGCCGCTCGGCCATTCCGAGTTCTCCTCGGTGATCAACAAGCTCCGGGCCGAGAAGCCGAACGTGATCTTCTCGACCGTGGTCGGCGATTCCGTGGTCGCCCTGCACCGGCAGTACCGCGCCGCCGGGCTCGACCCCGAGACGATGCCGATGGCGAGCCTCACCACGTCGGAGAACGAGGTGGCGGCCATGGGCGGCGATGCCGCCGCCGGCCACTTCACTTCGGCGCCGTACTTCATGGTGTGGGATTCGCCCGAGAACCACAAGTTCGTCGATGCGTATCGGGCGCGCTGGGGCGCCGACAAGGTCACGCACTTCGTCTCCGAGCCGTCCTACTTCCA
The DNA here is from genome assembly GCA_044506555.1 of Hyphomicrobiales bacterium. Taxonomy (GTDB): domain Bacteria; phylum Pseudomonadota; class Alphaproteobacteria; order Rhizobiales; family Kaistiaceae; genus Bauldia. The sequence continues at coordinate 13,306 of JBIQKL010000062.1, read as the reverse complement.
GATCTACCTGTTCAAGCAGGCGGTCGAGCAGCTCGCGGCGAGCGACATCGATCCGAACACCATCCGCGAGGCGGTGAAGGGCCAGGAGATGATCGCTCCCCAGGGCAAGGTGAGGATCGAGCCGGAGAATCTCCACACCTGGCTGTGGCCGAAGATCGGCCAGGCCCAATCGGACGGCCAGTTCCAGATCCTCAAGCAGTCCGCCGAGTGGCTCGAGCCGGTTCCGTACAAGGCCTATCCCAACCAGACCTGCACCGCCGACGGCCTCAAGGAGGTCTGATCGCGCGACGCCGGCCGGCGGGAGCATCCCGCCGGCCGACGGCCTGCCCCAGGATCCGCTCCGATGGACATCGTCGCATCCCAGCTCATCACCGGACTCAGCATCGCTTCCATCCTGATGCTGATCGCGCTCGGCCTCGCGATCATCTACGGGGTGACCGGGGTCATCAACCTCGCGCATGGCGAGTTCGTCATGCTCGGCGCCTACTGCGCCTGGGCGCTGCAGACCTATCTCGGCATGGGCCTCCTGGTCAGCATCGTGCCGATCTTCATCCTGCTGGCGATGGTCGGATGGATCATCGAGGTCGTGGTCATACGCCACCTCTATGAACGGCCGCTCGACACCATCCTCGCCACCTGGGGCATCGGGGTGATGATCCAGCAGGCCGTGCGCCTCATGGTCGGCGGCGAACTGCGCTATGTCGAGATGCCGGCCTCGCTCAGCAGCAGCATCTCGATCTTCGGCATCGGCGAATCGGCCTATCGCGTCTTCATCCTGGTCCTGTCGCTCGTCCTCTTCGCGGTCACCTGGTACCTGTTCCAGCGCACCCGCTTCGGCCTCAAGGTGCGCGCGATCACCCAGAACCGCGCCGTCGCCAGCGCCTTCGGCATCAATTCCGGCCGCGTCTACCGCATGACCTTCGCCTACGGCGCCGGCATCGCGGGCATCGCCGGCGCCCTCGTCTCGCCGCTCAAGAGCGTCTCGCCGGAGATGGGGACGACCTATGTCGTCGACGCCTTCATGGTGGTGGTGATGGGCGGCGTGCAGAGCCTCCTCGGCACGCTCGGGGCCTCGGGCATCCTCGGCGAGCTCAGCGGCTTCATCGCCTTCTACAGCAACGACACCATCGCCAAGGCACTCGTCCTGCTCGCGATCGTCGTTCTCATCCGGTTCCGGCCGCAGGGCCTGTTCGCCTCGCGGGTGCGGGCATGATCCGCCTCCGGCCGATCCGCTGAAGAGGAAGCCTCCGGTGTCTCGCAAGACCGCAGTCCAGTTCCTCACCTACGGGGCGGTGTGCCTGGTCATCCTCCTCGTCCCGGTGTTCATGGACGACGCGTTCCTCCTCAACAAGTACTCGCGCTACCTGGTCTTCGGGATCCTGGCGATCGCCCTCAGCCTGTCCTGGGGCTATGCCGGCATCCTCAACCTCGGCCAGGCCACCACCTTCGGCCTCGGCTCCTATTGCATGGCGATGGCGCTGAAGCTGAAGACCGTGCCGGTCCATACCGGCAGCGACGGCCTGCCCGACTTCATGGTGTGGAACAACGTCACCGAGCTGCCGTGGTTCTGGGTGCCGTTCCAGTCGCTCACCTTCGGTCTGGTCGCCGGCATCATGGTGCCGGTCGTCTTCGCGGCGGCGCTCGGCTGGTTCATCTTCCGGGGGCGGGTGACCGGGGTCTACGCGGCGATCATCACGCTTGCGGCGATGGTGGTGGTCAACCTGCTGATCATCGATCAGCAGGCCTATACCGGCGGCTTCAACGGCATCACCGACCTCGCCCAGCTCGAGATCTTCGGTTTCGAGTTCGACGCCTACGGGTCCTCCTCCTACTACCTGATCGCCATCTGCCTGACCGTCACCCTGTTCCTCGCCCTCGCGATCACGAGGAGCAAGACCGGGCTCGTGCTCCAGGCGATCCGCGACCATGAGGACCGGGTCCGCTTCTTCGGCTACGACGTCGGCGCCTACAAGATCTTCGTGTTCTCCGCCTCGGCGGCGATCGCCGGCCTCGCGGGCATGCTCTACACGGTCGTGATGGAGTTCGCCTCGCCGACCTTCCTCGGCGTGCCGCTCAGCCTCTCCGTGGTGATCTGGGTGGCGGTCGGCGGCCGCCAGAGCCTGCTCGGCGCGATGGTCGGCGCCCTGCTGGTCACGGGCGTACAGGGCGCATTGTCGGAATCCGAGGCCTTCCTCGAGACCTGGACCCTCATCATGGGGGCGCTGTTCGTCCTCGTCGTCCTGTTTCTGCCGAAGGGCATCGCCGGCGCGGCGGAGATGATCGCCCGCCGCTTCGAGCGGCCGGAACGCCGAAGGGCCGAGGAGGGGGAGATCCGGCCCCCGGCCGAGACGTCCGGGCGCATCGGGAGCATCACATGAGCGCGCCGGCCGAGTCCCTGATCGTCCTCGACGACGTGACCGTGACGTTCAGCGGCTTCGTCGCCGTCTCGCACCTCGACTTCAGCGTCCGGAAGGGCGAGCTCCGCTGCCTGATCGGGCCGAACGGCGCCGGCAAGACCACCGCGCTCGACCTGATCTGCGGCAAGGTCCGCCTCTCCGAGGGGGCGGTCCGCTTCTGCGGCGTCCCGATCCATCGCATGAAGGAGTACCGGATCGCCAGGATCGGGATCGGCCGCAAGTTCCAGGTGCCGAGCGTCTTTCGCGAACTCACGGTGCGGGAGAACCTCGCCATCGGACGGTCGCGCCGGCCCGGCGTCCTCCACAACCTCGTCCGTTTCGGCGAGGGCGGCGGCGAGGAGGCGGAGCGGCTCGCAGAGACGGTCGGCCTCGAGGCCTATCTCGACACGCCTGCGATCCATCTTTCGCACGGGCAGACCCAGTGGCTCGAGATCGCGCTCCTGATGGCGCAGGACCCGCAGCTCATCCTGATGGACGAGCCGACGGCGGGCATGACCATGCAGGAGACCCAGAAGACTGCGCGGCTGTTCGACCGCCTTCGCGGCCAGCACACGCTGATCGTCGTCGAGCACGACATGGGGTTCGTGCGCGACATCGCCGAGACGATCTCGGTCATGCACCAGGGCACGCTGCTCGCCGAGGGCTCGATCGCCGAGATCGAGCAGGACCAGGCCGTGCGGGACGCCTATCTCGGGTCGGGAGGCATCGGCCGTGCTTGAGCTCAGCAACCTCGACGGCTTCTACGGCGCCAGCCGTGCCCTCCAGTCGGTGTCGATGCGGGTCGGCAACGGCGATTTCCTGAGCGTCCTCGGCCGCAACGGAGCCGGGAAGACCACGCTGCTCCGCACCATCCTGGGGCTGATGACGCGCACCGCCGGCAGCATCAAGCTCAACGGCGTCGAGCTCAACGACAAGCCGACCCACCTCCGGGCGCTGGCCGGCGTCGGCTACGTGCCGCAGGGCCGCGGCATCCTGCCGGGCTTCACGGTCCGCGAGAACCTCATGGTCGGCACCTTCGCCACGACCGGCAATGTCGGCCGCATCAACGAATGGGTGTTCGAGCTCTTCCCGGTTCTCAAGGAGTTCCTGAACCGCCGCGGCGGCAACCTGTCGGGGGGCCAGCAGCAGCAGCTGGCGCTCGCCCGCGCACTCCTCACCGAACCCAAGGTGATGCTTCTCGACGAGCCGACCGAGGGCATCCAGCCGAACCTCGTCGAGAAGATCGAGGAGGTCCTCATCGACCTCAACCGCAAGCACGGCCTCACCATCATCCTGGTCGAGCAGAACCTCGCGTTCGCGCGCCGGGCCTCGAAGCACTTCGCCGTCATGAACCGCGGCGGCGTGGCCGCCCAGGGAAAGGTGGACGAACTGAGCGACGATCTCATTCACCGGCACTTGGTCGTCTAGACGGACGGCCCCCGGAGAGAAACCAGGAAAAGGAGGAGTAAATGTATCACGGCGACATTTCGAGCAGCAACGACACGGTCGGCGTTGCGGTCGTCAACTACAAGATGCCGCGGCTCCACACCAGGGATGAAGTCCTCGCCAATGCGCGCAACATCGCCAAGATGATCGAGGGGATGAAGGTCGGGCTGCCGGGAATGGATCTGGTGATCTTCCCCGAATACAGCACCCACGGCATCATGTACGACGAGAAGGAGATGTACGAGACCGCCTCGATGGTGCCGGGGGAGGAGACCCGGATCTTCGCCGAGGCCTGCCGCAATGCGCGGACGTGGGGCGTCTTCTCGCTCACCGGCGAGCGGCACGAGGACCACCCCAACAAGGCGCCCTACAACACGCTCATCCTGATGAACGACAAGGGCGAGATCGTCCAGAAGTACAGGAAGATCATGCCCTGGGTGCCGATCGAGGGCTGGTATCCGGGCAACTGCACCTACGTCTCGGAAGGCCCGAAGGGGATGAAGGTCAGCCTGATCATCTGCGACGACGGCAACTACCCGGAGATCTGGCGCGACTGCGCCATGAAGGGCGCCGAGCTCATCGTCCGCTGCCAGGGCTACATGTATCCGGCAAAGGAGCAGCAAGTGCTGATGGCCAAGGCCATGGCCTGGGCCAACAATACCTATGTGGCAGTCGCCAATGCGGCCGGCTTCGACGGCGTCTACTCCTATTTCGGCCACTCGGCGATCATCGGCTTCGACGGCCGCACCCTCGGCGAATGCGGCGAGGAGGAGATGGGCATCCAATATGCCCAGCTTTCGGTCTCCACGATCCGCGACGCGCGCCGGAACAGCCAGTCGAACAACCACCTCTTCAAGCTGCTTCATCGCGGCTATACCGGAGTCATCAATTCCGGCGAGGGGGACCGCGGCGTCGCCGCCTGCCCGTACGACTTCTACAGCAAGTGGGTGAACGATCCGGAGGGCACGCGCGAGATGGTCGAGGCGCTGACCAGGAGCACCGTCGGTACCGAGGAATGCCCGATCGAAGGCATTCCCAACAAGGTCGCGGCCCACCGCTGACGGCCCCGGCAGAGGCATGGCCGTGCGGCCGTGCCCTTCTGCCGTCCGCCACACCTGCGCGACGGGGGATGCCCCGCCGCCCGGAGTGTCCTGCAGCTCCCTCCTTTGAGCAGGCGAGAAGACGATGCCGAAGAGCAGCGGCGGTTCCGCGTCAGCCGCAATCCCGGAAGCCATGTCGGCCGTCGCGGCCGAAACCGCGGCCCTGGACGGGTTCCGGATCGCCTCGGAGCCGTACTACCGGCAGGTCGGCAACGAGGTGGCGCTCTTCGCGGCCGCCTACGAGGCCCGCATGCCGATCATGCTCAAGGGGCCGACCGGCTGCGGCAAGACCCGCTTCATCGAGCACATGGCCTGGAAGCTCGACCGCCCGCTGATCACCGTCTCCTGCCACGAGGACATGACGGCCTCCGATCTGGTCGGTCGCTATCTCCTCGACGCGCAAGGCACGGTCTGGCACGACGGGCCGCTGACGCTTGCGGTGCGGCTCGGAGCGATCTGCTATCTCGACGAGATCGTCGAGGCGCGCCAGGACACCACCGTCGTCATTCATTCCCTGACCGACGACAGGCGCATCCTCGCGATCGAGAAGAAGAACGAGATCCTGACCGCGCATCCCGATTTCCAGCTCGTGATCTCCTACAACCCCGGCTACCAGAGCGTCCTCAAGGACCTGAAGGAATCGACGAAGCAGCGTTTCGCCGCGATCGGCTTCGGCTATCCTTCCGCCGACATCGAGGCGGAGATCGTGGCCCGCGAGGGCCACGTCGCGCGCAAGGCCGCCGACACGCTGGTGACGATCGCCGGCCGCTCGCGGAACCTCAAGGGCCATGGCCTCGACGAGGGGGCCTCGACCCGGATGCTGATCCATGCCGGCCAGCTGATGAGCAAGGGCATCCCGCTTTCCGAGGCCTGCGAGGTCGCGATCGTGCTCCCGATCACCGACGATCCGGACATCCGCAGTGCCCTGAGCGCGGCGATCGCCGCCTGCGCCTGAGGGGGGTCGCGGGTGGTCGTCGCGCCCTTCCCCCGGCCGGCCGGCACGACCGCGGACACCGATTTCGCGGAGGAGCTCCTGCGGAGCGGCGCCCGCGATTCCTTTCCGGACGAGTTCGTCGCGCCGTGGCTGCGGGCCTGCGCGCGGCTGGTTCATGCGGGCTACGGCGACTCGGTGCCGCGCTCCTACATCCGGCATGCCCCGGCGATCGCCCGCGCCGTGTCGCCGGGCGTCGCGATCGAGATGGCCGACACGGTGTCGGCGATGGCGATCAAGGCCGGCCGGCACGCCGCGACGCTCCTGCCGGAGGCCGCGGCCATCGCAGCGGGCCGGCTGACCGACGAGCCGCGCATGCGCTCGTGGCTCGGCCTCATGGAGCGGCTCGCCGCGGTCGCGCCGGAATCGGCGGCCGCGGTCCTCGAGCGGACCGCGTTCCTCCTTGGCCACCTCAATGCCGCCGGGTTCGACTCGTGGGTGCTCGCAGGTCTTCGCATCGCGGGCGGCGACGCGGAGCGGCGGCAGCGCTACTTCGTCTTCGAGGACCCCGAGGCCGAGCGGTGGCTGCACCGGGAGTCCGGCACCGTGGGTTTCCTCGACCTCGAGGTCCGGCTGAAGCATTTCCTCGGCGCGCTGTGGGGCATCCATGTCCCGCTCCGCGAGCCGCCCGTCGGCGCTCCGGAACATGCGAAGCGTCGCCCCGGCTTCGGCGGCGGCGTCGTCCGGCTGCCGTCGGCATATCTCGGCTTCCGTGGCGACAAGGCCGAGGACCTCTACCGCGCCGCGGTCGCCCACATCGGCGCCCACTACCGATACACGCGGGAGAAGTTCCCGCTGGGGGGCCTGAAGCCGGTCCAGGTGGCCCTGGTGTCGCTGATCGAGGACGCCCGGGTCGAGCATCTCGCCATGCGGCAGTTCCCGGGCCTCCGGCGGCTCTGGCTGCCCTTGCATATCGCCCAGCCGTCCGGCTCGCGGAGCGCGCCGACGCTCCTCGCCCGGCTGGCGCGGTCGCTGATCGACCCGGACTTCCATGATCCCGACGCCTGGGTCGGCAAGGCGAGGGCGATGTTCTTCGCCATAGAGAACGACTTCGAGGACCAGCAGCTCAGCCGGCGGATCGGCAACCTTCTCGGCAACGACCTCGGCCAGATGCGCGTCCAGTTCAACGCGCGGACCTATGTCGTCGAGCCGCCCTATCGCGACGACAATCTCGGCCTTTGGGACCTTCCGGACGACGTCCCCCCGAACGCGCTCGAAGCCGAGCAACTGCTCGACTCGGTCCGCTTCGACACCCGCGATGACGACACGCCGCCGGACCGCCAGCGCGAGGAGGAGGAGCGCGTCGATGAGGGAACCAACCGCGCGCGCACGCGGGAAGCGGCGGTCGACGGCGTGCCCGTCGCCCGCTATCCCGAGTACGACCATGTCGCCGGGCGGGACCAGCCCGAGTGGACGACGATCGCCGAATACCAGCCGTGGCGCGGGTCGGCCGCGACCGTCGACCGCCTGCTCGAGGAGCGCGCGGATCTCGTCAACCGCCTCACCTCGATCATCCGGTCCGCCCGTGTCAGCCGTGCCCAGCGCCTGCGCCGCCAGCCGGAAGGCGAGTTCCTCGACATCGACGCCTGTATCGATGCGGCCGTCGCCCGGCGGGCAGGCCTCGTGCCCGACCCGCGGATCCACGGCCGCTACGCGCGGCGCAGCCGGGATCTGTCGGTCCTCGTCCTCCTCGACGTCTCCGAATCGACCCGCGAGAAGGTCGTCGGCTCGACTCGCTCCGTCCTCGACGTCGAGCGGCAGGCGACGGCGCTCCTCGCCCACGCGATGTCGGAGCTGAACGACCCCTTCGCCATCGCGGCGTTCTGCTCAAACCGTCGCGACGACGTGCGCTACATGCGGATCAAGGACTTCCGCGCGCCCTACGATGCGCTCGCGAAGTCGCACCTTGCCGGCCTCGGGAGCGGCCTCTCGACACGGCTCGGCGCGGCGATGCGCCACGCCGGCGCCGACCTCGCCCGCCAGCTCACCTACCGCCGGCTCCTGCTCGTGGTCACCGACGGCGAGCCGTCGGACGTCGACGTGGACGATGCCGCCTACCTCGTCGAGGACGCCCGCCGCGCGGTGATGGGGCTCGGCCATGCCGGCATCGACACCTTCTGCGTGGGCCTCGATTCCGGCGGGGACACCTACCTGGACCGGATATTCGGGCGCCGCAGCGTGGCACTGATCGATCGCATCGAACGCCTGCCGGACCGGCTGCCGCTGTTGTATCTCAGGCTGACCGCCTGAAATTGCGTCGCCGAACGATGTGGATGATGCGGCGCTGGCTCTATAGGGGGCCGCCGTCTACGAGCCGGCGACGGCGCGCCTGAGATTGGCGCGGGCGAAGGTGATGATCGCCCGGATGTGCTCCTCGGCCCTGGCCGGGTCCTTCTGGGCGATCGCCTCGAACAGGCTCGCGTGGACGGCGATGTCTTCCGCGACCACCCGCCTCATCTCGGCGGCGCCCCGGTTCGCGAAGGCCTGCTCGGCATTGAAGGTTGCCGCCAGCACGTCGTGGACGACGGTCCCGAGTTGCAGGAAGAACGGATTGTGGGACGCCGCGAAGACCGCCATGTGGAAGCCGCCGTCGGCCACCGCGTAGGCGGACCAGTCGGCGCTGTTCGCCCTCATGCGCTCGAGCGCCGCCGCGATCCTGGCGATGTCCTCGCCCTCGGCGCGGATCGCGGCGAGCCGCGCCGCGAACGGCTCCGTCGCGAGCCGCAGCTCGACCAGGTCCTGCACGAAGCGGAGGTCGATGCCCGCCGCGAACCGCCAGGCCAGGATGTCGACGTCGAAGGCGTTCCAGCGCTGCGGCTCGCACACCTGGGTGCCGCCCCGTTGACGGGTCTTCACGAGCCCCTTGGAGGCGAGCACCTTCACGGCGTCGCGGACCGCGCTCCGGCTCGCTCCGAACTCCGCCATCAGCTCCGCTTCGCGCGGCAGCCGCTCGCCCGGCTGGACGCGCCCCGCGACGATGTCGGCGCCGATCCGGTGCACGATGCGCCCGTGCACCGAATTGGCGGGGTAGCCGGCGTTCTCGTAGAGGGCGTTCACGGGGACCGAGGGAGACGGATTGCTGGACAGGGCGCGCGGTGCCCTAGCATGCACCCGCCGGACCACGGTACCGCTTTTCGCCTGCCCCGCCCGTTCGCGCGCTCCGGCCTTCATCGCACCTCGTACTTGAGGATCGAGGCGGCTTCGATCGCCGGCCAGTCGACGGCGATGCCGAGGCCGTCGCCCGGCGGCGCGTGGACATAGCCCTCGCCGTCGGTGCGGATCACGTCGTGCGAGCCGTACTCGAAGGCCTCGTAGGGCGGTTGCTCGAAATAGGTGCAGTTCCGGAAGGCGAGCATGACGTGGAGGTTCGCCGCCTGGGTGAGGGTGTAGCCCCAGCACTGGACCTCGACGTTCATCGTGTGCGCCTCGGCCAGCGCCATGATCTTGCGGATCGGCGTGATGCCGCCGCAGATCGTGGCGTCGACCCGCGCCGCGCTCCACAGCTCCCGTTGCAGCGCCTGCTCGATCTGCTGGAGGTTGAGCCACGAATTGCCGGCAGGGATGATCGGGACGCCGGTGTCGCGGGTCAGCCGCCGGTAGCCTTCCGCGTCGAAGTCCGGAAGCGGCGCCTCGAACCAGCCGAAGCCCATCTCGCCGATCCGCTTGCCGACCTCGAGGGCGGAACGGAAGTCGTAGCGCTGCTCGACGTCGAGCATGAAGTCGATGCCGCGGCCGGCGAAGTGGCGGCTGAGCGTCTCGCACATCGGCAGGTCGCGCTCGGGGATGCACCAGCAGTGGAACTTGACCGCCTTGTAGCCCTCGCTCACGCAACGCTCGACGTAGTCGACATAGGCCTCCACCGAGGGCAAGCCGGGAGTCGAGGCATAGGAGAGGATCTTCGACCGGGCCCCGCCGAGGAACTGGTAGAGCGGCATGCCGGCGGTCTTCGCCGCCATGTCCCACAGCGCGATGTCGATCAGCGACAGGGCCTGCGGCACGGTGGGCGTGCCGCGGTCGCGGAGATCGTTCCAGATCGTCTCGCGCTCCATCGCGTTTCGGCCGATGAGGTCGGGGAGCAGGAAGCGGAGCGTCTCGCCGACCGAGCGGTCGAAGTCATGCGGGTTGATCATCGCCGCGCCGGCGATGCCCTCGGCGCCCCCCCTGGTCGTGAGCCGGATCACGATGTTGGTCATGAACTGTTCGCTCATGCCCTCGGCCCAGACGTAGCGCTCGGTCTCGGGCCCGACGACGAACACCTCGGCCCGATCGATGACGAAGTCGTTCATTTCTGCTCCTTGATGGCGATGTCGATGCTCTCGCCGTGCCAGCCGAGATGGCTGAGGAAGTCACGGGTGCGGGTGGCGTGGGGCGCCTCGAAGATCTGCTGCGGCGGCCCGACCTCGATGATCCTGCCGTGGTCGAAGACGATGACGCGGTCGGCGACACGGCGGGCGAAGTCCATCTCGTGGGTGACCACGACCATGGTCATGCCCTCGTCCGCCAGGCCCTTCATCACCGCGAGCACCTCACCGATGGTCTCGGGATCGAGAGCCGAGGTCGGCTCGTCGAACAGCATCAGCGCCGGCTCCATGGCGAGCGCCCGGGCGATCGCCACGCGCTGCTGCTGACCGCCGGAGAGGGCGGCCGGGTGGACGGCCGCCTTGTCCGCCAGCCCGACCTTGCGCAGCAATATGCGGGCGCGCTCCTCGGCGGGCGCGGCGGCAAGCCCCGAGACCGTGGTCGGGCCGATCGTCAGGTTCCTGAGCACGGTCAGGTGCGGGAAGAGCTCGAAGTTCTGGAAGACCATGCCCATCCGCTGCCGGGCGCGCCGGGCGTCGTCGGCCGTGGCGTGGATGTCGCGTCCTTCGAAGGCGACGGTGCCGCCGTCGATCGGCTCGAGCGCGTTGAGGCAGCGGAGCAGCGTCGACTTCCCCGAGCCGCTCGGCCCGATCAGGCAGACCACCTCGCCGCGCCGCACGTCGATGCTCACGCCGTCGAGCGCGACGATCTCGCCGTAGCGCTTGCGGACGTCCTTTGCCGAGAGGATCGCGGCTTCCGATGTCATTCCACCACCTTCCAGCGCCGATGGATCCAGTCGACGAGCTTGGCCTGCGGGTAGCCGAGCAGCCAGTAGATGACGGCGACCGCCGTCAGCACTTCGAGGATCCGGTAGGTTTCGGCGCGAAGCTTGAGCGAGACGTAGGAGAGCTCCGGCACCGAGATGATCGCCACCAGCGAGGTGTCCTTGAACAGCGAGACCCAGGTCGAGGCGAGGGCCGGCAGCACGCGCATGACCGCCTGGGGCAGGACGATGCGGCCCATCACCTGCCCCTTCGACATGCCGAGGGCGAGGCCGGCGTTCCACTGTCCCTTGCGGATCGACATGATGCCGGCGCGGAAGGTCTCGGAGTTGAAGGCCGAGACGTTGCAGGTGAGGCCGACGATGGCCGTGGTGATCTGGTCGAGCTGGATGCCGAAGGCGGCCGGCAAGACGTAGTAGACCCAGTAGATCTGGAGGAGGAGCGGCGTCGCCCGGAAGAACTCGACGAAACAGGTGGCGCCGAGGTTCACCGCGCGGATCGGGCTGAGGCGGAGGAACGCGAGCAGCAGCCCGCCGGGGATCGCGAGCACCATCGTCGTGACCGTCAGGAAGATCGTCATCAGCGCGCCGTCGACGAAGATGCGCCAGTTGTCGAAGACGACGTCCCACTGGAGGTTCATGACGAACCGAGATGCGACAGGCGCCGGTAGAGGGCGTCGGTGCCGCGCGCCACCGGGTAGCAGAGCAGGAAGTAGACGAACATCGCCGAGGTGTAGATCTCGAACGGCCGGAACGTCTGGCCGGCCAGCGTCTGCGACTGGCGCAGCAATTCCGGCACGGCGATCACCGAAGCGATCGCGCTGTCCTTGATGGCGATGGTGAAGAGCGAGCCGAGCGGCGGCAGCATGCGGATCAGCGCCTGGGGCAGGATGATGGTGCGGATCGCCTGGGTCCGGCTCATGCCGAGGGCGAGCGCCGCATTCATCTGCCCGCGGCGGACCGATGTCAGGCCGGCGCGGATCGCCTCGGCGACATAGGCGCCGAGATGGAGGCCGAGGGCCGTGACCGCGGCGGTCATCGAATCGACCGTGACCCCGAGCAGGATGGGGAAGGCGAAGAAGATCCACACCAGCACCACGAGCAGCGGGATCGCGCGCATGGTGTCGACGTAGAAGCCGAGAAGGGCGTTGAGGATGCGGCCGCCATAGGTGCGGAGCGCACCGACCACGACGCCGATCACGAAGCCGAGCAGCATCGAGAGGATGCTGAGCAGGACCGTCGTCCCGATCGCACGGAGCAGGAACAGCCAGCTGTCGAGAAGCGGCTGGAAATTGATGTCCAAGGGTGCGACTCCGCCGGCGATGTGAACGGGGCAGGGGATGTCCCGCCCCGTTCAGCCTGTTGGCGATCAGTCCTTGAGGATGCGGATTTCCTCGGCCGTGACCTGGTCCTTGACCTCCTCGTGGACGGCCTGGAGCCAGGCGAGGAACGCCGGATCGCCCTTGTCGAGGGCGAGGCCGATGTCGGTCTTCATCTCCTGGCTCTGGAGGCAGGCGTCTCCCGATGGGAAGGAGATCAGGCCGGGCACCTGCTTGGCCAGCGTCGGCCAGGCGGCGTAGTCGATGGGGGCGATGTCGGCCCGGCCCGCCATGATCTCCTCGACCGGTGCGTTGGCGCCGGAGCCGGCGACGCCGCGGAGCTGCGCCTCCGGGAAGCGGGTCGGGGCCCAGCTCTCGGGCGGCGTTCCGGTGAAGTAGGCGATGGTGATGTCCGCGTCGTTGAGGTCGTCGACGCTCGTGAGGTCCTTGATCTTCGGGTTGTCGCCCTTGCCGAACAGGCAGAGGCTCGATTGCGAATAGGTGACGAAGTCCACCACCTCCTGGCGCTGCGGCGTCACCGCGAGCGGGGCGATCGTGATGTCCGCGCCGCCCGAGGCGAGGATCGGCACCTTGGTCTCATGGCTGACCGGGACCACTTCGAGCTTCACGCCGAGCCGCTCGGCGTATTCCTCGGCGAGCACCCAGGCCGGCCCGGAGAACTGGGGACCGGAGCCGGTGGTGTTCTCGGGCAGCCACGGGAACTCGCCGATCGCCGCGGCAAGCAGCGCGCCCCGCTCCTTGATCTGGTCGATCTTGGGACTCTCGCCCGGTGCCGGAACCGGCGTCTCGGCCGATGCCGCAAACGGCAGGAGCAAGGCCGCCGAAAGCGCCGCGCCCCGCAGGACTGAAGTCAGACTCATCGTCACCTCCCTCGTCGATTTTCGCCCATGTCCGCCCCTCCGACGGACGTCGCCATGCCGGCATCTCCGGCATGCGCTCCCGGAACGTCGCGG
>JBIQKL010000197.1:0-3358 GCA_044506555.1 Hyphomicrobiales bacterium | reverse complement strand
GCTTCTGGTTGGCGGTCGTGCCCATCTTGACCAGGCTCCACGAGCGCAGGATGTACTCCTGGATCGAGGCCTTGATCCACCACATGGCATAGGTGGCGAGGCGGAAGCCCTTCTCGGGCTCGAACCGCTTCACGGCCTGCATCAGGCCGACGTTTCCCTCGGAGATCACCTCGCCGATCGGCAGGCCGTAGCCGCGATAGCCCATGGCGATCTTGGCCACGAGCCGGAGGTGGCTGGTGACGAGCTTGTGCGCGGAATCGCGGTCGCCGTGCTCCTTGTACGCCTTGGCGAGCATGTATTCCTCGTCCGGCGTGAGCATCGGAAACTTGCGGATTTCCGCGAGATAATGAGACAGTCCGGCTTCGCCGGACGCGATTGCGGGTAGGCTCATGCGGGCCATATCGGTAGCGCCCCTTTCTGCGCCCGCCGCCCGGAACATCCCGGCGCCGGCGGTACCGCGTCCCCGGAAGGGACCACGGGCAAATCGGATATATAGGTATGAAAACGCCGGAAACACGGCCCCTTTCCGGCCGGCGCGATCAAATATTGGTCACAGGCGGCGGAGCGCCTCGGCGAGCGCGCCCATATCGGCGGGAATCCGGCTTTCGAAGCGCATCTCCTCGCCGCTGGCCGGGTGCTCGAAGCCGAGCAGGTATGCGTGCAGCGCTTGCCTCGGGAAGCCGGTGGCCAGGCTCCGGGCCGGCTCGGGGAGGAGGGCGACCTTGGTGGCGAAGCCGGCGCCGTAGGTGCGGTCGCCGATGACCGGATGGCCGATCGCCGCGAGATGGACGCGGATCTGGTGGGTCCGACCGGTCTCCAGCCGGCATTCGATCAGCGCGGCGACCGGCGGCTTTCCGGGCGGGCCATAGGCTTCGGCCACGCCGTAATGGGTGATCGCCTCGCGGCCGGCACCGTCGCCGCGCTTCACCTCGATCTTCTCGCGGTTGCGGACCGAGCGGCCGAGCGGCAGGTCGATGGTCGCTTCCCGACGGTCGGGCACGCCCCAGGCGAGGGCGAGATAACCGCGCTCGAGCGGTCCGGTGCGGCCATGGTCGGCGAACTGGGCGGCGAGTCCCTGATGGGCGCGGTCGTTCTTGGCCACCACCAGGAGCCCGCTGGTGTCCTTGTCGAGGCGATGCACGATGCCGGGCCGCATCACGCCGCCGATGCCGGAGAGGCTCGCCCCGCAATGGGCGATGAGGGCGTTGACCAGCGTGCCGGTCTGGTTGCCGGCGGCGGGGTGGACGACCAGGCCCGCCGGCTTGTCGATGACGATCAGGTCGTCGTCCTCGTAGACGACGTCGAGCGGGATCGCCTCGCCTTCGGGTTCGGCCGGGACCGGCGGCGGCAGGACGAGGGTGACCGTCTCGCCCGGTTTGACCGGCCTTTTCGGCTCCTCTATCGTCGCGCCGCCGATCGCGACCGAACCGCCGACAATCAGCGCCTTGGCGCGGCTCCGCGAGAGCTCGGGAACGGCGCCGGCGAGCCAGGCGTCGAGACGCGAGCCGGCATCGCCTTCGCCGACGACGACCTCGATCCGGGAGACTGCGGCTTCCGCCATGGACGATCCTTACGACAAAGACGACGAGAAGCCGCTCGACCCGGCCATCCAGCAGGTCCAGCAGCGGATCCGCCGGCTGATGATGATCTCCGGGCTGACGCTCGGCCTCGGCCTCTTCGCCGTGTTCATGGCCATCCTCTACCGCATCTTCACGTACCAGGGGGCGGCGACCCCGGTGCCGGTGGTCGAGGGCGCCGCCATCCCCACCGTGACCCGGACCGCGCTCGGCCTCGCGCCTGACGCGCGCCTGGTCTCGACGTCGCTCGACGGCGAGCGGGTCGCGCTCACGTTCGACGATGCGGCAGGCTCGACCGTCATCGTCTTCGACACCGGCCGGATGACGGTGGTCTCGCGGCTCCGGGTCGCCGGCGAGTAGAGATACCGGAACGCTGCCGGATTCGCTATTGCTTGGACCGGGCGGCGCGGCATCGCGCCCAGGGGGAGGGGCGGATGGCGCTGAGAGCGACGCGCGGCGGACGGGGGACGTTCCCGATCAACAGGGTGCTGGCGGCCATCGTCCTCGGCATCCTGGTGGTCGCCACGGCGCTGACGCTCAAGCCGTTCTTCTCGGCGATCCTGTGGTCGGTGGTGCTGGCGGTCACCGCGGCGCCGCTCCACGACCTCATGGACCAGCGGATGCCCAACCGGCCGCGGCTGACCGGGTTCCTGACCAGCCTGATCCTGTTCCTGATCCTGCTCCTGCCGGCGGCCGCCCTGACCCGGGCGATCATCCTCTACACCCCCGGCATCATCGCCTGGGTCGACCAGGTCTCGGGCAACGACTTCTCGCAGGCACCGCAGGCGATCCGCAACATCCCGGCGCTCGGCGGCTTCCTCAGCGACAACTGGGAGGCGATCTCCCAGCACATCAACGCCTACATCGCCCACTTCAAGAACGATATCGAGAGCTGGCTGGTCTGGGGCCTGCAGGAGGTCGAGAACGTCGGCGTCTTCATGTTCGAGATCGGTTTCGCCGTCATCCTCGCCGGCGTGTTCCTCGCCAACCGCGCCCGGCTGACCGGCTTCGCCGATTCCTTCTTCGACCGGATCGGCGGACCCTTCGCCACCCACCTGCTCGACCGGGCCGTGCACACCACCCGCAGCACGGTCCGCGGCGTCGTCGGCAGCGCGGTCGCCGAATCGCTGGTCGCCGCCTTCGGCTACTGGCTCGCCGGCGTCCCCGCCTGGGCGCTGCTCGGCGGCCTGACGTTCTTCGCAGCGCTGGTGCAGATCGGCGCGCCGCTGGTCTGGATCCCGGTGGCGATCTGGCTGTTCGCGCAGAACGAGCCGGGCTGGGCGATCTTCATGATCGCCTGGGGCGCGATCGCCGTCTACGGGATGGAGAACGCCTCCCGCCCGATCCTTGCCGGCCGGGCCGCCCACCTGCCCGGCCTCCTGATCTTCGTCGGCGTGCTTGGCGGCCTGTTCGCCTGGGGCCTGATCGGCGTGTTCCTCGGGCCGGTGATCCTCGCGGTCGCCTATGAGCTGTTCCACGAATGGCTGGAGGCGGACAGTGGAGACACGGACACGGCTCCCGCACCGTGAGCCACGACGGCCCCTTGGCGCTTGCCATGGCGGTCGGTCGTCCCTAACCCTCTCGTTCATGCGCCGTCCGCTCACCCCCGCCACGATCCGCCCGCCCTTCGCCCGCTACAGCCATGCCGTCGAGGTCGCGGCCGGCTCGCGGCTCGTCTTCGTCTCCGGTCAGCTCGGCGCCAATCCCGACGACAGCGTGCCGGCCGGCGTCGAGGCGCAGACGGAGATCTGTTTCGCCAACGTCGCGGCGATCCTCGCCGA
>JBIQKL010000196.1:0-3406 GCA_044506555.1 Hyphomicrobiales bacterium | reverse complement strand
CAGGGGAACCCCATGGCAAAAACAAACCGCAACCCCCTAATGGTTGCTCAGCATGAGGGAGATGGGTGCGCTCCTCGTCGGCAATCCTGGACGGAACACCAACCTCGCCATCCTGAGGTGCGAGGGCGAGAGCCCGAGCCTCGAAGGATGCACCTGAATGAGACACGTCTTCCGGGCCTCACCGAAGCCAGCCCGAACCGGCCACTCAGAACATGTAGCCGGCGGTCCACCCGCCGTCGACCATCAGGAGGTGGCCGGTCATGTACGAGTTCTCCGGCGCCGAGAGGAAGAGGATGCCCTCGGCGATCTCCTCGGTCGTCGCCGGCCGCCCGAGCGGCACGTGCTTCATGAACTTCGCCGTCTGGGCGCGGAACGATCCGTCCTCGCCGTAGAAGAGCTGGCGCGTGCCTTCGGTCAGCACCGAGCCCGGGGCGATGGAGTTGACGAGGATGCCCTTGGGGCCGAGCTCGAGCGCCATCGACCGGGTGAGGTGGATGACGCCGGCCTTGGCCGCGACGAACGCGCTCTGGAGTCGCATGGCGGTGACGCCGACCACCGAGGCGACGTTGACGATCCGCCCCGCGCGTTGCGCGATCATCGGCTTTGCGGCGGCGCGGCTCATCAGGTAGAGCCCGTCGAGATCGATGCCGACGATCCGATGCCACTCGTCGGCCGGGAAAGCATCGATGTCGACTCGGTCCTTGAAGGTGTTGACGCCGGCATTGTTGACGAGGATGTCGAGCCGGCCGAACGTCTCGAGCGTCGCCGCCACGGTCTGCTCCACGGCCGCCTCGTCGCGGATGTCGACGGTGGCCGCGAGCGAGCGGGGGAGGGTGGCGGCGACTTCGCCGGCGCCGTCCGCATCGATGTCGGCGACGACGATCGCCGCACCGCAGGCGGCGAGGCGCGCGACGGTCGCCCGGCCGATTCCGCCGGCGGCGCCGGTGACGAGGGCGACGCGGCCCGTGAGGTCAGTTTCCATCGACGCCTCCGGTGTGCGGCCGATCCGTCTCAGAAGTCGCGCGCATAGCCGATCGACCAGCCGCCATCGACCGCCATCACGTGGCCGGTCGTATAGGTGTTGCGCGGATCGGCAAGGAACAGCGCCGCGACCCCGATCTCGGCCGCCGTCGCCGATCGCTTCAGCGATGAATGGGAGACGAGGCGGCCGCCATCCTCGCCCATCGCGCCGACCGCGAGCGCATTGACGAGCACGCCCGGCCCGAGCTCCATCGCGAGCCCGCGGGTGAGCGAGGCAAGCGCCGCATGGTGCGCCGAATGGTCGATCGCGTCCCTGACCGGCACGAGGCCCGCCACCGAGACGACGTTGATGACGCGGCCGACGAAGGGTGCGAAGGCGCGCGTCGCATGGACGAACCACGCAAGTTCCTCGGCGGTCGCCGCCGCGCCGTCGCGGAAGCCGGCGGTGTCGCTGATGAGGACGAGGATATCGGGCTTTCCCGCATCCTTGACGTAGGCTTCCGCCGCTGCGGTCGCGATTTCCGGCGCGGCGCAATCGAGTCCCGGAGCAGCGCCGAAGGGCCGTTCTTCGACGACGGCGCCGCTGTCGGTCATCGCCGCCGCGATGGCTGCGCCCACGGCGCTCTTTTCGCCGATGGTTAGGACGCGGCGGCCCTCCAGGTCGATCTTCATGACGGCACCGTCTCCTCCGCCACCGGATCCTCCGCCGTGTCGCGCGCCGCCGGGATGTCCACGCGATAGCGCCGGGCGGCGGCCGCCAAGCCCTGCCAGGTCACCATGTCGACCGGGATGCCCAGCCGGCGACGGGCGTCGGCCTCGGCGATCTCCGGATCGCCTGGCGCCATGACCTGTTCCCCCGGCAGCGCCGGCGCGGCGCGAAGGTCGTCGAGGAAGGCGGCGACCCGGCCGCCGAAAGCGTCGGATGCCTGGAACGCGCCGGGGTCGAAGACCATGAAGAAATGGCCGAGCCGGATCGGCTCGCTGTAGTCGGGTCCGCCGAGCGGCGCGTGGGTGGCGCCGTGGGCCATCCCGGTGAAGGCGGAGCAGAGGATGTCGACCATCGCCGCGAGGCCCGCGCCCTTGTAGCCGAAGGCGGTGCCGCCGAGCGGATGGAGCGCGGCCGCGGCGAACGGATCGACGGTGGTCTCGCCGTCGGCATCCACCGCGACCTCGGGCGGCAGCGGCGTTCCCGTGGCGCGGCGGAGATGGACGCGATTGAAGGGGACGCTGCTCGTCGCCATGTCGAGGAGCATCGGCTCGGCGCCGGGCACCGGCACGGCGAAGCTGATCGGGTTGGTGCCGTAGAAGGCGCGGCTGCCGCCGTGGGGCACGACCGCGCGGTCGGCATGGGTCATGCCGATCGCCGCGAAGCCGCTCCGGGCCGCTGCGAGCGTATAGACGCCGGTGGCGCCGTGGTGGCTCGAGCGGCCGACCGTCACCACCCCGACGCCCGCCGCCTTCGCCAGTCGGCAGCCTTCCTCGATCGCCAGGAAGCTCGCACGATGGCCGAAACCGTCGTCGGAATCGACGTGGCCGACGGACGGTGTCTTCTGGACGAAGGCGACGTTCGGCGTGCGGTTGATCCGCCCGCCTTCGACCATCTTGATGTACCAGGGGACGAGGCGGACGCCGTGCGTATCGACCCCGCGGGCCGATGCGTCGACTACCGCCCGGGCGACGGCGGACGCGCTCGGCGCATCGGCGCCGGCTGCCGCGAACAGCGCCTCGACATAGGCGGTGAGCGCCTCGGCCGTTGCCCGCTTGCCGCTGATGGTTTCGATCGCCACGGTACTCCCTCCCTAACGCATCACGTCCCGGCGTCAGGCGATCATGCGAAGCGGAATCTCCATCCAGTCGCGGAAGGCGAGGAGGAAATCTGCGGCCGCGGCATCGTCGAGCCGGCCCGGATCATAGCTCAACAGGCACTCGGCCTGGGGAGAGGCCAGGGTGCCGGCGAGCATGATTCGGGCTGCGGCGCCGGGTCGCAGCGGCAGGGCGATCGGGCGGATGCCGTCGCGGGCGAGCCACGAGACTTCGATCACGGGCTGCCCGGCATGCGGTGTCGCGTCGCCCTCCTCGCGGCGGAGCGCGGCGATCGCGCCGAGCGTGAGCCGGTCGAGGCCGTCGAGCACGCGCCCGGACGGGGCGAAGACGATCGCGGCGCCGGCGAGCGCGTCGGAGTTCCGGAGCGTCGCGGCGACCGCCTTGAGGCAGACGTCGATGAGTTCGATCTGCGGCTCGAAGCTCTCGAACTGCGGCAGCAGGCCGGCGATCGCCTCGAGCGAAACGGTGGCCGCGAGCGCGGCGCTGGCGGGCGCCGTCGCCGGCACGGCAGCGGTTTCGGGCACCGGGACGGGGGTCGCGACATAAGCGAGCACGTCGTTGCCGGTGCGCCGGCCGTTGGGTCCGGTGCCGGCAATCGTGG
>JBIQKL010000061.1:10534-23744 GCA_044506555.1 Hyphomicrobiales bacterium | reverse complement strand
GCCTGTTTGTCGAAATGTCCGCATGCGTATATTGATTGACGAAGCTTACGGATCGTCGGCCGAGATCCAATGGCGCCTTGCGGCAACGGGTGATCAAGCCAACAGGCTCTTCGATCGCACCATACAACTTTCGGTACGTTGCTGGCGATTTACAATCGGAAAGTTGTACCAAGAAAATTCCTTCGGCTTGACGAGCTATTTGACCGATTGTGCCTTGAGCGCATCTCTCGTGTTCTCCCGTCGTAGATCAAGCAATCCGCCGTGTTCGTAATTGCTGACCTGTAGAAATTGATGTCTACAGGCTCGTCGCGAGGTACATGTGCCAAGATTCTCTATTGTCATTCCGACGTTCCGTCGCGTCGACACGTTGGAGCATTCGCTGCGCACCGCCGTTGCGCAGACCTACCAGGATGTGGAGATTATCGTCCACGATGCGGCGCAGAACGAAGAGGCCGCGGAAGTCGTTCGGAGGCTGGGGGATGGCCGAACGCGCTATGTCGGATCGCCGCATATTTCAATGCAAGACGATTGGGAGAGCGCCCTCAACGCATCGACGGGTGATTACATCCTGTGCATCGGCGATGACGACGGCCTGTTGCCGGATGCATGTAGCGTCGCCGCTCAGGTCTTGGATGAAACCGGAGCGGAGATTCTGACCTGGAATCCGCTTATGTATTTCTGGCCGCGATTTCCCTTGGAAACGTGCCGAGACCGGTTAGTGGGGTCCTGGGGAAGGGATTGCAGGGTAGAAATCAAGTCGTCAAAAGAATTCCTTCATCAATTCTATCGGTTCAAGCCGATTCCCTATCCGGGATTCTATCATGGCCTGACCAAGCGCACGGTGATCGAACGGGTAAGGGCATCCGTCGGCCGATACATGCTGGGCCTCGCTCCCGATATCTCCTCGGCGATCGCCAATATGTGTTTCACGAGCTCCTACGCGCAAATCAACCGGCCGCTGAGCATAAACGCGCTTTCGCACAACAGTTACTTTTATCGTTGTTTCCTGGCAACGGATGAAGGCGCCCAGAACGCTGCCTCCAGCGAAGCGTTTTCGCGTGGCGTGACGGATCCTTCTCTCGTCGATACGCCCAATCTTGCGATCTTTCTCGCCAAGGACATGATCGCTCTCAAGAAGATTTTCTTCCCGAATGATCCGCCCAGCCTTTCTTACCGGTCGTTGCTCGCATATGCGCACCATTTTCTTCCGCTCGAGCCGAGCCGAAAGGCCAGCATGCTCGCGGATTTGGCTGAGATCGCGCGTCGGAACGACGTCGACCTGACCGGCATCGGCCACGAAACCTTCAGTTGGCTCGTCCTGGCGCCGCCCTCCGGACGGCATGTCTCGCCGACCCTCGAGATCGTGGATGCCGACGTCGCAGGCGAGGGGGTGAAGAACGTCGCCGACGCGGCGCGCTATTGCGGCGCGATGCTGCCGGCGTTCGCTGGCTTCACGACGGTTCCCCTGAGCACGCACGAACCCACGCTGGCGCTGATGCCTGCCCGACCTGTGACGTTGTCGTTTTCCGACAAGGGCAACGGGCAGCCGTTCCTGGGCCAGGGATGGGGCGCTCACGAGGCATGGGGCATATGGTCGACGTCGGGCCTCGCCGAGATCGTCGTGCCGATGCGCGATCGTCCGCCTGGCGATTCACTCAAGGTGCGGCTGAAGGGCCACCGGTTCGTTCATGCGAACATGCCCCGCGTGACGGGTGCTCTCCTCGTCGGTGGGCGGCGCCTGGCCTCGTTGGACGCAACCTTGAACGCTCCGCAGGTCGACGTCGAGTTCTCTATTCCCGCGGCTCTCTACGCCGGGCAGCGCGAGCTGAGAATCGAGTTGTTGTTCGATGATCCCAAGAGCCCGGCTGAAATCGGAGCGAACTCCGATCACAGACTTCTCAGTTTCGGGCTTCACGAGATGACGGTTACGGCCTCCACCGGTTCACGCTGGCGAGCGTTTCTGCACGCTATACGCATAAGTAGAGATAATTGATGCTTGCAACCAATGGAACCCGATCGGTAAGTACTGCGTTAATCGTCTCGGTTTCTTCCCCAAAGATGCCATGAACGAATCGTTGAATCACATGGCAGGAACGTGATGCGGGTTCTTGGAATATGACTGCTGGTCGTAAAGCGGCAACGGACGTGCGAACATCGGCTGAGACAATCAAAAGTGTGTCTATGACCAACGCGGATAGCGATAACACCTATGTTGCTCGGTCCGACGATCTCGCGGTGATCGGCTATCCGAAGTCAGGTAATAATCTCATTCTCTTTCGTATCGTTCGCCTGCGTTACGGGCACCGAATGAATTGGGCCGGCAAGTCCAACTGGGTTCAAATCATCGGAAAGCCGGAAACGATCGGCGACCTAAGTCCGAGATTGCTGTGGAGCCACGAGGCCTTCGAGCATGGCTATCCCAAGGTCATTTACATCGTCCGCGACCCCCGCGACGTGGTCGTCTCGTATTACCATCACAACAAGAAGTTCTACGGCCCGTCCGGTTGGAAGGTGTCGTTTTCGACGTTTTTCGACCAGTTCATCGCCGGGAAGCTCTGGCCCGGGGCGTGGGAGGCGCACGTCGAAGGATGGCTCGCGCAGAAGGACGCCTTTCCCGACGACGTGCATGTCGCGCGTTACGAGGATCTGGTCTGCGATCCCTCGACCAGCACGCAGGAACTGTCCCGTTTTCTCGATTGCGGGGCAACCGGCGAAGACGTCGAGGATGCGGTGAATTGGTCGGAATTCTCCAATATGCGGCGGCTGGAAGACGAGCAGAGCCAAGCCATCGACGCGGCGATCAAAGGGGACTCCATGCCGGAGAGCCGGTTGCACTTCGTCCGCCGCGGCAAGATCAGCGGATGGAGTGAGGAGCTCTCCGAGGATCAGCAGGCGCGTGCAGTGGCGGTCTGGGGCGGGACGATGTCTCGGCTGGGATATGCCTGAGCGGCTGCCCGCGAGGGTCGACCGGATCCTGGGACTTTGACCGCGTGCTAGAACTTGTCCGCCTGCGTGTCGGGTGCGACCCGGGCGAAGGCGGGCAGGGCGGCGGCGCGCTCGGCGATGGCGACGGTGCGGGGGTAGGGGGAGACGTCGCAGTTGAAGCGACGCGCATTGGCGACCTGCGGCACGAGGCAGATGTCGGCCATGCCGGCGCGGTCGCCGAGGCAGAAGTCGCCGGCGAGACCCTCGCGGAGGAGGGTCTCCTCGATCGCCTTGAATCCTTCGGCGATCCAGTGCGCATACCATCGGTCGGCGAGCCCCTTGTCGTCGGGGACGTTGGCGCCGAGCCATTTGAGAACCCGGACGTTGTTGAGCGGATGGATGTCGCAGCCGATGATCTGGCTGAGCCGCCGGACATAGGCGCGCTGGTAGAGGTCGCGCGGCAGGAACGGCGGTTCGGGATAGGCCTCCTCGAGGTATTCGAGGATGGCGAGGCTCTGCGCGAAGAGGCGGCCGTCCTCGACCAGCGCCGGCACCAATCCCTGCGGATTCACCCCGAGATAGGCCGGATCGCGGTGCTCCATCCTGGGCAGGCTGACATAGTGTTGCTCCCAGTCGAGACCCTTCACGGAGAGCGCGATACGCACGCGGTACGAGGTCGAGGACCGGAAGAAGGTGTACAGCGTGCGCATCGTCGGGCCGTTCCTACTCGGCCTGCGCCGCGTTGAGGATGTGGTCCGGCGTCGAGGAGACGACCTCGACATATTTCGGCACGAACTTCCGCCCCTCGATCAGCCCGACGAAGGCGGGCTTGATCTCCTCGGCCAGGATCTTGCGGATGCGGGCATGCTCGACGATGTCGGCCCACTCGGCGATCAGGAAGAAGCGCTGCGGGTTCTCGGTGTCGCGGCACAGGACGCCGTCCTTCACCTGGGCGGACGACTTGTGCATCGGATTGCCGTCCGAATAGTCGAACTCCTCGAACAGCTTGATGAATTCGTCCTCTCGTCCCTTCTCGACGATGAAGTCGTAGATGTGGAGGAAGTTGCCCTTCGTGGCGAGCGGTTCCTGGGCCATTCTTGACGTCTCCTGGCTGCGAAGCGTGGCAATCGTCAGTGTACCCCCTTTCTGGGCGTGCGACAAATCCGTCCTTGCCGGCAAGCGGGCCGACCGTGCGAGGATGGGTGTCGGGGAATCACGACGCGGACCGGTCTGCTTGCGTCGGCGTTCCGTCCGGGGGATGCGAGGGACATGGCGACGAAGTCGAGCCGCACGACGGGGGCGAAGCGCGGACACGATCCCGCGACGCCCGCCGTGACGGACCCTATCGCGCCGCAGACACGTCCACGGCCGGCGCTGAAGGTGCTCGCCGACCGCCTGCCGTTGTGGCGCCGGCCGGGATACCTGATCCGGCGCCTCCACCAGATCCACTACGCCCTGTTCTTCGAGGAATGCGCGGCCTTCGGCATCACGCCGGTCCAGTACGGGCTGCTCACGATCCTCTCCACCGGCCCGGATTCGGACCAGGTGACGCTGGCCAATGCGCTCGGCATCGACCGCACCAACGTCGCCGACGTGCTGCGCCGCCTGGAGCACGGCGGCCTGATCACGCGCCGACGGAGTGCGGAGGACCGGCGCATGGTGCTGGCTCGGCTGACGCCGACCGGTGAGGAGCTGGTGGAGCGAATGCACCCGTTCATGGCCAAGGCGCAGGAGCGCCTGCTGTCGGTGCTGAGCCGCGAGGAGCGCGAAGCGTTCCTCGCCACGCTGATGCGCCTGCTCGAGGCCAACAACCGCTATGGCCGGGCCCCGCTCAAGGCGGCGCGCGGCGATGGACTCTGAACGGCGGGCGTCTCCCAAGCGGACCAAACATCACCCTCTCCGAGATCCCGCGCCGGGACATCGGTCCGCCCCCATCGGAGGCGCGAGCAGCGGATCGGGCGAGCTTGGGGGAACGCCGAGATCCGTCGAGATTTAGTATGCGGTATACCGGAGGAATTGAAAAGCCGGAAAATGCGCAACCGCGTGCCGGGGTGACGGTTTGCCCGGGTCGGCCGCGAAGACCGGTGACGTACTTCTTTTCGCCGGGGAAATCCTAGGCGAAAAGGTTGTGCCGGAGGCGCGGCCGTCCGTCCGGCATCGGTCTTGCTCCGATTGTGCCCGACACCCTGTCTCGGATGGTTTGTATACTGACGACTTGACAGTTCCCTGCACCCATTCCAATCTCCATACTGGGGGAACGCAATGTGATCCGCACCGTCCGGCGCAGGGTGCTGCGCGGAAACATTCGAGATTGGGAGCGGATGATGAGAATGCTGAAGGGCCTGTTGACCGGCGCCGTGCTGCTCGCCAGCGTGGCGTTGCCGATGAACGCCTTTGCGGCCGGGGAGATCGTGATCGCGATCGGATCGGAGCCGTCGACGCTCGATCCCCAGGCGCGTGACGACGGCGGCGAGCGCGCCGTCAACGACAACATCTACGAGACCCTGATGGCGCGCAACCCGGACGGCACGCTCGTGCCGGGCCTCGCCGCCGCCGAGCCGACCAAGGTCGACGACACCACCTGGGAGTTCAAGCTCCGCGAGGGCATCTCCTTCACCAACGGCGAGCCCTTCAATGCGGACGCGGTGGTGGCGAGCGTCGAGCGCATCCTCGACCCGGATCTCAAGTCCGAGCAGCTCGCCTATTTCGGCGGCATCACGGGCGCCGAGAAGGTCGACGACCTCACCGTCCACATCAAGACCGCCGGTCCCGATCCCATCCTGCCGTCGCGCATGTACTGGATGAAGATGGTGCCGCCGGAATACTCGTCCGATCCCAAGTTCGGCGAGATGCCGGCCGGCACCGGGCCCTACATGCTCGAGGCGTTCAACCGCGGCCAGGACATCGTGCTCGTCGCCAATCCCGACTACTGGGGCGGCGCGCCGGACATCGACAAGGTGACCTATCGCTTCGTCGGCGAGTCGGGCACCCGGCTCTCCGGCCTCGTCGCCGGCGAGTTCGACGTGATCACCAACCTGCTTCCCGAGTTCGTCGAGAGCGTGCCGAAGTCGGCCACGGTGCAGGGCCTCGAGACCTCGCTGATCGTGCTGTCGACCGACAACGAGGTGACCAAGGACCCGCGCGTCCGCGAGGCGATGAACATCGCCATCGATCGCCAGGCCCTCGCCGACAGCCTGTTCTCGGGCTACGCGCTGCCGGCCCGCGGCCAGATCGTCAACCCCAAGGCCTTCGGCTTCAACGAGGCGCTCGAGCCCTATCCTTACGATCCGGAGAAGGCCAAGCAGCTCATCACCGAAGCCGGCGCTGCCGGCAAAACCGTCAACCTCGTCGGCGAATCCGGCCGCTGGCTCAAGGACCGCGAGCTGATCGAGGCGGTGGGCCAGTACTGGACCGAGGCCGGTCTCAACGTGAATTACCAGATCGAGGAGTTCGGCCAGTACCTGACGCTGCTCTTCGACCAGCAGAACCGGCCCGACGCGGTGTTCGTGGTCAACTCGGACGAGTTGCTCGACGCCGACCGTCCCATGACCCAGGGCTACCTGTCCGGCAGCGGCTTCTCGTCGAACAGCGACCAGGAGATGAAGGCCAAGGTCGATGCCGCCCGGGTCGAGACCGACGTCGCCAAGCGCAAGGCGCTCTACGACGAGATCACCCAGAAGGCCTATGACGGCAACTACCTGGCGCCCTTGCTCAACGCCCAGGACATCTACGGCATCTCCGAGCGGCTGGAATGGCAGCCGCGTGTCGACGCCAAGCTGATCGTCAAGGAAATGAAGGTGGCTGAGTAGAGTCCCGCCATCGCAGCGGCTGAAGGGATCAGCATGGGCCGTTTCATCCTTCGCAGGCTGGGCCAGGGCCTTCTCGTCGTCCTCGGCGTCTCCCTGGTCGTGTTCGTCGCCATGCGCGTGTTCGGCGACCCTGCGAAGGTCATGCTGCCCCTCTCCGCCACCGTCGAGCAGCGGGCCGAGTTCGAGCACCTCATCGGGCTCGACCGGCCCCTGCCGGAGCAGTTCGTCAACTTCATCGGCGACCTGGTCACCCTCGATTTCGGCGAGAGCCTCTGGCAGCGGCGCCCGGCGATGGAGGTCGTCTTCGAGCGCCTGCCGAACACCCTGATCCTCATCGTCGCCGGCCTCGGCATCGCGATCTCGCTCGCGCTGCCGCTCGGCGCCATCGCCGCGCTCCGTCCCGGCGGCATCGTCGACCGGATCACGGTCATCGGCGGCCTCGCCGGCCTGTCGACGCCCCAGTTCTGGCTCGGGCTTCTCCTGATCATGCTGTTCGCCGTGAACCTCAGGATCCTGCCCACCTCCGGCATCGGCACCTGGCAGCATCTGGTCCTGCCGGCGATGACGCTGGCGCTGCCGAGCCTGGCGCGGATGACGCTGCTCGTCCGCAGCCAGGTGATCGACGAGCTCAACCAGCAATACGTCAAGACGGCGCGGGCCAAGGGCATGCGCTTTCACCAGGTGCTGTTCGGCCATGCGCTCCGCAACACCCTGATCCCGTTCATCACGCTCGCCGGCTGGGAGGTGATCAGCGCGCTCGCCGGCTACACCGTGGTGGTCGAGAGCGTCTTCGCCTGGCCGGGCCTCGGGCTGACGGCGATCCAGGCGATCCAGCGGAACGACCTGTTCCTCCTGCAGGCGATCGTGTTCACCGTCGCCATCGCCATCGTGCTGGTGAACATCTCGCTCGACATCATCTACAAGTTCATCGATCCCCGGATAAAGCTCGCCTGACGATGGCCACCATCGATCCCCCCGTCAGCATCGCCGTGGCCCCGCGCCAGCCCGGCAGGCTCCGCGCGCTGTTCGACGAGCTCTGGAAGGACAAGCCGGGATTCATCGGCTTCTCGATCATCGTCCTCATCGTCCTCGCCGCGGTCTTCGCGCCGCTGATCGCGCCCTACGATCCGGCGGCCCAGTCGGTCGTCGCCCGCCTCAAGCCGCCGGCGTGGGCCGACAAGGGAAGCTGGGCGCACCTCCTCGGCACCGACCAACTCGGCCGCGACATCCTTTCGCGACTGATCTACGGCGCCCGCACCTCGCTGATCGTCGGCTTCTCGGTGGTGGCGCTGGCCGGAGCCTTCGGCGTGACGATCGGACTGTTCGCCGGCTTCCGCGGCGGCCGCACCGATGTCATCCTGATGCGGCTGGTCGACGTCCAGGTGGCATTCCCGGGCCTGCTCCTCATCCTGCTCATCGTCGCGGTGATCGGCCCGAGCCTCGGCACGATGGTGGTGGTCCTCGCCCTGACCAACTGGATGGTCTATGCGCGGGTCGTGCGCGGCATCGTGCTCTCGGTCCGCCAGACGCCCTATGTCGAGGCCGCCGAGATGATCGGCTGCCCGCAGTCGCGGGTCATCTTCCGGCACATCCTGCCCAATCTCATGTCGCCGCTGCTTACGCTTGGCATTCTCGAGTTCACCAACATCGTCCTCGCCGAGGCGGCGCTGTCCTTCCTCGGCCTCGGCGTCCAGCCGCCGGCGACGAGCTGGGGGCTCGATGTGTCGACCGGCAAGGACTACATCTTCGTCGCCTGGTGGCTGGTCACGTTCCCCGGGCTCTGCATCGCGACAACCGTCCTTTCCATCAATCTCTTCGCCAACTGGCTCCGCGTCACCACCGATCCGCAGGAGCGCGAGAAGCGCTTTGCTCGCGCCCGGGCGGGCCAGCGGCGGCGGGAAGAGCGCAGGGCCGGCGTCCGCCGGGAGGTCGCATGAACGCCGCCGCGTCCGACAAGCCGCTGCTCGAGATCGAGCGGCTCGCTGTCGAGTTCGACACGCGTCGCGGTGTGGTCCGCGGCCTCCGCGGCGTCGACCTCAGCATCGGCCGCGGCGAGACCCTTGCCATCGTCGGCGAGTCGGGGTCGGGCAAGAGCGTCACCGCCCAGGCGGTCATGGGGCTGATCGACGTGCCCGGCCGCATCGCCGCGGGCGACATCCGCTGGAAGGGGCGCTCGCTGGTCTCCCGGGCGGGCGCGCGGATGGCGCGCGACATCCGCGGCAAGGAGATCGCGCTGGTCTTCCAGGACCCGATGACCTCGCTCAACCCGCTGCTCACGGTGGGGGCGCAGATCTCGGAAGTGCTCCGCCGCCACCTCGGCATGACGCGGGCCGATGCCGACCACCGGGTGCTGGACCTGCTGGAGGCGGTCGGCATCCCGGCGCCGCCGCGTCGCGCCCGGCAATATCCGCACGAGCTCTCCGGCGGCATGCGGCAGCGGGTGATGATCGCGATGGCGATCGCCTGCGAGCCGGAACTGCTGATCGCCGACGAGCCGACCACGGCGCTCGACGTGACTATCCAGGCGCAGGTCCTGGAGCTGCTTGCCGGTCTCCAGCAGTCGCTCGGCCTGTCGGTGCTCTTGATCACCCACGACCTCGGCGTCGTCGCCGGGCTCTGCGACCGGGTCGCGGTGATGTATGCCGGCCAGATCGTCGAGAGCGGGCCTGCCGAGGACGTGTTCGGCCGGCCGGCGCATCCCTATACCCAGGGCTTGATCCGTTCGACGCCCCGGCTCGACGACCGCATGGAGCGCCTCGTCGCCATCGAGGGGGCGCCGCCGAACCTGCTTTCGCCGCCGGCCGGCTGCGCCTTCCGTGAGCGCTGCCCGATCGCCGACGGCAAGTGCGATACGCAGCCGAGGATGGTGCCGATCGAGGCCCGGCCGGACGGCACCGTCGCCTGCTGGCGGGCGACGACCGATGCGTGGGCGGCGGAGCAAGCCGCATTCGGCATCCTGAGAGCGGTATGAACGCGCCGATGCCGATCACGGCGCACGATCCGGTGCCGGCCCCCGAGCCGCTGGTCAGCGTGCAGGGCATCAGCGTCGCTTACGAAGGCATGCGGAGTGGCTTCTGGGCGAAGCCGACCGCGGTCAAGGCGCTCGACAACGTCTCGTTCGACGTCTTTCCGGGCGAGACGCTCGGCCTCGTCGGCGAGTCCGGGTCGGGCAAGTCGACCACCGGCCGGGCGATCCTCCGCCGGATCGGCGTCACCTCGGGTCGCATCCTGTTCAAGGGCGAGGACATCACCACCGTCACCGGCGAGCCGCTCCGCAAGCTTCGCCGCCACATGCAGATCGTCTTCCAGGACCCCTATGCCAGCCTCAATCCGCGGATGAAGGTGCTGGACATCATCGCCGAGCCGCTGATGGTGCATGGGATCATCCGGAAGCCCGACGAGGCGCGGGACGAGATCGGCGAGATGCTGCGCATCGTCGGGCTGCCGCGCGACGCGATCGACCGCTTTCCGCACGCCTTCTCGGGCGGGCAGCGGCAGCGTATCGGCATCGCGCGGGCGCTCGCCCTGAAGCCGGAGTTCATCGTCGCCGACGAGCCCGTATCGGCGCTGGACGTGTCGGTCCGGGCGCAGGTCGTCAACCTCCTCCAGGACCTCCAGCGCGACCTTGGCCTCACGCTCCTGTTCATCGCGCACGACCTCAGCGTCGTCCGCCATATCTCGCACCGGGTGGCGATCCTCTATTCGGGGCGCCTGGTCGAGATCGCCGACCGCGATTCGCTCTACGACCGGCCGCTGCATCCTTATACCGAGGCGCTGCTCTCGGCGGTCCCGGTGCCGGATCCGAAGATCCAGAAGGCCCGGAAGCGCCTGGTCTATCGCGGCGAGATTCCGGACGTCTCGCACTGGCCATCCGGATGCCACCTTCACGGCCGCTGCCCGCTCGCCACCGAGAAATGCTCGCTCGAGATGCCGCCGCTGGTCGAGAAGCGGCCCGGCCACCTCGCCGCCTGCTGGCATCGTTGAGACGCGGATCGGCCCTCCTCCGTCATCCTCGGGCTTGACCCGAGGATCGTTCTCAGCACGCACCGCGCCGGGCACGGGTGATGCCGTTGTGTGTACGCCCGGACGGTGTGCCTCGTCCCACGATCCTCGGGTCAAGCCCGAGGATGACGGAGGCGGAGCGAGGATGACGGGCGCTGACGGGAATGACGACGGCGGGAAGCGTCGCTCGCCATATGCCGCAGTCAAAGGGGCGCGTTGCATCGGCCCCTCCACCCCTCCTCGGTCATCCTCGGGCTTGACCCGAGGATCGCTCCCGGCACGCACCGCGCCGGGCACGGGTGATGCCGTTGTGTGTACGCCGGGACGGCGTGCCTCGTCCCACGATCGTCGGGTCAAGCCCGAGGATGACGGCGAGGGGCTCCCCGCGGTGACGTCAGCGCCCCATCGCGGTCCCGTCCTTGCGCTTGTCCGAGGCGCCCTGGAGACTGCCGTCGTCGGCGCGGCGGACGAACTGGGCGCCGCCGAAGTCGCTGCGTCCGGCGATGTTGCCGATGTTTCCCGCATCGGCGAAGCCCGCACCGCGGAGCGCTGCGACGACCGGCTCCGGCGTGCCCGGCTCGATCGCGAGCAGGTCGCCCTCGAGCCGCCAGCGCGGTGCGTCCAGCGCCGCCTGGAGCGGCTCGCTCCACGCCGCCGTCCGCATCAGGAGTTGGACGTGTCCCTGTGGCTGCATGGCGCCGCCGACCACGCCGAACACGGCGTGCAGCGCGCCGGCCTTCAGGGCCGCCGCCGGGATCACCGTGTGGAAGGCGCGTTTGCCTGGCGCCGGGCCGTTGATGTGACCGGGCTCGGCGAAGCCGGAGCCGCGGTTCTGGAGGACGAAGCCGGCGCCGGGCACGCCGATCGCGGAGCCGAAGCGCTTGAAGACGCTGCTCATCAGCGAGACGCCGAGCCCGTCGCGGTCGACGATCGCGGTGCAGACGGTGTTGCCCGCCGGGTCGGCGACGGTCTTCCGCGCCCGCACGATGCCCGCCCGCATCGCCTTCACCGCGATGACGGTCGTCTCGGGATCCGCGGGATCGAGGCCGAGCGGCTCGAGCGCGTCGAGCGTGTCGATGACCGCGACGCCGTGGGTGTTGGGCGGGCACTCGAGCACCGTCAGGCCGCGGAACGTGGTCGACAGCGGCTTGTCGAAATTGCCGGCATGGGCGGCGAAGTCGCGCGCGGCGAGTACGCCGCCGGAGGCGGTGCTCGCCTGCTCGGCGGCGCGGGCCGGCGCGCCCTCGTAGAAGGCGGCGGGGCCTTCTGCCGCGATCGCAGTGAGGGTCGCGGCGAGTTCGGGATTGGCGAACGACGTCCCGGCCGTGGGCACGTCGCCCGCGCGGTAGAGGACGGCGGAGACGGGATCCCCGGCGATCAGCGACTCGAAGAACGTCCACTCCCGCCCGGCGATGGGGCCGACGGCGAAGCCGTCACGGGCGAGGGCGATCGCGGGGGCGAGGAGTTCGGCCATAGGGATGCGGCCGTAGCGGGCATGGAGGTCGAACCAGCCGCGGACGGCGCCGGGCACGGTGACCGAGAGCGGGTGCCGGTCGGGGATGCGGCGGCCGGGGAGCGCCTCGACCATGTCGGCGGTCAGCGCCAGCGGCGCCCGGCCGGTGCCGTTGTAGGTATGCGCCTGTCCGTCCGGTTCGACGATCATGGCGAGCAGGTCGCCGCCGATACCGGTGGCCATCGGCTCGACCACGCCGAGGATCGCGTCCGCGGCGATCGCCGCGTCGACCGCCGAACCGCCGCGATCGAGCATCGCGAGCGCGGTGCGGGCGGCGCCCGGGTGTCCGGTCGCGACCATGCATTCGCGGCCGGTCATGCCCTCGGGCGGGATCGTCGTGCGGTCTTCCATGTGCTGCTTCCCCTTGCCGAATCATGCGGCCGGCGGCGCGCCCGCGCGCGTCCAGTCTGTAACGTCTCCGGCCTTTGCAGCCGGAAAGAAGTCAGTATACTGTATTCCGGAGCGGGGCAACGCTCGCCCTGGCAGGACGAGACCGAGGGGAACGGCGTGAAGCAGAAGTGGAAGCTCGAGCGCGCGGAAGCGCGGGCCATGGTCGATGCGGCGCTGGCCAAAGCCGCCGAACTGAAGGTGCCGCAGACCGTCTGCATCACCGATGACGGCGGCTTTCCGCTGATCATCGAGCGCATGGACGGGGCGCGGATCACCGGTCCGCAGATCGCCTGGAACAAGGCCTTCACCGCCGCCGGTCACAAGCGCTCGACCCATCTCTTCAACACCCCGCCCAACGGCCCGGCCCTTCACGGCAACGAGGCCTACGGCATCGAGCACAGCTTCGACGGCAAGTTCGCGATCTTCGTCGGCGGCTTCCCGATCGTCGTCGACGGCGACGTGATCGGCGGCCTCGGCATGTCCGGCGGCAACGGCGAGCAGGACACGGCCTGCGGTCTCGCCGGCCTCGAGGCGCTTCGTGAATTGCTGGCCGGCGACGGTCTGGCGGTCA
>JBIQKL010000061.1:0-10434 GCA_044506555.1 Hyphomicrobiales bacterium | reverse complement strand
GAGGAGGCGGAGGCCGGCTTCGCGCTCGCCTGCCAGGCGCGGCCGCTCAGCGATCTCGTGATCGAGGCCGAGGTGCAGCCGGCGCTCGCCGCACACCCGGCCCGGCAGACCGCTTTGGTCCGCGGCATCCGGCGCTTCTCGCCGGACGTGGTGCATCTGACGCTGGAAGTGCCGGACCTCGACGGCTTCGCGTATTTGCCCGGCCAGCACGTCAGCATCCTGATGGCGGACGGCCGGCCGCGCAGTTTCTCCATGGCCTCCGCACCGAACGGCAACCGCTTCGACCTCCACATCCGGCGCATCGCCGGCGGCGCCTTCACCGATGGGCGGCTCGCCGCGCTGGCCGAGGGCGACATTCTCGACGTCGAACTGCCGCTCGGCGCCTTCTTCCTGCGCAAGGCGGATTTCCGGCCGCTGCTCATGGTCGCCACCGGAACCGGCCTTGCGCCGATCAAGAGCATGCTCGAATCGCTGATGGACGATCCCGATTGCCCGCCGTCGCTGCTCTACTGGGGCAGCCGCGAGGCCGGCGGTCTCTATCTCCACGACGAGATCGCCGGCTGGAGCAGCCGGCTGCCGGATTTCGAGTACCGGCCGGTGCTGTCGCGGGCCAACGGCGACTGGGAGGGCCGCCGCGGCTACGTCCAGGATGCCGTCGTCGCCGACGTGGAGGACCTGTCCGAATACGCGATCTATCTCTGCGGCTCGCCAACCATGGTCAACGCCGCGAAGGCGCTGTTCATCGAACGTGGCGCCAGCCTCAACCACATCTACGCCGACAGTTTCCTCTTCCAGCATAACCGCTAGACGGACCGGAGGCCTATCCCACTGTAACCGCGACGGGAATCGGAGCCGGGAGGCTCAAAATGCCACAGCCGGACCGATTGCGATTGGATTCTGTATTCGATATTCAAGAGAGACGGCGTGGCGCGATCGGCGCGCCGGCCGACGGATGCGGCAGGCGGCGATGAACATCCCACTCGGGGAATCCCACGAACCCCTCACCAAGCTGGTTACGGCGACGCTGCGCGAGCGCATACTCAACGGCGAGATCGCGCTCGGCGAACGGCTGGTCGAAGGCCGGCTTTCGGAGGAACTCGGCGTGTCCCGGATGCCGGTTCGCGAGGCGCTCCGGGAGCTCGCGGCCGAGGGGATCGTCACCATCGAGCCGCGGCGCGGCGCTTCGGTCACCACCTATAGCGACGAGCAGAAGCGCGAGCTGATCGAGGTCCGTGCGACGCTCGAATCGCTCAACGCCAAGCTCGCCGCGCGGCGCCACGACCCCAACCAGATCGCCCAGCTGCAGGCGATCCTCGACGAGGGGGCCCGGCTGATGGCCGAGGAAAACCCGGCTGCCGTCGTCCGCCAGAACTTCCGCTTCCATGAGGCGCTCGGCCGGGTCGCCGGCAACACGGTGCTCCAGGACATCATCGGCTCGCTCCGCGATCGCACGGCGATGCTGTTCGCTCCGCACGGCGTCGCCCGCGCCCGCCAGAACTGGCAGGAACATGCGGCGATCCTGCGCGCCGTGATCGAGGGCGACGGCGAACTCGCGGCGCTCCTCGCCGCCCGGCACGTCTACAACGCCGCGCAGATGCCGCAGGACGGCTGACGCCCTCCCATCATCCTATGGAGGATGCAGGCAGGGCCGCCCACGCCCAGCCCTCGTGAGAGGTTGGGCGTCACGGCGAGTTCCGGAGCATGCAGGAGCCAACCGGCGGCCGAAGCCTCGGACTCAAACCCCCGCGATCCGCGAATAGGCGAGGCCGGCGACGGCGATGTCCTCGAGGCCGATGCCGACGGACTTGTAGAGCGTGATCTCGTCGTCGCGCGTGCGTCCGCGTGCGGTGCCGGCGACCAGTTCGCCGAGCTCGACGATCTTCGCCGCGTCGACCGCGCCGGGCGCGGCCAGTGCGAGCTCGCCCGCTTCCCTGAGGCTCTGGGTGCGCCATTCGACGGCGATGCGGCTGGCGCCTACCAGCGCCGCGTCGTCCAGCTCGCGCGCGGTAGGCAGGCTTGAGCCGACGGCGGCGATGAATGTGCCGGGCCGGATCATCTCGCCGGCGAAGATCGGCGTCTTCGCACGCGACGCGGTGACGATGATGTCGGCCTCGCCCACCGCTTCCTCGGTCGTGGCGAGCCGGGAGGGGATCCCGGTGTCGGCCTCGACCAGCGCGGCAAGGTTCGGATCGTTCCGCTGCGAGACCAGGAGGATGCGGGTCAGCGGGAACGCGGCGGCGAGCTGGGCGGCATGGGCGCGGCCCTGGACGCCGACGCCGAACACGGCCAGCGTCCGGGCGTCCGGGCGGGCGAGATGGCGCGCTGCGATCACCGAGCCGGCGGCGGTGCGGAGCTCCGTGATGGCGTTGGCGTCGAGGGTGGCGAGCAGCGCGCCGTTCGTCGTCGAGAACAGGACGATCGCGAAGGTGAAGGCGCCGTCGATGGTCGTATACACCTTGGCACCGGCCACCTCCTGGTCGGGCAGCACCGCGCCGAGCGTCGACAGGCGGACGCCGCCGCCATAGGTGCGGACGCGTTCCTGGACGCCGCCGGAGCCCGCCGCGAAGCTCCGGAAGGCGCGGACGAGCACGTCCTGCACGTCCGCCGGGTCGAGCGCCTCCTCGACCATGGCGTCGGTGATGTGCAGCATCGTGGGGAGGGACCTCCGGGTGTCAGCCGACGAGCGCGGCACGGATCAGAATGCCGATCGAACCCGCGGCGGCAAGCGCCAGCAGGAAGTGCCGCATCAGCTCGCGGGAGAAGAAGCGGGTGAGCGGTGTGGAGATCGCGAAGCCGGCGGCCGTGAACGGGAAGAGGAGGATGCCGAGCCAGAGCTGGTCCGTGGTGAAGTGGCCGAACAAGGCGAGCGTCGCCACTGACAGGACGCCGCCCACGCAGAAGACCAGGCCCATCGTGCCGCGGACCTCCGCCGGCGGCACGCGCTGCATGACGATGGCGTAGGGCGCGGCCCCGGATGAGGTGATCGTCCCCATGATCCCCGACGCGGCCCCTGCGGTCACGAGCGCCGGAACGGAAGCGTTCACCCTCCAGCCCGAGACGCTCATGATGACGCCGATGAGGATCAAGGTGGCGAGGACGACGCCGAACAGCGTTGCCGACAGGGCGCTCAGGATCAACCCGCCGGCGATGGTTCCGACGACGCGGCCGCCCATGATCACGCCGAAGGACCGCCAGTTGATGTTGCCGAAGTCCCGGCTCGCGGCGAGCAGCGCGACCCACGTCCCGACGACGAGCAGGGGGCCGGGCACGAGTTCAGGGAAGAGCAATACCGAGATCGGCGCCGAGACCATGGCGAAGCCGATGCCGCCGATCCCTTGGGTCAGCGCGCCGCCGAACACCACCGCCGCCATGCCGGCGAAGTGGCCGGAAAGGATGCCCGCCGGCAGGATGTCGGAAAGATCCGGCAGCACGGCGGATCAGCCGTTGAGGTAGACGGTCTTGATGCGCGTGTAGAAATCCATGACCGTCGCCCCGCCCTGTTCCTTGGCCGCCTGATTGCTGGAATGCTTGAAGCCGCCGAAAGGCGCGTTCAGCGAAACGCCCGTCGTCGGGCTGTTGACCTTGACGATGCCATGGCGCGTTTCGCGAGCGAAGCGGATGACGGACGGAAGGTGACTGGTGACAAGCGACACGGCGAGGCCGTACTCGGTCTCGTCGGCGATGGCAATTGCCTCGTCCAGCGTGTCGAAGGCGCGGAGCGCCACCACCGGGCCGAAGATCTCCTCGCGGAGCAGCCGGCTCTCGGCGGGCACGTCGGCGATCACCGCGGGGCTGAGGAAGTTGCCCTTGGCGAGCCGGGCGTCGCCGTTGCCGCGGAGCGCCTCGCCGCCGACCGCGATGCGGGCACCTTCGCCGCGGGCGATGTCGAGATAGGAGAGGATCTTGTCGTACTGGCCCCGGGTCGCGACCGGGCCCATCTGGACGCCGTCCTCGGTGCCGGGGCCGACCTTGAGCTTCGCCGCGGCCGCGGCGAGCCGCGTCAGCAGTTCGTCGTAGAGCGGCCGGGCGACCAGCACGCGGCTGGTGCCGGTGCAGGCCTGGCCGGTGAGGCCGAAGGCGCCGCGCTGGATGATGGCCGCCGCCTTGTCTAGGTCGGCATCGGCCAGCACCACGGTCGCGTTCTTGCCGCCCATC
Source organism: Hyphomicrobiales bacterium (assembly GCA_044506555.1). Classification (GTDB taxonomy): domain Bacteria; phylum Pseudomonadota; class Alphaproteobacteria; order Rhizobiales; family Kaistiaceae; genus Bauldia. The sequence goes on along the minus strand of JBIQKL010000061.1, from coordinate 6,279 downwards.
TCGAGCTGCACGCGGGTGTCGGTGGAGACCGCCTTGGCGATCTGGCGTCCCACCGCGAATGAGCCGGTGAAGGTCACCGCGTCGACGCCGGGATACTGCGTCAGCGCCTGCCCGACGGTGGGGCCGCGGCCCTGGAGCAGCGCGATCAGCTTCGGCGGCAGGCCGGCCTCGACCAGCACCTCGACCAGGCGCTGGCCCATCAGCGGGGTCACCTCGGAAGGCTTGAAGACGACGCCGTTGCCGGCGGCGACCGCCGGGGCGATCTTCCGCGCCGCCATCGACAGGGGGAAGTTCCAAGGCGTGATCACCGCCACCACGCCGACCGGCTGGCGGAGCGAGAAGACGATCTGCGAGGCTTCGCTCGCATAGCTCTCGCCGTTGAGGCGGAGCGCCTCGCCGGCATAGAGGCGGAAGTTCGCCGCGATGCGGCGGGCTTCGTTGCGCGCCTCGGTGAGGGTCTTGCCCTCTTCGCGGGTCAGCTCGGCGGCGATCTCGTCGGCCCGCCGCGCCATGATGTCGGCTGCGTTGAACAGCACGTCGGCCCGCACTTCGGGTGAGGCCGCGGCCCACGCCGGCCAGGCGGCCGAGACCGCCTCGACCGCCGCGGCGACGTCGCCGGCATCCGAATCGGGAAAGGCACCGATCAGGTCGCTGTCGTCGGCCGGGTTGCGGTCCTCGAAGGTCGCGCCCGCCGCCGCCGGACGCCATTCGCCCGCAATGTGGTTGAGATGGGTATGGCTCATGATCGTCCCGGAATGGGCCGGCGACCGGACGGTCCGCCGGGCGCTGCGGTTCAGGCGGAGGAGGCGGTCGCGGGCTCGGACGGCTCGTCGGTCGGCTCGACCGAGGGGTCGACGGCGGTCTCGGCCGGCGATGGCTGCGGCGCCGGACGCGGTGCGCCGGGCTTCGCGACCGGCACCCAGGACACGGCGACGTCGCCGGTCACGAAGGTCTGGCACGCCATCCGATAGCCGGCCGCGATGTCGGCGTCGTTGAGATGCTTGCGTTCCTTGTTCTTGACCTTGTCGGTATTCTCGATCCCGACCTCGATCAGGCACCGGCAGGTGCCGCAGATGCCGCCGCCGCACTTGAAGGGAATGCCGCCCTGCTGGCGCAGCGAGACGCGGAGGAGATTGCTGTTCTCCTCCGCGCTCACGGACTTGTTGCCGTTGGTAATGAAGGTGATGTTGATCATCGGCCGGTGTGCTCCGGTCGTCTCGCGCCGGCGCGCTCAGACCTTCTTCAGCTTGATGTCCATCGTGCCGTAATGGGTGAGCGTATGGAGCTCCGCCCGGGCGTCGTCGACCGAGTCGAACTGCTCGAACAGCTTCGAGGGCACGTCGTTGATGCTGTGCGGCTCCTCGTCCTCGACGATGCGGATCTTGATCGAGTCGTCGAGCTCGGCGATCGTGAAATTGGCCCGCTTGCGGCCGTAGAAGATGTAGTCGTAGGACTCCACCGGCTTCAGGCCGCGGGTGATCTCCGTGTGGAACTCGCCCGGCTTGGTGGTCAGCACAACGTACATGTCCGTCACCCCGTGACCGTTGCTTCTGTGCCGCTGGCCGGAGCGGCGCCGTCGACGTCGAACTCCTGGGTCAGTTCGATATCGTGATGGATCCAGAGCTGGCAGGCGAGGCGAAAGCCCTTCTCCAGCCTGTCGCCCAGGATCTTCTTCTCTTTCCAGTTGGGCTCGGGCAGGTTCTCCCCGCCCGAGATGATCAGGCTGGTGCAGGTCGCGCACTTCCCCATCCCGCACTTGTACTTGAAGTTCGGATAGGGGAATTTGCGGATGCCGGTCCTCACGACGAGGTTGGAGTTGTCCGGCACCTCGTCGCGGAAGACCTGGCCGCCCTTGTGCAGGGTGACGATCGGCATCAGGCCTGCAGGAGCTCGCGTTCCTCGGCCGGGACCTTCTTCTCTACCTTCATCAGGTCGGAGAGCGGGATGTCGTCGGCGACGTAGTCGTGATAGAGAGCGGTGGTGTAGAGCAGCCGCATCTGCGCGCCGATCTCGCAGATCTTCAGGCACTTCTGCTGCAATTCCACCGTGCGCGCATGCTCCAGCACGATCTGGTAGCCACGCTCGCCGTGGATCTCGTCGGACACGATGTGCAGGTCGAAGAACTCGACCTCCTCGTCGGTGAACCCGTACTTCTCGCGGAGCGTCGGCGTCTGGCGGCGGTAGATCGACGGCACCTGCGATTCGAGGCCGACGACGAGGGCGGCGACCGAGACGATCGGATCCTCGCGCATCGCGACCGCGTAGCACCAGCTCTGGAGCCCCCGGGTGGTGGCGGTCATGTTGTCGGGGTTCTCGACGCGCTCGCGGGTCGTGCCGCAGGCTTCGGCGAAGCGGATCAGCAGGTCGGTGTGGCGATCGCCGCCGATCTCCTCCTCGTACATGTTCTGAAGCAGGAAATCCTTGGCCTCGACGTATTCCGCCGGCATACGGGCATAGATATACGCCAGGTAGTCCGCGAACGGGCCAACATAGTGGTAGTGGTTCTCGGCCCAACGGGCCAGATGGTCGCGGCTCAGCTTGCCGCTGGCCCAGGCGATGCTGAACGGTGCCTTGTTCGCACTCTTCCCCTTGATGGCATTCTCGAGGGCGGTGCGGAACTCATCGGGGTTCATCACGTGAGGCATGGCATGTCGCTCCAGACGTAGTGACGGAGGAAGGCGGGCCGCGCTTTCGCACCGACCATCCGGAATACAGTATACTGAATTTCCCGTGATGCAAGGGTGGAGGGGCACCGCTCCATGGCTACGTTGCACCCGCCCTCCGGGCGAGTGGGCGTGCCTTCATATGACGAAGATGTTGCCGGCGTCGAACGATTCCAGATTGGCGGGCAGGACGGCAAAGAGCGTCGCCGCTTGCGTGCCGCTGCCGTCCGCATCGTGCCAGAGATAACCCGTCACCGGGTCGTACATGACGCGGTCGTCGCCATCGAGCGCCTTGCTGCCGACGACGAAGTGCTGCGGGTCGAGTTCGCCGGTCGAGAGCCCGGCGAAGAACTTGGCCTTGAGCTCGATACGATCGCCGGGATCGAACGAGGGGAGCGTGTCCGCCCCGAGCTTCGGGTCGGACTTGAAGACGAACGTGTCCTTCCCCTTGCCGCCGTCGAGCGTGTCGGTCCCGTCGCCGCCGATCAGCTTGTCCTTGCCGCCGCCGCCATACAGCGCATCGGCCCCGCCGTTGCCGATCAGCTTGTCCTTTCCCTTGTATCCGTAGAGATAATCGGTCTCCGACGTTCCCTTGAGGACGTCATTCTTCTTGAATATCTTCTGGGATATCTTGGCCGCATCGTTGGTATTGACGATGACGCGGAGATCGATCTTGGCATCGGTGAGCTTGTAGCCGATCTCGTCGAGATAGTAGTACTTGATGCTTGTGATCGTGCCCTCGAGCTTCGGGCGGCCGCCGAAGTAGCTGAAGCCCTCGCCGCCGATGTCGAGGCGCGTCGTCTCGTTCTCGACCACGAAGTGGTCGGATTCGCGCGGGTCGAAGGTCGACCCGCTCGGCGACTTGAAGATGCTCAGGCCCGGGAGCGTGGCATTCGACGTGAACGGCTGCTTGGCGATGTATTTTGCCATCGGATCCCATCATCCCGGCGGGCGGCCGATCATCGCCTCGCGGACCGGCGGAACGCTACCAACGTCCCGTTGTGGCGCCCCATACCCACGCCTCGCGAAGAACGGTCCCGATTGCGACCCGACGCCGGTGCTCGCCGTGGTATGAGGGTCGCCCGCTTCGACTCGTCCCCCGCGAATGAGGCTGCCTCCCGTGAATGTCCTCCGGTTGTATTTCAAGCCTCCGCGGCGTGCAACGCTCCGCCGGATCCGGCGGAACCCTGGACGGATGGTGCCGAGCGGGGAGCGCGGCCGATGAACCTGCAGGGCATGGCAGGTCTCCGCGCGACGATCGTGCCGGCCTGGCTGTTCGCCGCGCTGGCGCTGCCGGTCTGCGCGGTCCTGCTGCTCGAGCCCTACCTTCTGCCGGTGACCTTGTTCGTCGTCGTCGCGGTGCCGCTCGCCGTCGGACTCTACCTGGCCGGGCTCCTGGCGCTGCCGCGCTCGGTGGTGCTCGCCGGCGCAGTCCTGTTCGTCGCCGGCCTTGTCATGTCGACGACGATCATGGATCACATCGGCCTGTCGGCATTCCGCACCCAGCTGCTTCGCGGGCTGGGCATCATCTGGTTCATGTATCTGCTGGCTCTGTTGCCGCTCCTCGACCGGCAATGGCTGGCGACTCTCCTCCTCCTGTTCGTGCTGGTCTGCGGCCTCAGCGCGGCGATCAACATCGGATTCTTCCTGGCCGGCGATCCGCGTGCGTTCGGCCCGGACGCGCCGCGGTTCGTTCCGGTGATCGGCATGTCGCGCCACCGCTGGCCGACGACGATCAGCGCCACCTACGCGATCATGATCGCCGCGGCCTTCGCGCTGTTCGTCTCCGCCGGCCGTACCACCTGGACCCGCGTCGCGATCGCTGCGGCGGCGCTCGCCATGGCGGTCGCCCTCGCCCTGACCATGAGCCGCGGGGGGTACCTCGGCGCGCTGGCCGGCGTCCTAGCGGTCGCTGCCTGCCGCTCGCGGCGGATGCTGATCGCCGTGCTGGCGGCGGTCGCTGCCCTGGCGATCTTCATCCTGGCCTATCCGCCGGCACTGGAGGCGGTGCTCGCGCGCGGCGGCAGCTACCGTCTCGGCGTGTGGCTCCGCTATTTGACCTTCGCGTGGGAGCATCCGCTGGTCGGCACCGGAGTGTCACGGCGGCTCTATCTCACGGTCGACGGGGCCGAGCTCCACCATGCCCACAACCTCCTGATCTCGGCTCAGATCCGAGGCGGGATCATGGCGCTCGCGGGCATGGCGCTGATGCTGTTCGGCGGCCTCTATTGGGCGTGGCGGCACGCCCGTCGCGCGGGCGACCCCGTCGTCCTGGCGATGATGGTGGCGCTGTTCGTCGTCGGCATCTTCGACTACGACGTGATCCTGACGCCGATGGACTGGGTGTGGTTCACCATATGGCTGCCGATCGGGCTCGCCGCCGGCTGCGAGATCGCCGCGCGGCGCGCCGCGGCGGCGCTGACGACGTCGCCCCCGACGCGATAGGACGCCGCCGCGACGTCGATCGCCGCGATACGGGCGGGTAGCGCGGCGCCGTCGCCTCCGCCGATGACGATCCGGCGGAGCGGGACGTGCCCGACCACCGGGAAGCACGCCTTGTACGCCGCTTCCTTGAGCGAAAGCCGCGCGACGATCGGCATGGCATCGGCGGCAGCGGCCTCGCCCTCAGCGAGGATCCGCTCCGCCAGCAGGTCGAGACCGGGCGCGTCGTCGAGCGTCTCTATGTCGACGCCGACATGACAGCCCCGCGCCGTGCCGGCGAGCGCCACGGCGATCCGCGCCGTGTGGCTGATGCTGACGCTGATCGGCCCGGCCCGCGGCGCGCCGTCGGCGGAGCGGAGCGTCGGGCCGTCGCCGCCGGGCATGCCGGCCCGGGCCAGGCGGGACGCGGCCCGGCCGCCGGCGAACTCGGCGAGGCGGGCGCCGCGCATCCCGCGGCAGAGCGGCTGCTCCTCCGGGTGGAGCGCGGCGACGAGCGCGGCAGGCTCGGCCGCAGTCGCGGCGGCGAGGTCGACGCCGACGATAGCGCCGAACGGCGCGTCGATGCGGAAGGCGAGAGGGAACAGGGTGAGGCCGGCCGGGGCGTTCACCCGTCATGCTCCCGCCAGCGCGCCACGACGTCCGGCATCGCCCGCGCCGCATAGGGCCAAGTGTGGTCGCCCGGCGAACGGCTGAAGGTGAACCGGATACCGGCGGCGGCGAACAGCGCCGCCATCCTCTCGCTCGCCGCGAGCATGCGCGGGAAGTCCCCGGTGCCGACATCGAAATGGAAGTGCGGCATGCGCCCGGCGCGCGGCAGCTTCGCCACCAACGTCGCCGGGTCATGGGCGGCGCGCGTGGCGCTGCCGGGCGGGCCCCAGACGCGGTCGTGCTCGGCCTCGTTCGGGATCATCATGTCGTCGGTTCGGGCATGGGCGTAGGGGTCGCCCTCGCGCTCCACCGCAGTGAAGGCGCCGGCGGCGGCGAGCGCCGCGCTGAAGATGTCGGGACGCCGCAGCGCGAGGAAGAAGGCGGCGCCGCCCCCCGCGGAGAACCCGCCGACCGCGACCGGGCCGCGCGCGCCGTACGTCTCGCGAAGCGCGGGCAACAGGTCGTCGGTGACGTAGGCGCCGTAGCGGACGCCGGCATGGTCGTCGATGAACCAGCGCCGTCCGCA
>JBIQKL010000195.1:0-3417 GCA_044506555.1 Hyphomicrobiales bacterium | reverse complement strand
CGGACCGGGTGCGAAATCATGAAGCTGGACCTGCTTCGCGAACTGAACGCGGCGCGTGCCGAGCGCCGGGCGTCGATCCTTGTCACCGATCCTGCGAGCGGCGAGTCGCGCCTGGTCATCGAGGCGGCGGGCTACGCCGACGATCCGCTCCGCGACGTGCTGGCCGAGCGGTTCCGCTCCGGCGTGTCGGGGACGATCGAGGCCGAGGGCACGAGCCTGTTCCTGACCGTCGAACTGCCGCCGCCGCGGCTGGTGCTGATCGGCGCCGTCCACATCAGCCAGGCGTTGGCGCCGATGGCGAAGATCGCGGGCTTCGATCCTGTGATCATCGATCCGCGGACAGCCTTTGCGACCACCGACCGCTTTCCGGACGTGAGGCTTCTCGCCGAATGGCCGGCCGACGCGATCCCGAGGATCGGGTTCGATGCCTTCACGGCGGTCGCGGCGCTGACCCATGATCCGAAGATCGACGATGGTGCCTTGCTCGCCGCGCTCGAGGCCGGGTGCTTCTATGTCGGCGCGCTGGGCAGTCGGAAGACGCATGGGCGACGCATCGAGCGGCTCCGCGAGGCCGGTGCGGGCGAGGCGGCCCTCGCTTCCATCCATGCGCCGATCGGTATCCGCATCGGGGCCCAGTCGCCGGCGGAGATCGCGGTCGCGGTGCTGGCCGAGGTGATCGTCGCGCTGCGGAGCCGCGGCGCGAAGGAACGCGAGGCAGCGGCGTGAAATTCGGTCTGGTCGCAGTCGCCGACGCCGAGGGCGGGATCCTCGCGCATTCCGTGCGCCATCCCGGCGGCGTCTTCAAGAAGGGAACGCGGCTCGATGGAGGGACGCTGTCCGCCCTGAAGGCGGCAGGGGTCGACTCCGTGGTCGTCGCCGAGCTTGAGCCGGGCGACGTCCACGAGGACGAGGCGGCGGGGCGTCTGGCGGCCGCCGCGGCAGGCGTCGGCGTGCGCGTGGAGCCGCCTTCTACCGGGCGCTCCAATCTCTATGCGGAGACCGCCGGCGTGCTCGTGGTCGACCGCGACCGCATCGATCGATTGAACCGGATCGACCCGGCGATCACCGTGGCGACCCTGCCGGCTTTCGCTTCGGTCGAGCCGGGGCGGATGATCGCCACCGTGAAGATGATTCCGTTCGCGGTGCCGGGCATTTCGATGGCCGAGGCCGAGGCCGCGGCTGCCGATGCTGTCCGTGTCGCCCCGTACCGGGCATTGAAGGTCGGCCTCGTCGCGACGACGCTGCCTTCGCTCAAGCCGTCGGTGATGGACAAGACGCGGCGCCTGCTCGAGGAGCGGCTCGCGCCGGCCGGCGCAACGGTCATTGGCGAAATCCGAGTGGCCCATGACGCGGAGCCCGTTGCGGCGGCGCTCGGTACGCTCCGGGCCGAAGGCGCCGACCTCCTGATCGCATTCGGGGCCTCGGCCACGGTCGATGCCGGCGACGTGGTGCCGGCGGGCATCGTCGGTGCGGGCGGGCGCCTGATCCATTTCGGCATGCCGGTCGACCCCGGCAACCTCCTCGTCCTCGGCGAACTCGACGGCTTTCCGGTCCTCGGCGCGCCGGGCTGCGCGCGGAGCCCCAAGGAGAACGGCTTCGACTGGGTGCTGCACCGGCTCCTCGCCGGGATCCCGGTGAAGCCGGAGGACGTGACCGCACTTGGCGTCGGCGGCCTCCTGATGGAGATCGTCTCCCGCCCGCAGCCGCGGGAGGGCGGCGAGGCCGCCGCCGCGCCGTCGCAGCCGCGTGTTGCCGCCATCGTCCTTGCGGCCGGGCAGGGGCGGCGGATGGGCGGCCCGAACAAGCTCGCAGCCACCATCGGCGGCGAGCCCCTGGTGCGCATCGCGGTGGAGGCGGCCGTGGCCAGCCGTACCGATCCGGTGATCGTCGTCACCGGCCACCAGCCCGAGGCGGTGCGCGAATCCCTTGCCGGGCTCGACGTTGCCTTCGTCCACAATCCCGATTTCGCCGAGGGTCTCTCGACTTCGCTTCGCCGCGGCATCGCGGCGCTGCCCGAGAACGTCGACGGCGCCGTGGTGCTGCTGGCCGACATGCCGGCGGTCGATGCCGGCGTCATCGACCGGCTGGTGGCCGCCTTCGACCCGGCCGGCGGCACGCTGATCGTGGTGCCGACCTTCGAGGGCAAGCGCGGCAATCCCGTGCTCTGGTCGCGACGGCTCTTCCCGGAACTGCTGGCCGTCGCCGGCGATACGGGGGGGCGCCACCTCATCGGCCAGAACCCGGACGCCGTCGCCGAGATCGAGATCGGGCCCGCCGTCGCGCTCGACGTGGACACGCCCGAGGCGCTGGCGTCGGCGGGCGGCGAGATCCGCGGCTGACGCCTGTCAGCACTCATCGGCCTATGCTGCTAACATACTGATTTCAATCGTGTTTCCGGTAGAACGGCGGTTGATTTGAATGTCCTTTCAAGGGAACCTTGCGTAGCGACCTGCCGTTTGGAGTTGCTGCCGAACGGCGGTCACAGCAAGGGGAAGAGCCACCATGCCAGGACTCGATCTCGACCGGAAATGGGATGCGTACGGTCTGACGACGGCGCAAATCCTGTACGCGATGCCGGACCATCCGTCGCTGCTGCAGACCTACATCTGGCAGCAATATGATCTGGCACCGGAGTTCCCGGTGCTCCGGCGCTTCCTCGCATTCTGGGAGCGCGAGCTCGAAGGTCCGCTCCACTCGGTGACCGTGGCGCACAAGCGCCTGATCCGGACTGGCGAATACCGTGCCGTCGCGACGGAGTTCCGCCTCCATTGACAGTGCCGCCGGCGCGTGGTCGGTGACCGCCCGGCCAGTCGGGAGGGAGAGCCATGCGCCGCATCACCATCGCGTTCGATCGCGTCGAGATCACCGCCGAGCTCGGCGACACGCCGACCGCGGACGCGCTGTGGGCGGCTCTGCCCTTCGAGGCGGGGGCGCGGACCTGGGGCGACGAGGTCTATTTCGAGACGCCGATCTCCATGCCGCGGGAGCCCGATGCGCGCGTGGTGATGAATCCCGGCGAGCTCGCCTTCTGGACCGATGGCGATGCGATCGCCATCGGCTTCGGGCCGACGCCGGTGAGCCGCGGCGACGAGATTCGCCTCGCCAGCCCCGCCAACGTCTTTGCCGTCACCACCGACGACGTGACGCGCCTGAAGGTGGTAGGCGCGGGCGAGCGTGTGCGGGTCGCGCGGAAGCCCTGACCGGGCCACCTTGACATTTCTCACAGCGAATGGCGGGCGATGGTACGATGATCGCCGCCATGAAGCGCATCGTCGTCTGCCTGGACGGAACCTGGAACGACGCGAGCCGCGGCGGTCCGCCGACCAACGTGGTCCGTATCCGCGACGGGCTCGCATCGTGCGGCGCGGACGGGATCTTCCAGCGCATCTACTACGACGAGGGCGTCGGCACGGCCGA
>JBIQKL010000060.1:21066-23853 GCA_044506555.1 Hyphomicrobiales bacterium | reverse complement strand
TGTCGCTTGCCGCCGACGTTCCGGCACGGGTTGCCCATGTCGAGAGCCATGAGCGCTCGCCGATAAACCCGCGCGGACCGCCAACTGCGGCCTGATCGAGACGATCGCATCGCCGATCGCCGTCCTGTTTCCTTCGCATCCATTCGCGCATCGGCCGCAACGCGGCCGCCGGCGCACGCCCCGTATGACACGGGCGCGATCAGGGAGAAGCCTCATGCTGAAATCCACCATCCTCGCCGCCGGCCTCGTCGCGCTCGGCAGCGCGGCCGCCTCGGCGCATGTCACCCTCCAACAGGGCGAGGCCGCCGCCGGCTCGACCTACAAGGCGGTGCTTCGCGTCGGCCATGGGTGCGACGGCTCGTCCACGGTGCGGATCACCGTCCGCATTCCGGAGGGTGTCTTCGCGGTGAAGCCGATGCCGCATCCCGGCTGGTCGGTCGAAACCACCAAGGGCAAGTACGCCAAGACCTACGACAACTGGGGCACGCCGCTGTCGGAAGGCGTGACGGAGATCAGCTGGAGCGGCAGCAGGCTGCTCGACGAGCACTACGACGAGTTCGTCTTCCGCGGCATGCTGGCCTCGGATCTGCCCGCGGGTCGGATCTACTTCCCGGTCGTCCAGGAATGCGAGACCGGTGTCCATCGCTGGATCGAGATTCCGGAAGCCGGCAAGTCGGACGACGACTACGAGAGCCCGGCCCCGGGCCTGACGATCCTGCCGAAAGAATAGCGCAACGGGCGGCGGCGGAGACTCTGCGCGTCGCCCTCCCCCACCCTTCAAGGAGCGAGGAAGAATGAGATCCGGCCAGCCGACCGTGATCCCCGCGCTTCTCGCCGCATGGCTGTTTCTTGTGCTCGGCTGCGTGGCAGCGAACGCCCATGCCTCGCTGGTCCGAAGCGATCCGGTCGACGGCGCCGTCCTCGACGCCGCGCCGTCGCGCCTCGTCCTCACGTTCAACGAGCCGGTCTCGCCGCTCGTACTTCGACTGGTAGGCGACGGCGGGACGACGACGGACCTCGAACCTTCCTCGATGGACGACACGGCGGTCGTGATCGATGCGCCGCCCGGCCTCGACGACGGCGGCTATCTGCTTAGCTGGCGCGTGGTCTCGAGCGACGGGCATCCGATCGGCGGCTCGGTCGCCTTCTCGGTCGGGACGGGGGGAATCCATCCGCCGGCGCTTGCCGAGGCCGCCGCCGAGCGCCCGTTGCAGACCGCGATCCTGGTCACACGCATGCTCGTCTATCTCGGCCTCTTCGTCGGGGTCGGCGGCGTGTTCTTCGCAGCCTTCATCTCGCCGCTTCCGCCGTCGGCACGGTGGACGACGGCCGCGTCCCTCGCCCTCGCGGCGCTCGCTGTCGGCATATCGGTCGGCCTTCAGGGCCTCGATGCCCTCGGCCTGACGCTCGCCTCCATCACGGAGGCAGAGGCCTGGCGCGCGGGGTTCTCGACCAGCTACGGCACGGCCGCACTGGCGGCCGGATTGGCCATCCTCCTCGGCGCTTTGGGCGTTGGCGCCGCCGGCAACGCGCGCCGCATCCTCGCGGCACTCGGCCTGGTCGCGCTCGGCGTCACCTTCGCCGCCACCGGGCACGCCAGCAGCGCCTCGCCGGAATGGCTGACCCGACCGATGGTGTTCGTCCATGCCATCGGCGTGGCGATCTGGGTCGGCGCGCTGCCGCCGCTGGCCTTCCTGCTGCTCGGCCGGGACCAGGCGGCCAGCCTCGCCGCGCTCCGGCGCTTCTCGGGCATCATCCCGTGGGCGGTCTTGCCGCTCGTCGCCGCCGGCATCGTCCTCGCCGTGATCCAGATCGGCACGCCGTCGGCGCTCGTGAACACCGGATACGGCCAGGTCCTGCTCGCCAAGGGCGCACTGCTCGTCGTCCTGTTCATCCTGGCCGGCCTCAACCGCCTCCGCCTGACCCGGCCCGCGCTCGCCGGCGACGCCGTTTCCGTGCGGCGGCTCGCCGCCTCGGTCGGCGCCGAGATCGTGCTCGTCGCGATCATCCTCGCCGTCGTGGCGCTGTGGCGCTTCACGCCGCCTCCGCGCTCACTCGCTGCGGAACCCGTCGCCGTCGCGACCGTCCACGTCCATACCGACAAGGGCATGGCGATGTTCACCGTCACCCCCGGCCAAGTCGGTAGGGTGTCGGTCGCGGTGACCCTGGCGGAGATGGACGGCGCACCGCTCGCGCCGAAGGAGGTGACGCTCACGCTCGCCCAGCCCGAGGCCGGCATCGAGCCGATCCGCCGCGCGATGACGGAGTCCGATGGCGCCTGGGAAGCGGAGAACGTCCTCCTGCCCGCTCCCGGCGCGTGGCACGTGCGCGCGGCGGCGCTGGTGACCGACTTCGACCTCGTCACCTTCGAGGGCGTCGTTTCGATCGCGCCTTGATTCCCACAGGTGATGCAATCGCATACAGATGGGTGAGTTGCCGGCGCAGTTCGGCACGTACCAGCGCATGCTCCGGGGCTTGGCCAAGCTTAACGTGAATCGCTCGATTCGAACATATATTCTATATAACTCAATGGCTTGTATCGCCGTATGATCGGATCGGCGCGCGTCATGGCGGCCCGAGGAAGCGATTGACTCTGCCGTTCCGGTCTGATTTTCTCATGCAAGCGGTTGCATAGACCCTCAACGGGCGCTGCACAGGGCCGCGGGAGGAGACAGATGAGCAGCGAAAGCGTGCTCAGCATCAAGAATCTCACGAAGCGCTACGGCGCCACCACCGCCCTGAGTTCCGTCTCGCTGGAAGCGGAACGCGGCGAGGTCCATGCCATCC
>JBIQKL010000060.1:13078-20966 GCA_044506555.1 Hyphomicrobiales bacterium | reverse complement strand
ACCGCCCTGAGTTCCGTCTCGCTGGAAGCGGAACGCGGCGAGGTCCATGCCATCCTCGGCGAGAACGGCGCCGGCAAGTCGACGCTGGTCAAGATTCTCAGCGGCGCCGTTTCGCGCAACAGCGGCACGATCCGGCTCGCCGGGGCCGAGTACAACGCACGGTCGATCCTCGAGGCGCGTGCGGCCGGCGTCGCCACGGCGTTCCAGGAACTGAGCCTCCTCCCCAATCTCACCATCGCGCAGAATCTGCTCCTGCCACGCGTCTCGGCCCGCCCGCTTCTGCCCGCCGGCCGCCGTCGCATCCTCGCCGAAGCCACCGCGATCCTCGAGCGCTTCGAGGCGCAGGACATCGACCCGCGGCGGAACGTCGGCGAGCTGTCGCTGGCCGAGAAGCAGCGGGTTGAGATCGTCCGGGCGCTCGCCCGCGGCACCCGAGTCCTCATCCTCGACGAGCCGACCGCCGCCCTCCCCGACACCGACTGGCTGTTCCGGCAGGTGCGGCGCGCGACGGCGGACGGGATCGCAGTCCTCTACATCTCGCATCGCCTCGGCGAGGTCCGCGAGCTCTGCCAGCGCGCTACCGTGCTCCGCAACGGGCGTTCGATCGGCACGGTGCCGCTGGTCGACGTCAACGACGACCAGATCTTCCAGATGATGGTCGGCCGCTCGCCGCAGAGCCGGTTCCCGGCGCGCCCGCCCGTCCCGGCTGCCGCGCAGCCGGTCCTCGAGGGTCGCCAGATCGCCGGCGGACGGCTCCGGGGAATCGATTTCATCCTCCGTCAGGGCGAGATCCTCGGCTTCGCAGGCCTCGAGGGCCAGGGCCAGTCCGATCTTTTCCGGGCGCTTGCCGGCCTCAATCCCCGCGTCGGCGGAACCATCCTCGTGGGCGGCAAGGAGGTCGAGCTCACCTCCCCGCACAAGGCGATGGCGATCGCGCCGGGCATCGCCTTCGTCCCCGAGGAGCGGAAGGTCGAAGGCATCTTCGGCGGCCTGAAGACGGCCGAGAACATCTCGCTGCCCGCACTCGACCGGATCTCCCGGGTCGGTCTCGTCACCAGCCGCCGGGATGCAGAGGCGATCGCCGAGTCGGCGGAGGCGGTAGCGCTGTCGAACCGGTATTTCGGCTTCCGGATGGACGAGTTGTCCGGTGGCAACCAGCAGAAGGCGGTGCTGGCGCGCGCCCTGATGACCCGCGCACGCTGCCTGGTGATGTTCGACCCGACCCGCGGCGTCGACGTCGGCACCAAGCAGGCGATCTACGCCCTGATCCGGCGCTTCGCCGACGGCGGCGGCGCGATCGCGATCTACTCGTCCGAGCTGTCGGAGCTGGTGCATCTCTGCGACCGCTGCGCCGTGATCTATCGCGGACGCATCCATGCCGAGTTCGGCCGCGATGCGCTGTCGGAGGAAAATCTCCTCAGCGCCGCCCACGGTCATGCGCCGGAGTCCGGCGAACGGAGGGCGGGATGACCTCCGTCCGGGCATTCTTCTCCAGCGGCGCCGTCCTCATCGCGATCGTCTACGTGGCGCTCTTCGCGGTCTATGCGATCGCCCAGCCGTCGGCGCTTTCGGCGTTCTCGATCCAGGCGCTCCTCAACAATTCCCTGCCGCTGATGCTGGCCGCCGCCGGCGAGACCTTCGTCGTCCTCCAGGGCGGCTTCGACCTCTCCGTCGCCGGCGTCATCTCGCTCGCCAACGTCGTGGTCGCGGTCTATCCGATGGAAGGCCCCGGCGGCGCCCTGGTCAATTTCCTCATGGTCTGCGCGATCGGCCTGGCGGTCGGCGCAACCAACGGGTTCCTGGTCGCCTATCTCCGCATCCAGTCGATCGCCGCGACGCTCGGGACGATGATCGTCTGCCAGGGGATCGCCCTCCTCATCCTCAAGGCACCTGGCGGCCATGTGGCCGACTGGATGAGCTACGAGCTGACCGACTCGCTGTTTGGCGTGTTCCCGGTGGCGGCGCTGATCGCGATCGTCGTCTGCCTGATCTGGCTCGTGTTCCGCCGGCTGAACGCCGGCATCGCGCTCTACGCCGTCGGCCGCGACGAGACCAGTGCGGCGCTCTCCGGCATCGACGTCCGGCGCACCCGCTTCATGGGCTTCTGCATCGCCGGCCTGTTCTACGGCGCCGCCGCCTTCATGCTCACCGCCCAGACCGCGACCGGCAACCCCACCGGCGGCCAGCCCTTCCTGCTCCTCACCTTCGCGGCCGTCGCCCTCGGCGGTACGTCCTTCTCCGGCGGCAGCGGCGGCGTCATCGGCTCGATGATCGGCGCCGCGACGCTGATGCTGATGCAGAAGGTCCTGTTCTCGACCGGGATCTCCTCGTTCTACACGGGCGTGTTCCAGGGCATCGTGATGGTCCTGGCGGTGCTGTTCGCCGCCGCCGTGCTCCACCTCTCGCAGCGCGGGAGGGCATCGGCATGACGATCCAGCCCGACTCCGACATGGCCGCCCTGCCGCCGGTCGACGACCGCGAACGGCCGCGGATCGCCTCCAGCACGATCACCACAATCATCATCTTCGTGCTGACCGCGGCTCTCATCATCGCCTCGCGGGCGATCAGCCCCGCCTTCGGCTCGTGGTCGCAGGTCGAGACCATCCTCTATCTCTCGACCTTCCTCGTCGTCGTCAGCTTCGGCCAGGGGCTGGTGATCCTGGTGCGCGGCCTCGACCTGTCGATCGCCTCGGTGATCACCCTTGGCGGCGTCCTGACCACGGGGTGGCTCAACGGCTCGAACGAATATGCCTGGGCGCTCCTGCCTGCGGTTCTGGTCATCTGCGCCCTGGTCGGCACGCTGAGCGGCATCGGCGTGACGGTCCTCAGGATCCCGCCCTTCATCATGACGCTGGCGACGGGGATCATCGTCTACAGCATCGCCCTCGGCTTTACCGCCGGAACCCCGCGCGGATATTCGCCGCCGTTCCTGGTCGACTTCATGCATGCGCGCTGGCTCGGCGTGCCGGTGCCGATCCTGTTTCTGCTCGTCTTCGTCGTCGCGGCCGTGCTCGTGCAGTCATGGAGCGTGCTGGGGCGCCGGCTCTACGCGGTCGGCAACAACCCCGCCGCGGCCTACGTGGCGGGCCTCAGGACCCGTAGCCTGACCATCGCCGCCTACGCGGTCTCGGGCGCGTGCGCCGGCCTCACCGGAATGATGCTCGCGGGATATTCCGACGGGGCGACGCTCCGCATGGGCGACGACTACCTCCTGCCCTCGGTCGCGGCGGTGGTCATCGGCGGCTCGTCGATCCTCGGCGGTCACGGCAGCTTCATCGGAACGGTCGGCGGCGCCATCCTCCTGACCACGCTCGGCACCATTCTCGCCGCGCTCGGCATCGAGGAAGGCTGGAAGACGATCATCGAGGGCGGCGTCATCCTCACGGCGCTCATCCTGCTCCGCGAGCAGTTCTACGAGGCGCTGCGGGTCCAGTTCGGAAGACGGAGCGCGAACTAGGATGGCCTGTCCCCCAGCGCACCCTGTCTGTCGATGCAAGCGCTTGCATCACTCGCGTACGTCGGCAATGCCTGGATCGGCCGGGCACCAAATCTGCAACCCCCGCCTCGCCCAGGGGCGGACTTGACGGAGGAAGAAGAATGAACGGGAAGAAGCGTTTAGGGATGCTCCTCGCGGGCGCGGCTCTCGCCGTCGCCGCAGTCTCCGGCGCCTCGGCGCAGGACAAGGAGAAGTACAAGATCTACCTGTCGCTCAGCTACTCGGGCAATGCCTGGCAGAGCGAGGCCGCCAACATCGTCAAGGCGCTCGCCAAGACGCCGCCCTACGACGAGATGGTGGACCTGGTCGAGGTCATCTCGGGCACCGACCCGCAGGCCCAGATCTCGGCCTACGAGAGCATGATCGCCGACGGGGCCGACGGCATCGTCAGCTTCCCGATCTCGTCGACAGCGCTCAACCGCACGATCCATCGCGGCTGCGACCAGGGCGTGCTGTTCTTCATGTACGACGCCACGGTCACCGAGCCGTGCGCCTACAACATCAGCTACATCACGTCCGGCTTCGGCGAGAACACGGCGCAGGCGCTGGTCAACGAGCTCGGCGGCGAAGGCAAGATCTTCCTGTCGCGCGGGGTCCCCGGCAACTCGGTCGACGAGCGCCACACGCTCGGTGCCAAGCACATCTTCGAGCAGTATCCCGGCATCGAGATCGTCGCGGAATATTACAGCTACTGGGACGACCGCACGACGCAGCAGGAGACCGCCAAGGCGCTCGCCGCCCACCCCGACGTGGACGGCATCTGGGCCCAGGCCGGCGAGTATGGCGCCATCCAGGCGCTCCAGCAGGCCGGCGACGGGCGGCTGGTTCCGCTCACCGGCGAGAACTCGAACGGCCTCCGGCTGGCGCTCGCCGATCCCGACATGCAGGCCAAGGGCCTGAAGGGCGTCTCCGCGGGCTCGCCGCCGGCGCAGGCGGGCTACGCCTTCAAGCTGATGATGGAGATCCTCACCGGCAAGCGTGAACTCGAGGCGAGCAACATCGAGTATCCGCTGCCCTGGGTGCCGGCCGACCAGGTCGTGCTCTGCGAAGGCGACACCTTCGAGAACGGCTGCAACACCTTCCCGGCCGACAAGGTGCCGAACTCCTTCGTCACCGAGGTGTTCAACCCCGTGCTCCTGCCCGAGCTGAGCCTCCGCTCGGCGCTCGAGGGCGAGCCGACCCCGGGGGCGACCATCCAGCCGCTGCCCGCCGACGCCGTGGTGATCGGCCCGAACGAGCCGGGCATCAACTGCGACGATTGCGAGCCGCCGGCCGATCTCTACAAGCTGACCAAGGTCGAGCCGCTCGCGCAGTAGAGCGACCATTGCCGACCGGGGGGCGCGGCCAGTTCGCGCCTCCCTAGATGCAACGAACGAGAAGCGGGACAGGTAAAGATGGCCGAGATACTCAAAGCCGGGATCGACCCCGAGGCGGCGGACGCGGCGGACGTTTCGGTCCGCGACACTGTCGTGTCGATACTTGATCGCGTGCGTCGCGAGGGCGACGCGGCCGTCCGCGAGTACTCCGAGACCTTCGACAAATGGTCTCCGGAGCGCTTCCGCCTGTCCGATGCCGAGATCAAGACCTGCATCGACAGCCTGCCCGAGCAGACCCTCGACGACATCCGCTTCGCGCAGACCCAGATCCGCACCTTCGCCGAAGCCCAGAAGGCCGCGATGCGGCCGGTCGAGATCGAGACCATTCCCGGCGTCACGCTCGGCCACAAGCACATCCCGGTCAACAGCGTCGGCTGCTACATCCCCGGCGGCCGCTACCCGATGGTCGCATCGGCCCACATGAGCATCCTCACCGCGCGGGTCGCCGGCGTGAAGCGGGTGATCGCCTGCACCCCGCCGACCGGCGGCAAGCCGCATGCCGCCACCATCGCCGCGATGGCGCTAGCCGGCGCCGACGAGATCTACCTGCTCGGCGGCGTCCAGGCGGTGGCCGCGATGGCGCTCGGCACCGAGGAGATCAAGCCGGTCGACATGCTGGTCGGCCCCGGCAACGCCTACGTCGCCGAAGCCAAGCGACAGCTCTTCGGGCGGGTCGGCATCGACCTGCTGGCCGGGCCGACGGAGATCCTCGTCCTCGCCGACGACACCGCCGACGGCGAGATGTGCGCCACCGACCTTCTCGGACAAGCCGAGCACGGCCCGACCTCGCCGGCGATCCTGGTGACCACCTCCCGCCGCGTCGCCGACCAGACCGTGCGCGAGATCGAGCGGCAGCTCGAGACGCTGGAGACGGCGGCGGTCGCCGGCCAGGCCTGGCGCGACTACGGCCAGATCATCCTCGCCGAGGACGACGAGGAGATGCTCGAGATCGCCGACCGCCTCGCCTCCGAGCACGTCGAGGTGCTCACCGCCGATCCCGACTGGTTCCTCGAGCGGATGACCAACTACGGGTCGCTGTTCCTCGGCAAAGAGACTAACGTCGCCTACGGCGACAAGGTGATCGGCACCAACCACACCCTGCCGACCAAGCTCGCCGCGCGCTACACCGGCGGCCTGTGGGTCGGCAAGTTCATCAAGACCGTCACCTACCAGCGCTGCACCGAGGAGGCGAGCGCGGTCATCGGCGAATATTGCTCGCGGCTCTGCGCCATCGAGAACTTCTGGGCCCACAAGCGGCAGGCCGATTTGCGCGTGCGCCGCTATGCTGGCAAGAACGCCGACTGAACGGCGCGCGGCGGAGGCCTGATGTCGAGTCCGAAGACCGCCGTCGACAAGCCCGACCCGCCGGAAGGCGGCGGGGCCGGCTGGTCGCGGGCCACCGCCCGCGACGTCGCCCGCATCCTCGGCATCTCGACGGCGACCGTCTCGCGCGCCTTCACCGAGAACGCCGTGATCGCGCCGGAGACGCGGGGCAAGGTGCTGGAGATCGCCGAGCGCATCGGCTACCAGCCCAACCCCTTCGCCCGGAGCCTCACCACCAAGCGCAGCAAGCTCGCCGGCATCGTCGTCGCCGACATCACCAACCCGTTCTACCCGGAGGTGCTCGCGGCGCTGACCCGCCGTCTCCAGGATTCCGGCCTGCAGACGATGCTGTTCTTCGCCGGCCCGGGGCGGAACGTCGACGATTCGCTGCCGATGCTCCTCCAGTACAGCCCCGATATCGCCATCGTGCTGGCGGCGACCCTCTCGTCCGACATGGTGCGCGCCTGCCGCCAGGTCGGGACGCCGGTGCTGCTCTTCAACCGCTACGTCCCGCATTCCCACGCCGCGGCGGTCTGTTGCGACAACCTCGCCGGCGGGCGGCTGGTGGCCGAGGCGCTGATCGCCGCCGGCCATCGCCGGCTCGCCTACGTCGCCGGTCTCGCCGACACCTCCACCAACCGCGACCGCTTCACCGGCTTCCGCGACGCCTGCCGCGAACTCGGCCAGCCCGACCCGATCGTGATGGAGGGCGGCAGCTTCACCTACGAGGCCGGCCACGACGCGATCAAGGACCTGCTCGACCTCGCCGAGCCGCCCGACGCGGTCTTCTGCGCCAACGACATCGTCGCGATCGGGGCGCTCGATGCTGCGCGGCGCGAGTTGAACGTCAGCGTCCCGGAGGAGCTCTCCATCGTCGGCTTCGACGACATCGCCATGGCGGCGTGGCCGTCCTATTCGCTCACCACTGTGCGCCAGCCGACGAACGCCATGATCGAGGCGACCATCGCCCAGACCAAGCGGCTGCTCGCCGACCGCGAGGCGCCGGGCGAGACGCAGATGCTGCCAGGCCGGCTGGTCCGCCGCGGCTCCGCCCGCCTGGGAGTACAGAAATGAGGCGCGATCCGTTCGTCGCCGACCGCATCCACCGGCCGGATTGCGACATCTGGGACACGCCGCCGGACGCCATGCCGGAAGTGCTGATCGCCGCCGGCATCGAGGACGAGGACGTGGTGCGCTACTGCGCCGCCGCCCGGCCGGTCTACGACGCCTACAAGCGCGTACTCGGCCAGCTTTCCGGCGTGTTGCTACTGGCCCAGACCGGCGCCGACGATCCGACCTGGCGCGAGCGCATCCTCGACGCCGCCGGCGAGCAGTTGGGCGAGGCGCGCGAGCGACTCGGCGCGCTCCGCTCCACCCCACCCGTCGCCCGGCATCACGATCTCCTGGCCGGGCTCGCCGAGCAGCTCGCCGAACTGCATGCGCGGCTTCGCCGGACGGTGCTGCTGGTCGGTGCCGACCGCGACTGGGACGGGCTCGTGTCGGAGCTCTACGCGACGCACCGGCGTCTGCTGGCCGCGTCCGAGCCGCGGGCCGGCATGACGCCGGTCGACTTCAGCCATGCCTGCTGCAGCTGCGGCGCGCCCCGCCGCCTCGCCGCCGAAGCGGCACGATAACAAGAAACGGAAAGGAGGAACGCCCTCATGGCCCAGTACTCGATCCACGTTCTCGAATA
>JBIQKL010000060.1:0-12978 GCA_044506555.1 Hyphomicrobiales bacterium | reverse complement strand
AGGACATCGACACCGTCTTCATCACCCATGCCCACTTCGACCATTTCGGCAACGTCGAGGATTTCCCCAACGCGAAGTTCTACGTGCAGAAGCGGGAGATGCAGGACTGGGTCTGGGCGATGAGCCTGCCCGACCGCATGCGCTGGATGATGGTGGCGGTCGACCCCGGCGACATCCTCCGCGGCCTGCAGCTCGCGCGCGAGAACCGGCTCGTCCTAGTCGACGGGTCGATGGAGGACGTGCTGCCGGGCATCGACCTCCACGTCGCCTATGACAGCCACACCTTCGGCTCGATGTGGGTCGCGGTCCGCAACGACGGCCAGGCGGAGTCGAGCGACACGTGGGTCCTCGCCGGCGATCTCGTCTATCAGTTCGACAACCTCTCGGGCGACGGCTCGGTGGTCGGGGTCGACAAGATGTACGTGCCGGTCGGCCTCGCGGTGGGCAGCCAGATGAACCTGGTCCTCGCCACCGAGGAGATGATGAAGCGGGTCGGCTACGAGGCTCGGCGCGTCATTCCGATCCACGAGGAGCGGCTCCGCGACACGTTCCCGTGCCGGATCACCGACGCCAAGCTCCGGATCAGCGAGATCTGCCTGGCCGACGGCGCCAAGTCCGCGGTCGAATGATGGCTGACGGCGCGAAGGCACCGGTCGGCATCGTCGGCGCCGGGCTGGTCGGCCTCGGTTGGGCGATCGTCTTCGCCCGCGCCGGCCATCCGGTCCGCGTCTACGACGACGGACCCGCGACGGAGACCCTGCGCGACCGCGCCGCCGACTGCCTTGCCGACCTCGCCGAGTTCGGCCTGATCGACGATGTCGAGGCGCCGCTCGGCCGGATCGGCATTGCGGCGGCGCTCGAGGACGCGGTCGGCGACGTCGGCTACGTGCAGGAATCCGTGTTCGAGCGCGTCGACGTCAAGCAGGCGCTGTTCCGCCGGCTCGATGCCGCGGTCGGTGCCGAGACCATCGTCGGCAGCTCGTCGTCGGGGATCCCGGCCTCGGCCTTCACCGAGGGCCTCCGCCACAACGACCGCTACCTCATCGCGCACCCTGTCAATCCGCCCTACCTGATCCCGCTCGTCGAGGTCGCGCCAGCGCCGTGGACGGCGCCGGCCGCGGTGGATGCAACGATGGCGCTGATGGAATCGGTCGGGCAGGTGCCGATCCTCGTCCGGAAGGAGGTCGAGGGCTTCGTCCTCAACCGCCTCCAGGGCGCGCTGCTCCGCGAGGCCTGGGCGTTGTTCGAGGAGGGCTACGCCAGCACCGCCGACATCGACAAGACGGTGGCCTACGGCCTCGGCTACCGGTGGTCGTTCATGGGGCCGTTCGAGACCATCGACCTCAACGCGCCCAAGGGGATCCGAGACTACGCCGAGCGGCTCGGCGCGCTCTATCTGTCGATCGCCCGCGACCGGACCGATCCGCAGCCTTGGAACGAGGACCTCGTCACCGCGGTCGAGGCCGAACGGCGAGAAGCCCTCCCCGCCGACCGGCTCGCCGAACGCAGCCGCTGGCGCGACCGGCGGCTGATGGCCCTCGCCGCCCACAAGCGCGGTCTCGCGGGAGACGCGACGTGACCGGCTTCCGCCTCGACGGCCGGCTCGCCGTGGTCACCGGCGCCAGTCGCGGCCTCGGCCGGGGCTGCGCCATCGCGCTCGCCGAGGCCGGTGCGGACGTCGCGCTCGTCGCCCGGCCATCGGCCGACCTCGACGAAACGGCAGGGGCCATCGAAGCGCTGGGCCGGAAAGCCGTGCCGCTCCCGGTCGACGTCCGCGATACGCAGGCCATCGCCGCTGCCTTCGCCGCGCTCGACCGCATCGACATCTTCGTCAACAATGCCGGGACCAACGTCCCGCAGCCTTTCCTCGACGTCACCGAAGCGGCCTACGACTCCGTCGCGGATCTCAACCTGCGGGCGGCTTTCTTCGCGGCCCAGGCCGCGGCACGGCGCATGGTGCCCCAGGGCGCCGGCGCGATCGTCAACATGACGTCGCAGGCCGGCCATGTCGGCCTGCCGAGCCGCACCGTCTACTGCATGACGAAAGCGGGACTGGAGGGCCTGACGCGGGCCATGGCCCTCGACCTCAAGGGAACGGGGGTGCGCGTCAACGCCGTCGCGCCGACTTTCGTCGAGACGCCGATGACCAGGCCGTTCCTCGCCGATCCGACGTTCCGCGGCCATGTCGATTCGATGCTGCTCGTCGACCGGCTGGCGACGCCGGAGGACATCGGCGCCGCCGTCGTGTTCCTCGCCTCCGACGCCGCGGCGATGATCACCGGCACCAGCTTGCTCGTGGACGGCGGCTGGACCGCGCACTGACTGCCCGCGGCGCCGGCCACCGTCGCGGTCTTCGACCTTGAACGCCGCACGGCGTCCGTGCGCCCCTGAATGCGGCGTCGCGGAGGCGAGCACGCGGGCATCCCCACGTCATGGCCAGGTATTTGATCCCCTGTCACACTCCGGCACGCGATCGCAAACGGCGCGCGCGGCCGGTCTGCTTGCCGGCGGCTCAATCCCGTGATAAAACGTTTTACTAGATCGATACACTAACGGTATCGGCACACCAGGGAGGGGAGGTTCCGTCGGTGCTGTCTGCGATCCCCGCTCTGTCGCTCGCGCCGGGCGACGCCGGAAGAGGGCCGCATTGATGGCGCCGCGGCCGCGCATCTCGGATGTCGCGACCCTCGCCGGGACGTCGGTCAGCACGGTCTCGAATCTCCTCAACGGCCGCCCCGACCGCATGTCGCAGGAGACGGTCCGGCGCATCGAGGCGGCGATCGACAAGCTCGGCTACCGGCCGCACTGGGCGGCGCGGCAGCTCAAGACCGGCGTCGTGCCGATCATGGGGCTGCTCGTTCCCTCCGTCGCCAATCCCTCACACGGCGCCATGGCGCGCGCGGTCGAGGTCGCGGCCGAAGCGAGCGGACTCCAGGTCGTGCTCGGCAACACGCTCCGCGATCCCGAGCGCGAGCTCCGCTATGCGTCGCACCTTCTCGACCTCGGGATCCGCGGCATCATCGTCGCGTCCTCGCCGCTCGACCTCGGCCATTTCGACGACCTCATGGAGCGCGGCCTGCGGATCGTCGCACTCGATCTCGGCGCGACGCTCAACGGCGTCGAGGTGCCGATGGACAGCGTCAGCGTCGACAACCACCTGGCCGGGTACCTCGCGACGCGGCATCTCCTCGATCTCGGCCATCGGCGGATCGGCTACATCTCCGGCGCGACGCTCACCGTCTCCCGCCAGGAGCGGCAGGCGGGCTACCTCGAGGCGCTTGCCGAAGCCGGCATCGCGGACCAGGCGATGATCGCGGCGACCGCCGCCGCTTTCGGCTTCGACGACACCAACGCCGCGGAGCACGGGCGGAGCGCCGCGATGGAGTTGCTCGGCCGCGACCGGCCGCCATCGGCCATCGTCGGCTTCAACGACATGCATGCGCTCGGCGCCTGCGCCGCGGCCCGCGACCTCGGTCTCGCCGTGCCCGAGGACATATCGATCGTCGGCATCGACGACATCCTGCTCGGCAGCCTGTTCCA
Source organism: Hyphomicrobiales bacterium (assembly GCA_044506555.1). Classification (GTDB taxonomy): domain Bacteria; phylum Pseudomonadota; class Alphaproteobacteria; order Rhizobiales; family Kaistiaceae; genus Bauldia. The sequence continues at coordinate 9,438 of JBIQKL010000060.1, read as the reverse complement.
ACCCGCGCTCACCACCGTTCACCAGCCGACCGAGGCATTGGGCGCTGCCGCGGTCGACCTGCTCTCGCGCCGGCTCCGCGACGAGGCGAATTCGCCGCCGAGCCACATCATCCTCGAACCACACGTCGTCCCCCGCGCGTCGGCGCGGGCACTGGAGAAAGTGCATGCCTAGGGAATTCGAAGGAAAGGTCGTGCTCGTCACCGGCGGTGCCTCCGGCATCGGCAGGGGCATCGTCGAGGCGTTCGCCGCCGAAGGCGCGCGCGTCGCGTTCAGCTACCTGACCAGCGAGGCGGACGCCGCGAAGCTCGCCGCCGACACCGGATCGCTTGCGATCCGCAGCGACCTGACGCGGAACGAAGCGGCCGCCGACCTCGTCGCCGAGGTCAAGGCCAAGCTCGGGCCGGTCGAGATCCTCGTCGTCAATACCGGCGGCCTGATCCGGCGCTCGAGCCTCGTCGACTGCGACCTCGACCTGTGGAACGAATGCATGGCGCTGAACCTGACCAGCGCATTCCTGTCGTGCAAGGCGGTGCTGCCCGACATGATCGCGGCGCGCGACGGCGCGATCGTCACCATCAGCTCGCTCGCCGCCCACAACGGCGGAGGCCTCAACTCGATCCATTACGCCACCGCCAAGGGCGGCCTCTACACCCTGACCAAGGGCCTCGCCCGCGAGGTCGGGCCGTCGGGCATCCGCGTCAACGGCGTCGCCCCGGGGCTGATCGCCACGCGCTTCCACGACACCCATTCCACCGACGCGATGCGGAAGGCGATGGTCGACCAGACTCCGCTCCGCCGCGAAGGGACGCCGGACGACGTCGCCGGCGCCGTGCTCTACCTGGCCTCGCCGCGCGCCTCATTCCTTGCCGGCGAGACCATCGAGGTGAATGGCGGCATCGCCCTCTTCTGAGGGCCTGCCGCGCGAAGACGGCGCGCCCGGCCGCCGCCTGTAACGCCGGGATGGACTTGGTGAGGTGGACAGGCTCCGCGCGCGGAGCCTCAACGAGAGCGGGAGAGAGACAATGAACTGGAATCCGCGACTTGGGCTGATCGGGGCAGCGGCGGGCATCGCGCTGACGGCGGGAATGGGCAATGCGGCGGCACAGGACGGGCCGTTCAGCATCTGCGTCGTCCACAACAACGCCGACCATCCCTCGATCACTGCCATCGTCAACGGCATGAACGACGAGGGCAAGCTCTACGGGGCCGAGATCACCTATTTCGATCCGGCGTTCGACCCCCAGAAGCAGGCATCCATGGTCGAGGACTGCATCGCGCGGCAGCCGAGCGTGATCGCCGTCAACGCGGTCGATCCCGCGGCGGTCGTCCAGGTGCTGAAGAAGGCCAGCGAGGCCGGCATCCCGGTGGTCATGCAGAATGCCAACACCAACGAGGAAGGCCAGCAATACACCGCGACCTTCGTCGGCTCGCAGTCCTATGACCAGGGCTATGCGGTCGGCGAGATGATCGTCAAGGCGACCGAGGGCAAGGGCAACCTGGTGATGATCACCGGCAAGCCCGGACAGTTCGACGTCGTCCAGCGCGCCGACGGCGCTAAGCAGGCCTTCGCCGATGCCGGCGCCAGCATCGAGATCCTCGCCGAGGAGCCGGCCGACTGGAGCAAGGACAAGGCGCTGACGGTGATGCAGGACCTGCTCACCCGCTACCCGCAGATCGACATCGTGTTCGGCCAGGACGATCCGATGGCGCTCGGCGCGCTGCAGTCGATCAAGGCCAACGGCATCGACGGCATCAAGGTCTTCGGCGTCAACGGCAACAAGGACGCCTGCGACGCGATCAGGGCCGGCGACATGTACGGCACGGCCATGCAGCTCAGCTACATGGTCGGCGTCTACACGGTCCGCGTCGCTTACGACCTCTACAAGGACCGCCAGGTGCCCAAGCAGATGCTCGCGCCGACCGCGCCGGTGACCCCGGACAACGTCGACGCCCTTTACGAGCAGTGCTGGTAGCCGGCAGTCCCCTCCCTCGCGTCCGGCGCCCTCGCGCCGGACGCGGATTTGCCGCATGATCGAGACGCCATGACCATCGCGCCCGACAGAAATACCGGCAACGGGACGGCCGCCGGGCTGGCAGGCTTCAAGCCGCCCTTCGCCTCGCTCGGCCAGGGCCGGTCGGGTGCGGTGCTCCGTGTGCTGCGCAACCACACCGCGCTGATCCTCCTGATCGTCCTGATCATCGCCGGCGGACTCCTCTCCGACGTATTCCTCACGTCGCGCAACCTCCTCAACATCATGTGGGCGGTGTCGATCCTCGGCATCATCGCCCTCGGCCAGACCGTCCTGCTGATCACCTGCAACTTCGACATGTCGGTCGCCTTCGTCGTGGGCCTCGCCGGCATCGTCACCGTGCTCGCCCAGATCGCCGGCTTCGATCTCGTCACCTCGATGGCACTCGGCCTCGCCGCGGGCGTCGGCGTCGGCATGGTGAACGGTCTCCTCGTCGTCTACACCGGCGCCAATCCCTTCCTCATCACGCTCGGCACGGCACTCCTCGCCTATTCAGTGTCGCTGATGCTGACCCGCTCGCAGACGCTCTACGCGACCATCCCCGAGTTCAACGAGCTCGGCCGCGGCCGCCTGTTCGGCGTCGTCCATTATTCCGTGATCCTGCTCATCGTGCTGGCTCTGGTGCTGGAGTTCGTGCTCCGCCGCACCGCCTTCGGCCGCTCGCTCTACGTCATCGGCCTCAACGAGACCGCGGGGCGGATGTCGGGCCTCGCCATCCGGCGCGTGAAGCTGATCGCTTTCGCGCTCTGCGGCTGCACCGCCGCGCTCGCCGGGCTGATCATGACGTCGCGCACCGGCAGCACGGTGGCGAGCGCCGGCGCCGGCATGGAGTTTGATTCGATCATTGCCGCCGTGCTCGGCGGCACCAGCCTCTTCGGCGGCCATGGCGGCGCGCTCCGCACCGTCGTCGGCGTGCTGGTGCTCGGCGTCCTCAACAACCTCCTCATCCTGCTCAGCGTGCCGATCGAGGGCCAGCAGATCGCCAAGGGCCTGGTGTTCCTGGCCGTGGTCTGGGCCGACAGCGTGCTCCGGCATCCGTGAGGCAAGCGATGGGCAAGTCCTTCGGTATCGGCGGGGAACAGACGGCGGCGGTGATCGCGGCGGTGATCTTCGCGACCTTCGCCGTCACCGCCAGCGAGTATTTCCTGACCGTCCAGAATCTCGAGAACGTCGCCCGCCAGGTGTCGCTCGACATGCCGCTCGTCTTCGGCCAGGCGATCGTCCTGATCGCCGGCGGCATCGACATCTCGGTCGGCGCCACCATGGCGATGGCGGCGGCGCTGACCATCGGCCTCCAGGAATACGGCACCCTGACCGCGGTCCTCGCCGCCCTCGCCTTCGGCGCGCTGGTCGGCGCCTTCAACGGGCTCCTGGTCACCCGCGGCGGCATCGTCCCCTTCGTGGCGACGCTCGGCACCATGAGCGTGATCCGCGGCCTGCTCCTCACCTATACCGGGCAGCAGCCGCTCTCCGGCCACGACGACGCGTTCGTGTTCTGGGGCGGCGGCAGCATCGGCATCGTGCCCGTGCCCCTCATCCTGTCGCTGATCATCCTCGTCGGGCTTTCGCTCTTTCTGGGGCGGACCCGCGCCGGCCGGAACATCTACGCCATCGGCGGCAACCGCGAAGCCGCGTACCTCGCCGGCATCGCGGTGAAGCGCTACGAGCTCCTCGCCTTCGTCATGAGCGGCACGCTCGCCGCGGTCTCCGGAGTGATGCTCGCCTCGCGGCTCAACTCGGCGACGGTGCAGCTCGGCAACGACACGCCGCTCCTGTCGATCTCGGCCGCGCTGATCGGCGGCGCCAGCCTCCTCGGCGGCCGCGGCACCATCGTCGGCGCCTTCTTCGGCGTGCTGGCCCTCGGCATGCTGACCAACGGCATGAACCTGCTCGGCGTTCATACCTACTATCAGATCGCCACCAAGGCGGCGATCCTGATCGGCGTCGTGGCGGTGGACGCGCTGTCGCGCACGATGGCGCGGCGCCGCGAGCGGACCGCCGCCGCATGACCGATCCCCGCCCCAACAACCGACCGTAGGAGCCCCGTCATGGCCCGCATCGTCCGGATCGCCACAACCTCGATCGCCACACTCGAGGACACGGCGCCGCCTTTCAACCTCCGCCATCCGAACGCGAAGGACACGCTCGATCTCGGCCTGTCGCTCCTCGATGCGGCGGGCGCGCAGGGCGCGGACCTCGCCCTCCTGCCGGAAGGTTTCATGGCCGCCGGCCTGCCGGGCGTGCAGATTCCGGACGTCGCCGAGCCCCTCGACGGTCCCTCGTTCCGCGCCGTCGCCGAGCGGGCGAAGCGCCACGGCATGTACGTCGTCGCCGGCTTCTACGCCGAGGTCGACGGGGCGATCTCGAACCTCGCCGCGCTGATCGACCGGAACGGTGAGCTCGTCGGCACGTATTCGAAGCAACGCCCGACCGAGGGCGAGATCGACAACGGCGTCCTGCCGGGCACGGCGGCGCCGGTCTTCGAGACCGACTTCGGCCGCGTCGGCCTTGCGATCTGCTTCGACCTCAACTGGCCGGACCTCTGGGCCGGCTATGCCCGCGACGGCGCCGAGATCGTCTGCTGGATCTCCGCCTACGAGGGCGGGTTCCCGCTTCAGGCCAATGCCTGGACCAACCAGTACGCGGTGGTCTCGTCGGTCTGGCCGTACCACGCACGGGTGATCGAAAAGACCGGGCGGATCGTCGCCCAGACCTCGCGCTGGGGCCGGCTCGCCTTCCACAACCTCAACCTCGACAAGCGCCTGTTCCACACCGACGGGCAGATGATGAAGCTGGTGCCGATCCTCACCCGCTACGGCGAGCGCGTCCGCATCGAGACCTTCCACGAGGAGCACCTGTTCACGCTCGAAAGCGTCGACCCGGCGCTGCCGGTCGACGCGGTGATCGCCGAATTCGGCCTGGTCGAGTACCGGCCGTTCATCGACCGCTCCACGAAGGCGCAGGAAGCGGCGCTCCGGAAGCGCGTGCCCGAGCCGGCGGAGTAGATCGCGTGGCCGCGCCGCTCTTCGCGCTCACCGACATCGCCAAGAGCTTCCCGGGCGTCCGGGCGCTCGACGGGGTGAGCTTCGACCTCCAGCCCGGCGAGGTCCATGCGCTCTTGGGCGAGAACGGTGCCGGCAAGTCGACGCTGGTCAAGATCATGTCCGGCGTCTACCGGCCCGACCAGGGGACGATCCGGATCGACGGGCGCGAGGTCGCCATCAACGCGCCGACCGAAGCGGAGGCGCTCGGCATCACGCCGGTGCATCAGGAACTGCACCTCGAGCCCTATCTGAGCGTCGCCGAGAACATCTTCCTCGGCCGCCAGCCGACCGGGCGCTTCGGGCTGATCGATCGGAAACGAATGGCGCGCGAGGCCCAGGCGATCGTCGACGGGCTCGGCGTCTCGCTCGACGTCAACGCCACCGTGCAGTCGCTCTCGGTGGCGCAGCGCCAGATCATCGCCATCGCCCGCGCCGCGGCCTCTACCGCCCGGATCGTGATCTTCGACGAGCCGACCTCGTCGCTGACCGACCGCGAGACCAACCTCCTGTTCGAGCTGATCGAGCGGCTCAAGGCGCGCGGTCTCGGCATCATCTACATCTCGCACCGGATGGAGGAGATCTTCCGCCTCTGCGACCGCGTCACCGTCTTCCGCGACGGGCGCCTGGTCGGCACCCGCCCGGTGGCCGAGACCGACCTCCGCGACCTGATCGGGATGATGGTCGGGCGCGACATCAGCGACCTGTTCCGCAAGGAAGCAGCCGAGATCGGCGACGTCGTGCTGGAGGTGAAGGGCCTCGGCAAGCCGGGCGTGCTCGGCGACGTGTCGCTTTCGGTGCGTCGCGGCGAGATCGTCGGAATCGCCGGCCTCGTCGGTGCCGGGCGGACCGAGCTCGCGCGCGCCATCTTTGGCGACCTCCCCTACGAGTCCGGCGAGATCAGGATCGGCGGCGTGGCGCTGCCGCGGGGCCACACGCCGAGCCAGGCGATCGCCGCCGGCATCGGCCTCGTGCCCGAGGACCGCAAGGAGCAGGGGCTGGTGACCGGCCTGCCGGTCCGCCAGAACATCTCGATGGCGCTCCTCAAGGCGCTGTCCCGCTTCGGCGTGCTCAGCCTCTCACGGGAGCGGAAGCTCGCCGAGCGCTACGTCGCGCGGCTGACGATCAAGACGCCGACCATCGACCAGAAAGCGACGTATCTCAGCGGCGGCAACCAGCAGCGGGTGGTCATCGCCAAGTGGCTCGCCACCAATCCGAAGCTGCTCATCGTCGACGAGCCGACCCGGGGCGTCGACGTCGGCGCCAAGGCCGAGATCCACAGTCTGCTCTGCGATCTCGCCAAGCAGGGCATGGCGATCATCATGATCTCGTCCGACCTGCCCGAGGTGCTGGCGATGAGCGACCGCGTCGCGGTGATGCACCAGGGCCGGATCCGCGCCGACCTGCCGATCGCCGGGCTCACGCAAGAGATGATCATGCATCACGCCACCGGCCAGCAGGCGGAACCCCGCGCCGCCTGACCACGGGCGGCGCCCCGCTCGCGAATGCTGCGTCGGGACCGGTGCGGCACGAAGTATCGTGCTCCGCATCCATGTCCTCATGAGCGGGCTTTCCCCTCGCCGCGAAGCGCACTAGCATCGTCCCAACAAGAAGAGCGTGAACGAGGAGGAATAGCCATGGCGAGCGGCCTGCAGCTCTCGCGTCCCGAGCTTGTCGCGGCGTACAAGCGGATGCGCCTGATCCGCGAGTTCGAGGAGGCCGTCCACACGGAATTCTCGGCCGGCAACATTCCCGGATTCGTCCATCTCTATGCCGGCGAGGAGGCCTCGGGGGTCGGCGTCTGCATGCACCTCGACGACCGCGACGCCATCGCCTCGACCCACCGCGGCCACGGCCACTGCATCGCCAAGGGCTGCGACATCGACGGCATGATGATGGAGATCTTCGGCCGCAAGGACGGGCTCTGCGGCGGCAAGGGCGGGTCGATGCACATCGCCGACCTGTCCAAGGGCATGCTCGGCGCCAACGGCATCGTCGGCGCCGGCGCACCGCTCGCCTGCGGCGCGGCGCTCACCGCCAAGACGCTCGGCACCGGCGGCGTCTCCGTCTGCTTCTACGGCGACGGCGCGTCGAACCAGGGGGCCGTGCTCGAGAGCTACAACCTCGCCAAGATCTGGAACCTGCCGATGGTCTTCGTCGCCGAGGACAACGGCTATGCCGAATCGACCGCCTCGAGCTGGTCGGTCGGCGGTAGCCAGTCGGCCCGCGCCAACGGTTTCGGCATCCCCTCGAAGGAGGTCGACGGACAGGACTTCTTCGCCATCTACGAGGCGGCCGGCGAGGCGATCGAGCGCGCCCGGAGCGGCGGCGGCCCGTCGCTGCTCCACGTCCGGCTGAACCGCTTCTACGGCCATTTCGAGGGCGATGCGATGACCTACCGCCTTCCCGACGAAGTGCCGAACCTCCGGGCCGAAGCCGATCCGATCGCCCTCTTCCGCCGGCGCGTCGTCGAGGCCTCGCTGATCCCGGCGAGCGAGCTCGACGAGATCGACCGCGAGGCGGTCTCGCAGGTCGAACGCTGCGTCGCCTCGGCGAAGTCGGCCCCGCTGCCGACCGCGGCCGACCTGATGACCGACGTCTACGTCTCGTATTGAGGAGGGCCGCGCCATGTCGAAGAAGAGCTACCGCCAGGCGATCAACGAGGCGATCCGGCAGGAGATGGAGCGCGACCCGCGCGTCATCATCATGGGCGAGGACATCGCCGGCGGCACCGGGACGCAAGGGGACCAGGATGCCTGGGGCGGGCCGATGGGCGTGACCAAGGGCCTCCGTCCCCAGTTCGGTTCCGACCGCGTGCTCGACACGCACCTCGCCGAGATCTCGTTCGTCGGCGCCGCGGCGGGCGCTGCGGCGACCGGCCTCCGCCCGATCGTCGAGCTGATGTTCGTTGACTTCATGGGCGTCTGCTTCGACCAGATCTTCAACCAGGCCGCCAAGTTCCGCTACATGTTCGGCGGCAAGGCGGTGACGCCGCTGGTCGTGCGCACCATGTACGGCGCCGGCTTCCGCGCCGCCTCGCAGCACAGCCAGTGCCTCTACCCGATGTTCACCCACATCCCGGGGCTCAAGGTGGTGCTGCCGTCGAACCCCTACGAGGCGAAGGGGCTGCTGATCCAGGCGATCCGCGACGACGACCCGGTGATCTTCTTCGAGCACAAGGCCCTCTACGACATGGAGGGCGACGTGCCGGACGAGGCCTATGCCATTCCGTTCGGCGAGGCGAACGTCACCCGCGAGGGCGACGACGTGACCATCGTCGCGTTCGGCCGCATGGTGAACTTCGCCAACGAGGCCGCCGACAACCTCGCGAAGCAGGGGGTCACCTGCACGGTGGTCGATCCACGCACCACCTCACCGCTCGACACCGAGACGATCCTCGAGACAGTCGAGGAGACGGGCCGGCTGGTGGTGGTGGACGAGGCCCATCCGCGCTGCTCGATGGCGAGCGACATCGCCGGGCTCGTCGCGGAGAACGCCTTCGACGCGCTCGAGGCGCCGATCAAGCTCGTCACCGCGCCGCACGTGCCGGTGCCGTTCTCGGCGGTGCTCGAAGACCTCTACATCCCCGGTGTCGACAAGATCGAGGCAGCCGTCCACTCGGTCATGGCGCACGGGCGGAGGGAGGCCGCGGAGTGACCCGTCCCAGGCGGATCACGCCGTACTGGGCCGGAGACGACGAAGAAGACGACGCGGCGAAGGGAGAACGCATCATGCCCGCGATCCAGGCGATCACCATGCCCAAATGGGGGCTGGCTATGGAAGAGGGCATGCTCGCCCGCTGGGCGGTCGAGGAAGGCGCCGCCATCGGTCTCGGCGACGAGATCATGGACATCGAGACGTCCAAGATCGCCAATGCCTTCGAGAGCCCGGTGGCCGGCACGCTCCGCAGGAAGGTGGTCGGCGAGGGCGACACCGTTCCGGTCGGAGCGCTGCTCGGCGTCGTCACCGAGGGCGATGTCTCCGACGACGCGGTCGAGGCGTTCGTGGCCGAGTTCCTCGCCTCCTTCAAGCCGGTGGAGAAGGACGGCGACGACGCGCCCGCCGCCGAGCCGATCACCGTCGAGGGCAGGACCATCCGCCATCTCCGGCTCGGCCCCGACGGCGGCACGCCGGTGCTGATGATCCACGGCTTCGGCGCCGACCTCGCGACGTGGATGTTCAACCAGCAGGCGCTCGCCGAGGACCGGCCGGTCTACGCCATCGATCTGCCCGGCCATGGCGGCTCGTCGAAGCAGGTCGAGGACGGCTCGGTCGCCGGGCTGGCGAAGATTGTCCTTGCCTACATGGACGCGGCCGGCATCGACAGGGCGCACCTCGTCGGCCATTCGCTGGGCGGGGCGATCGC
>JBIQKL010000059.1:22969-24580 GCA_044506555.1 Hyphomicrobiales bacterium | reverse complement strand
CTAGCCGCGGCCGACGAAGGGCATCTTCGTCGCCATCACCGTCATCGTGAGCACGTTCGCGTCGAGCGGCAGGCTCGCCATGTAGACGACGGCGTTGGCGACGTGGGTCGCGTCCATGCGCGGCTCGATGGCGAGGCGCCCGTCGGCCTGCGGCACGCCCTCGGCCATCTTTGCCGTCATCGGGGTCGCCGCGTTACCGATGTCGATCTGGCCGCAGGCGATGTCGAAGTCGCGCCCGTCGAGAGCCGTCGACTTGGTGAGCCCGGTGATCGCATGCTTGGTCGAGGTGTAGGGGGCCGAGTTCGGTCGCGGCGTGGTGGCCGAGATCGAGCCGTTGTTGATGATCCGGCCGCCGCGCGGGGTCTGCGCCTTGAACATCTTGAACGCCTGCTGGGTGCAGAGGAAGGCGGCGGTGAGATTGGCGCCGACGATGGTCTCCCACTGCTCGAAGGTCACGTCCTCGAGGGGGACGCCCGGCACGGTGGTTCCGGCATTGTTGAACAGCACGTCGAGCCGCCCGAAGGTCATCCTGATCCGGTCGAAGAGCGCATTCACGCCGTCCGGCTTGCTCACGTCGGCGGCGACTGCGAGAGCCTTGACGCCGAGCGCCTCCGCTTCCTTGGCGACGGCCTCGATCGGCTCCTTGCGCCGGCCGGCGAGCACCACGGCATATCCCGCGCCGGCGAGGCCGAGAGCCGCCGCGCGGCCGACGCCGCTACCCGCTCCGGTGATCAGTGCGACCTTCTCGGTCATGGCTCTCATTCTCCCCTCGGGATTGTCGTGGCGGTCTCATTAGCCGATCGGACCGTCCGGGCCAATGCATGGTGCGCGGCGATCGAGGGAATCCGGTCGCCCCTACGACGGGCGCGGCCGATAGGGCGGGGTCGGGATCGCCTGATGGGCGGCGCGGAGCGCCGAGGACCACTTCTTGCGGAGATCCTGGAAGTAGGGATCGCCGTCGTCGATCCGGTACACCGTCTCCGGCTCGTAGGTGTCACGCCTGATGGTCAGGAGATCGACCGGCAATCCTACCGAGAGGTTCGAACGGATGGTCGAATCCATCGAGATCAGGCCGAGCTTGAGGGCATCGGCGAGCGAGGTGTTGGTCGTAACCGAGCGGTCGAGGATCGGCTTGCCGTACTTGTGCTCGCCGATCTGCAGGTAAGGCGTGTCGGCGGTCGCCTCGATGAAATTGCCGGCGGAGTAGACCATGAAAAGGCGGAGCCGGGCGCCGCGAATCTGGCCGCCAAGCAGGATCGTGACGTCGAAGGCACCGGACTGGCTCTGCTCCTCGGGAAAATCGCCGATGCGGTGCACTTCGCGGATCGCGCGGCCGACGAGTTGTGCCGCCCCGAACATGTTCTCGACGCCGAGCAGCCGTTCGACCTCGCCGGTCTCGGCGTTGCGGAAGCCTTCGGTCACCATCGACAGCACGGATTGCGCCACCGACAGGTTGCCGGCCGAGGCCAAGCCGATCGCCCGTTCGCCGGGCGTCTCGAACAGGTGAAGCTTCCGGAAGGTGGCGATGTTGTCGACTCCGGCGTTGGTCCGGGTATCGCCGATCATCACCAGTCCCTCGCGGACAAGTATCCCCACGCAATACGTCATCGT
>JBIQKL010000059.1:17801-22869 GCA_044506555.1 Hyphomicrobiales bacterium | reverse complement strand
CCGGCGGCGCCGGGATGGCCCGGCGGCCAGCTCCACACGATGAGCGACACCGTCGCCCCGAGCCCGCCATCGGCCGGGGTCCAGAGGCAGGTGGTCATCCGTCCCGCACCGGGGCCGCCGCCCGACGGCGGTTGCTCGGCGGCGGTCACCGGCTTGCCGAAGGCCTCGGCGAGCGCATCGTCGGAGAGCAGCGGGCACGCCGGGATCTCCGCCGCCGTCTCGGCGGCGTGCGCAGGCAGCGCCGTCGCGAGCAGCAGCAGGATCGGGAGGCAGGCGCTTCGGAACGGCATGGGAGGCTCCATCGTCGAGCCGGAGTTTCGCCGCGCTGCGGCTACGAGTCGAGCTGGAAGCGCTCGAAACGGCCGAGTTCTTCCTCGATGCGCCGCTTCAGTTCGCGGCTCTCGGCGCCGTCGATCCAGGTCCATTGCTGGACCAGCAGCCTGCCGGCGCTGCGGTCGGTCTTGAGGTCGATCGCGGCGACGATCCGGTCGCCGGCGAGCACCGGCAGCGCGAAGTAGCCATAGCGGCGCTTCGCCTTCGGCACGTAGGCTTCGAAGATGTGATCGTAGCCGAAGAAATGGGCAAGGCGCTTCCGCTGGATCACCAACGGGTCGAACGGCGAGAGGACGTGGATCGCATCGCTCGTCGGGCCGGTTGCCTCGAGCGTTTCGGGCGCCGCCCAGTACGTCTGCTTGCCGGCGCCTTCGATCGCCACGGGGACAAGCTGCTTCCTTCGCACCCGCGTCTCGATCTGGCGTCCGACCGGGGCTTTCCACGAGACATCGCCGTAGCAGATCGAATCGAGGCTGACGACACCCTGAGCCTGTAGCGCGCGGTCGAGCAGGTAGCTCGCCGTATCGCGCTCCGAGGCAGGCCTCGGCAGCTTCTCCCAGCCGAAATGCCGCTCGATCAGGTCGTAGGTCTTGACCATGCCGCTCCGCTCGCTGATCGCGACGCGGCCCATGTAGAAGGCGAACTGCAACGCTCGCTTCGACGGCTTCCGGCTAGCCCAGGGATGGTGCTTCTCGACCAGCACGTCGTCGTTGATGTCGCGGATCGAGAGTGGACCGCCCTCGCGGAGGAGCCGCATCACCTTCCGCAATTCGGCGGGCGTTACCTCGCCGAACCATGGATGGCCCTCGGCGCCGTAGCGTCGCATCGCGGCGACGTAGAAGCGGAAGTCGCGGGTCGGCACGTAGGAGAGCGCGTGGGTCCAGTACTCGAAGACCGACTTCTCCACCGACTGCGCCCGCCTGAGATCGTCGCGGCGGTAGCCGGGGATGCGGTTGAAGAGGATGTGGTGATGGCAGCGCTCGATCACGTTGATCGTGTCGATCTGGACGTAGCCGAGATGCTCGACCGCCGCCCTGGTGGCGTCCGGCCCTTCGCCGAACGGCGCGGGTTTGTCGAGCCGCTGGGCGGCGAGCCAGATGCGGCGGGCGTCGGCGAGGGCGATGGAGACGGGCTTGGTGCCGGGGGGCATCGCGTCCTCAGATCAACTGCAGGCCGCGGAGGCTCGCGTGGCCGTTCCGGCCGACGATGATGTGATCGTGGACGGTGATGCCGAGCGGCTTGGCGATGTCGATGACCGACTTGGTCATCGTGATGTCGGCCCGCGACGGAGTGGGATCGCCCGAGGGATGGTTGTGGACGAGGATGATCGCGGTCGAGCCGAGTTCGAGCGCCCGTTTCACCACCTCGCGCGGATAGACCGGCGTGTGGTCAACGGTGCCGCTCTGCTGCACCTCGTCGGCGATCAGCGTGTTGCGCTTGTCGAGGAACAGGATGCGGAACTGCTCGATCGCCTCGAAGCCCATCGCCGCCCGGCAATAGTCGATCACCGATGACCACGAATCGAGGAGCGGCCGCTGCTTCACCGGCTCCTTGAGGAAGCGCTGCGCCGCCGCATGCACGACCTTGAGGTGCTGGGCGGCCTTCTCGCCGATGCCGTCGACCTCCATCAGGCGGGTGACCGGGGCGCCGAGCACCTCGCCGAAGCTGCCGAACTTCTGGAGGAGCGCCTTGGCGATCGGCTTGGTGTCGATCCGCGGGATCGCCTGGAACAGGAGCAGCTCGAGCAGCTCGTAGTCGCGAAGGCTCGCGCCGCCTGTCTCGCGGAAGCGTTCGCGCAGCCGCTCGCGATGGTCGTGGTAGTGGGGCGTCGTCCCCGGTCTGTCGCCGAACCCCGTCATCACGCTCCGCTGCGGGGGCGCATGATATCCTTCGGCGACAGCGTGAAGATCTCGTATCCGGTCTCGGTCACGCCGACGGAATGCTCGAACTGGGCGGAGAGGGAGCGGTCGCGGGTCACCGCGGTCCAGCCGTCGGCGAGGATCTTCACCTGCGGCCGGCCGAGATTGATCATCGGCTCGACGGTGAAGATCATCCCCGGCTTCAGCGTCACGCCGTCGCCCCGCGTGCCGTAGTGCAGGATGTTGGGGACGTCGTGGAAAAGGCGCCCGACACCGTGGCCGCAGAAGTCGCGGACCACGCTGCAGCGCTCGTGCTCGGCGTATTCCTGGATCGCGGCGCCGATGTCGCCGGTGGTGCGCCCTGGCCGGATCGCCTCGATCCCCCGCATCATCGCCTCGTAGGTGACGTCGATCAGCCGTTCGGCAGCCCGTTTCACGTTGCCGACCTCGTACATGCGGCTCGAATCGCCGTGCCAGCCGTCGACGATGAAGGTCACGTCGATGTTGACGATGTCGCCGTCGCGGAGCGGCTTGTCGCCGGGGATGCCGTGGCAGACGACGTGGTTGATCGAGGTGCAGGTCGACTTGGTGTAGCCCTTGTACCCGAGCGTCGCCGGCAGCGCGCCGTGGTCCATACCGAACCCGTAGACGAAATCGTCGATCGCCTGGGTCGGGAGACCTGGCGCTATGATCTCGTTGACCGCGTCGAGGCATTCCGCCGTCAGCCGCCCGGCCTTGTGCATGCCGGCGAAGGCGTCGGCGCCGTAGAGCTTGATCTGCCCGTCGTTCTTCGGCGGCGCGAGAACCGCATCGATGTAATTGACCATTGTGAGAAAGTCTCCCGCGCCGTGGCGCGACGTACCGCGTTTCCGGAAGGATATGACCATATTGGGCGGGCGATACAAGCCTTGCGGCCAGCTCAGCCCACCACCGGCACGGCCCGGTCGACGGCGATCTCATCGCGGGTGATGACGCAGCGATAGGCGAGCATCTCGACGCCCGCCATGCGGGCCCGGTCGAATGCCGCGGCATAGGCCGGATCGAGGTCGCGGCATATCGACAGGCGCACGGAATCCGTCCGCTGGACCAGGTAGACCATCGCGGCACGCTGCCCGGCGGCGACCATGGCCGACAATTCGTCGAGGTGGCGTGCGCCGCGGGCGGTTACGGAATCGGGGAACTCGGCCAACTCCGGCACGCGCGAGAAATGGACGTTCTTGACCTCGACATAGGCGTCGGGCCGGGCCGGCGACCGGAGCAGGAAGTCGACACGCGAGGCCTTGCCATAGGCCACCTCGCGGCGGAGCTCGGCATAGCCGGCCAGCTCCGGAATCCGGTTTTCCCGGATTGCCTCCTCGACCAGCCGGTTGGGCAGCGCGGTGTTGATCCCGACCAGCCCGCAGCCCTCCGCCTCGACCAGTTCCCAGGAGAGCGGCAGCTTCCGCCCCGCCTTGTCGGAGCGCGACAGCAGCACGCGCATGCCCGGCTCCGCCAGGCCGAGCATCGAGCCGGGATTGGCGCAGTGGACCGTGACGATCTCGCCGTCGGCGAGTTCGACGTCGGCGAGGAATCGCTTGTAGCGGCGAAGAAGGCGGCCTTCGACGAGGGGGGAGGGGAAGCGCATCGGCGCCGGATAGCACTTCGGAGGGTGCCGCCGCCATCATTCGCCGGAACCCCGATTGCGGAGACCGCTGCCCGCAAGACGGTTGGGCGCTGCGGCACTTTGCGCTAACCCAGATGGGACCTGCAGAATCAGGTGATTGTCCGGGCGGATCGGGAGCGAAAGGCCATGGCCGATACGGGAAGGATCGTAACGGCAGCCGTGCTGGTCATCGGCGACGAGATTCTCTCCGGCCGGACCAAGGACAAGAACATCGGCTACATCGCCGAGTACCTGACCGGAATCGGCATCGACCTTCGCGAGGTGCGGGTGGTGGCCGATGTAGAGGATGACATCGTCGCGGCGCTGAACGCGCTTCGCGCACGCTACGACCACGTCTTCACCACCGGCGGCATCGGTCCGACCCACGACGACATCACCGCGGACGCCGTGGCGAAGGCCTTCGGCGTGCCGATCGACGTCGATCCTCGGGCAGTGGCGCTTCTCCTCGAACGCATGCCGAAGGACCAGCTGAACGAGGCCCGGCTCCGTATGGCCCGCATCCCCGAGGGGGCCACGCTCATCGAGAATGCAGTGTCCAAGGCACCCGGCTTCTCGATTGGCAACGTCCACGTCATGGCCGGCGTGCCGGCGATCATGCAGGCGATGCTGGACGTGCTCGGACCGCGGCTCGCGACCGGCCGCAAGATGCTGTCGCGCTCGGTTTCGGCGGGGCTCAAGGAGGGCGACGTCGCGGCGGCGCTCGCGGCGGTGCAGGCGCAGTATCCGGACGTGGCGATGGGAAGCTACCCGACCTTCGATCCGGAGCTCGGGTTCACCACGACGCTGGTGCTCCGCTCGCGCGAGGAGGCTCGCCTTGCGGAAGCCGAGGCCGCCGTGGCCGCGATGCTGAACGACGTGAAGGCGAATCTGGCGCAGGGCCGAGCGGTCACATGAAGTTCTACTACGACGACGAGGACTACGACGCGCAACTGAAGCGCACCGCCTCCGCCGCGTATTCCGGCGCGGCGGACCTGGGCGAGATGCTGGTCGCGGCATCCGCGGCGAAGGCCGGCGACCCGGCGAGTTGGTACACGGCATGGTCGGCGGCCGGCGGCCGGGCAGAAGCGCTGGCCAAGGCGGCGGGGGGACATCGCGAGAGCGCCGCCGGGGCCTGGCTCCGAGCGATGGAATACTGGCGGCAGGCGTTCTTCTACCTTCGCGGCGACCTCGACGACCCGCGCCTGCAGGCCGGCTGGCACCATCACCGCGCCGC
>JBIQKL010000059.1:0-17701 GCA_044506555.1 Hyphomicrobiales bacterium | reverse complement strand
CCGGGCCAGTACGAGTTCGTCTCGCGCGTCAAGAAGATGATGCTGCCGAAGTTCCTGCCCGAATCATGGGGCGACGCCGCCTGGGACCGCGTGGTCGCGGCCGATCCGATCGCGGACGAACTGCTCGAGCAGGTGCTGCGGGTTCCCTCCGCCCGCGACATGCTGGCGCCGCGCATGACCACGATGGGCGCCAAGACCGTCGGCGATTTCCTTCGTATGCAGGTCGGTTACACCCTCGACGGCCAGGCCGGCGAGATCCGATGTCCGACCCTGGTGGTCAACTGTGCCGGCGATTTCGCCTCGCAGTCGGATATGCTCTTCGCCGCCCTGACCTGCGAGAAGAAGCTCGTGGAGCTCTCGGCCGAGAGCGGCGCCGGCGGCCATTGCGGCGGCCTCGGACAGCGGGTCTGGGCCGGTGCCGTGTTCCCGTGGATCGCCGACACCCTTGCCTGGCGGCGTTGATTCTGCTGTGGCTCTCGGAACCAACATGAGCGAGACGATGAGCGACGCGCGGAGCGACAAGGCCTTTCCGGTTTCCTGGGACCAGTTCCACCGCGACGCGCGGGCGCTGTCGTGGCGCCTGGCCGACCGGGGGTCGTGGCAGGCCATCGTCTGCGTCACCCGCGGCGGCATGGTGCCGGCGGCGATCATCGCGCGCGAGCTCGGCATCCGGCTGATCGAAACGGTCTGCGTCGCCTCCTACCACGACTACAAGGAGCAGGGCGGGCTCGAGGTGCTCAAGCCGGTCGGCCGCGATATCGTCGACCTCGCCGAGGGGAAGGGCGCCGGCGTGCTGGTGATCGACGACCTCGTCGATACCGGCAAGACGGCGCGGCTTGTCCGCGACATGGTCCCGCGGTGCCACTACGCCACCATGTACGCCAAGCCCGCGGGCCGGCCCCTCGTCGACACCTTCATCACCGAGGTGAGCCAGGACACCTGGATCTATTTCCCGTGGGACATGGGTTACTCGTTCCAGCCACCGATCGCGCAGGGGAAAGGCTGATGACGGAAGACCAACCGAGGCTTTTCGAAGACGAGGACGAGACCGAGGAAGAGCGTCTTTTCCGCGAGGACCAGAAGGCTCTCGTCGAGGCCCTGGTCGGGGTCATGGAGGAACGCGGACTCGGTGAGGGGCAACTCGCCGCGCTGCTGATCGGCGAGATGTACCACTACCGTGCCATCTCCTATGTCACGGAAACGGCGAAGCCCTCGGAAGCCGGGCTGCGCATGGATCTCGACCGGCTGCGGAAGGAGATCGAAGAGATCCATCGCGAATACCGCAGGCATGCCGGCGACATCGTCAAGGATATCGTCGCCGTGCTGGAAGCCGCGGAGGAAGACGAGCAGGAGAACGTGAAGCCGACGTCGATCCTCTCCGACGGCTCGGGCCGCTGACGCCGGAACCGAATCCCCGCGCCCCGCGTTCGATTCGAATCATGGGCCGGGGAGGGTGCGCTTGGGCGACCTTGCGGGTTTCTTCAGCAGCCAGCTCGGTATCGACGTAATCGCCATCCGCATGGTTGCGGCCGTGCTGCTCGGCGCGGTGATCGGTTTCGAGCGCGAATATCTCGCCCGGCCGGCCGGCATGCGGACCCACGTCCTCGTCGCCTTGGCCGCGTCGACCTTCGCGATCGTGACTCTCGAGCTGATGGAGCATGCCAACGACCAGGGCGTGCAGAGCACGGATCCGATCCGCATCATCGAGGCGGTGACGGCGGGGGTCGCCTTCCTCGCCGCCGGCAGCATCATCTTCTCCCGCGGCCATGTGCAGGGCCTGACGACGGGCGCGAGCCTGTGGCTGGCCGGCGCCATCGGGGTCGCCTGCGGCATCGGCTATTATTTCATCGCCGTGCTCGCGACGGTGCTCGCGACCTTCGTCCTGGTGGTGCTCCGCTGGGTCGAGGCGGCGATGCCACAGAAGGAGCCGCCGCCGGCACCGGAAAAGCCGCCCGAGGCCAAGGCCGGCTGATCACCCGGGACTACGGCCGCCGGAATGCCACCGGCGGCCCGTTGGTCGCGCCGATCCGTGCCGTCGCCGCTGCGAGCGGCTCGGCGACCACCGTCATGTGGTGGCCGCTCGCGTGGACGATGCGGTCCGGCGCGGTGAGGATCGCGACGTGGCCGGGCCAGAAGACGAGGTCGCCGCGCTGCAGTCCGCCTTCCGGCCCACCGGATATCTCCGTTCCGACCGTCGCGCGCTGCATGTCGGTGTCGCGCGGCGCGGGCGTGCCGGCTTCGATCAGCGCAAGTTGCACCAGGGCGGAGCAGTCGAGGCCGAGGCTGGTGCGGCCGCCCCACAGGTACGGCACGTTCAGGAAGCGCTCGGCCACCGCGACATAGTCGGGCGCGGGCTCGGCATCGTTCGGCGCGACGTGGCGGGCGACGATCGCATGCCCGGTCCCGGCGACGATGCGGAACGGCGTTCCCCGCGTCTCCACCTCCTCGCCGAGCGCAAGCCTGCAGCCGAGGGAAAGCGCGGCCACGGGAGGGAGTTTCATGTCGGGGCCTGGATAGACGAACGTCCGGACCGCCGTGACGCGATGGGTCGGTTCGGGGCCGCCGGCCGCGATCGTCTCGGTTCTCACGAACCCGACATAGCCGTCCGTGTCGTTCTGGCACCACGACCAGCCGTCGTCGCGCTCTTCGAAGACGCGGACACCTTCGCCGAGGAGCAGCTCGGTGCCGTAGGAAGCGGCGGCGTCCGGCTGCATCCGCATCGGTGCCGCGGCGATGCGCACCCGCCGCGGGACACCCTCGACGAAGCGCTCCGCATCGACCCGGCCGCGGAGCCGGACGTCGGCGAGCCAGGGTGTGTAGGCGTGGAGGCGCGGATCGGGTCTGACGGCTTCGGCCATGGCGGATGTGTTGGCACGACGCGGCGCCGGCCTCAAGGACGGCGAGAGGCGGCAGCCGAATCGTCGGCTGGATCGCGGTGGCCGAAAGGAGGTAGGGAGGGGTCAGGCGGATTCTTCCGCCGGACGTTCAGGGGAAGCACGCATGGCGACGATCACCTACCTGACCAATATCGAGTTCGGCGCCGGTGCCGTGGCCGGCTTGCCCGATCAACTCGCCGCGCTGGGCATCCGCCGGCCGCTGGTGGTCAGCGACCGCGGACTCGAGCGGACCGGGCTCGTCGCCCGGATCGCGGCGATGTGTCCGGCAGGCACGCCGATGTTCCTCGATGTGCCACCCAACCCCACCGAGTCGGCTTCGCTCGCCGCGCTCGCCGTCTATCGCGACGGCGATTGCGACGGCGTCGTCGCCGTCGGTGGCGGCTCGCCGATCGATCTCGCCAAGGGCGTGGCGCTGCTCGCCACGCATCCGGGGCCGCTGGCGGACTACGCCGCGATCCTCGGCGGCATCGCCAGGATCAGCGCGGCGGTGGCGCCGGTGGTCGCCATCCCGACGACCGCGGGCACCGGCTCCGAGGTCGGCCGAGCCGCGCTCATCACCCTCGACGACGGGCGGAAACTCGGCTTCATCAGCCCTCATCTCATTCCGAAGCGGGCGATTTGCGATCCGGAGCTGACGTTGGGATTGCCGCCCGTCCTGACGGCGGCGACCGGGCTCGACGCGCTGTCGCACTGCATCGAGACGTTCCTTTCCCCGCGCTTCAATCCGCCCGCGGAGGCGATCGCCCTCGACGGTGCCGGGCGGATCTGGCGTTCGATCGATCGGGCTTTCGCCCATGGCGACGATCTCGCGGCGCGCACCGAGATGATGATGGGTGCTCTCGAAGGCGGGCTCACGTTCCAGAAGGGGCTCGGGGCGGTGCACGCGCTCTCCCACGCGCTCGGCGGGCTCAAGTCGCCCAGCCTCCATCACGGTACCCTCAACGCGATCCTCTTGCCGGCGGTGATCCGCTTCAACGAGCCGGTCGCGGGCGACAAGCTCGCCCGGCTCAAGGGCGCAACCGGCGTCGCCGCGGAGGCGGACCTTGCCGATGCCGTGGAGGAACTCAACCGCCGGCTGGGCATCCCGGCCGGGCTGAAGACCCTGGGCGTGCCGGAGGACGTCCTGCCGTGGGTGGTCGAGCGCGCCCTCGAGGATCACAGCCACGCCACCAATCCGCGGCCCGCGACGGCATCGGATTACCGTTCCCTGCTCGCCTCGGTAATGGCATAAGGGATTTGCGCGGCACCTTCGGGGGCGTGAGCGCAGGGACGTCCGATCTCGTCATGCAGATGTGACCCAGGGCGCTCCCTCCGGCGGCGTGCGGCCGGAGCGGGAGGCGGCCCCTGAGTGGAGCGCAGTCGTTCATGGACACGTCGCGGGGGACGGCACTCGACGCACTTCTCGACGACCACGTCCTTTCGCTGCAGATCGCCGCCCTTTTCGTCGTCCTGCTCGCGGCGCTGGTCCTGATCATCATCAACCGGCAGCTGACCGTCCGGCGCCTGCGCGAATCCGAGCGCGCGTTCCGCGAGCTCTACGAGCACATCGGCGAGGGCGTGTTCCGCTCGACGCTCGACGGCCGCATGCTGAGCGCCAATCCCTATCTCTTTCGTCTCAACGGCTTCGAGACCGAGCAGGAGATGCTGCGCGAAGTCACCGACATCGCCCGGCAATGGTACGTCGATCCGGAGCGGCGCGCCGAAATCCACGCCATGCTCCTCGAGAAGGGGCAGGTCGAGGGGATCGTCTCCGAGGTCTACCGCTATCGGACGCGCGAGCGCATCTGGGTCGAGGAGACCACGCGCCTGGTCCGCGACAAGAGGACCGGGCAGCCCCTCTACTACGACGGAACCGTCCGCGAGGTGACGGAGATGGTGCGGCGTCTCGATCTCCAGCGCCGCTACGACCAGATCGCAGCGGCGATCTCGGGCTGTATCTACCAGATGCGGGTCTATCCGGACGGCTCCTCGTCGATGCCCTATGCCAGCCCGGGCCTCGCGGCGGTGTTCGGCGTCACGCCGGAGGAGGTCGCGGAGGACACGACGCCGATCGCGGCGGTGCTGCATCCCGACGACCGGCCACGCGTCCGCCAGACGCTCCGCCATTGCCGGCTGACGCAGACCGTCTGGCAGCTCGAGTTCCGCGTGACGGTCAGCGGCAAGCCGGAACGATGGGTCTTCGCCCATGCCTTTCCGGAGCTGTCCTCCGACGGCTCGACGCTCTGGCACGGATTCCTGACCGACGTGACGGAGCGCAAGCAGGCGGAGGCGCGCATCTACGACCTCGCCTATTTCGACGGCCTGACCGGCCTGCCCAACCGTGTCCGTATCCTCGAGGTGCTCCGCGAGACGCAGCATGACAGCCTGCTGCGCAGCCGCTGGAACGCGCTCCTGTTCATCGATCTCGACCAGTTCAAGCTGCTCAACGACAGCAAGGGCCACTTCGCCGGCGACGGCCTGCTGCGCGAGCTCGCCAACCGCCTTCGCCGCTACGCCGACCGGGCCACGCTGATCGGCCGCTACGGCGGCGACGAGTTCGTGATGCTGCTCCAGTACCTGGGCCAGCATCGCGGCGCAGCGGAAGCCAAGGTCCGGTCGATTGCGACCGCCGTCGCCGAAGACCTCGCCAAGCCTTTCACCGTGGAGGGATCGCAGTTCGAGACCACGGCAAGCGTCGGCGTGGCATTCTTCGCGGGCGACCGGCAGAATCTCGACGAGATCCTGAAGCAGGCGGACCTCGCCATGTACGAGGCCAAGGAGGCGGGCGGCGGACGCATCCGGTTCTTCGAGCCCGACATGCAGGCGGATCTCGATGAACGGATCACGCTCCGTCGCGAGCTCCGCGAGGCCTTCGACAAGAACGAGCTGGCGCTCGTCTATCAGCCGCAGGTCGACGACCGGTGCCGCTGCGTCGGTGCCGAGGCCCTGCTCCGCTGGCACCACCCGGTGCGGGGCGAGATCAAGCCGGGCGTCTTCCTGCCGTTGGTCGAACCATCGGGGCTCGGCGCGATGGTCGACACGTTCGTCCTCCGCGAGGCATGCCGCACGCTCAAGTCCTGGCAGGACGAGCCCGCGACGCGCGGGCTGCACATCTCGGTCAACATCACCGCCAACCAGCTCAGCCGTCCGGAGTTCATCGGCATGGTGGCCGAGGCTCTGACCGATGCGGGCGTCGATGCCTCGCTTCTCATCCTGGAGCTGACCGAGCATGTCATGCTCGACGACGTCGTCGCGGTCGGCGCGGCCATGGCCCGGCTCAAGGCGATGGGCGTGAAGCTTGCCCTCGACGATTTCGGCACGGGCTATTCGTCGCTCACCTATCTCCGCCAGCTGCCGCTCGACGTCCTCAAGATCGACCGCTCCTTCGTGCGCGATATCGACGTCAATCCCGACGATCGCGCGATCGTGCGCGCGGTCCTCAACTTCGCGGAGAGCCTGAAGCTCTCCGTGGTGGCCGAGGGCGTGGAGAAGGAGGCCAACCTCGCGACGCTCCTCGAGCTCGGTTGCCACATGTTCCAGGGCTATCTCTTCGCCCGGCCGATGCCGCTCGAAGCCTTCCGTGCCTTTGCCGCCACGGACCCGGCGATCCGCCGGGCCGGCATCCTCATGCCGGCATGAAGCGCGCCGGTCGATAGGGGAAGCGGCCCGTATAATCAGGGCGGAACTTGCCGAGGTCGTAGCCGAGCCCCTGAAGGTCGGCGAACACCGAGCTGCCGATGGTTGCCGACGGCGTCGATCCGCCGGTCGCGGCCGCGGCATTGCCGCCGGCGATCGCGAGGACAAAGGCGGTGGCGAGAATCGATCTCATGGCATGGTCCCCCGTGGTGCGGGATGTCGTGGCGATTTCGTTCGGGAGCACCATCGTCCCGTCGGCATGAATGCCGCCGGAGCCGGTCGTTCACCTGCGATTAATCCCTTGGCTCGGGGCCAGCCATGCGTGCTTCGAGACGCACTTCTACAGGGTGCTCCTCAGCATGAGGAGGTTGGGGGACTCCAAGCAAACCCGACCTCCTCATCCTTGAGGTGCCCGCCGAAGGCGGGCCTCGAAGGGCGCATGGCGGTTCCCTCTGTTTGTTGTCCAACCAGCCTCCGACGACCGGAGTGTGACGCCGGCATCCGCTTTGGCTATGGTCGCTGCCTCTTCGAAGATTATCGCCACGGAGGATCAGCATGCCCCACCACGCCGCCATCGCCGCCGGCCGAGCCGCCGTCATCACCGGCGGCGCGAGCGGGATCGGCCTCGCCGCCGCGAAGCGGTTCGCGCAGTTCGGGATGAACATTGCGATCGCCGATCTCGACCCGGCCACGCTCGATGCCGCGGCGGCCGAGATCGCGGCGATCGCCCCTGACGCGCGCGTGGTCACGGTCGCCTGCGACGTGAGCCGCATGGAGGAGGTGCAGGGTCTCAAGGACCGTGCCTACGGTGCCTATGGCGAGGTCGCGGTGCTGATGAACAATGCCGGCACCGCACCCGGCGGCGGCCCGTTCGATCATTACGACCGCTGGCAGCGCGTGCTCGGCGTGAATCTCTGGGGCGTGATCAACGGCGTCCATGCCTTTGCCGAGGCCATCATCGCCCAAGGCACCGATGCGATGATCGTCAACACCGGCTCGAAGCAGGGCATCACCTGCCCGCCCGGCGATACCGCCTACAACGTGTCGAAGGCGGGAGTGAAGGTGATCACCGAGGGGCTGCAGCACGCGCTTCGCAGCACGCCCGGCTGCAGGGTGAGCGCGCACCTTCTGGTGCCGGGCTGGACCCATACCAGGCTCACCGCCAAGACTCCCGGCGAGGAGAAGCCGTCCGGCGCATGGACGGCGGACCAGGTGGTGGACATGATGCTGGAGCGCACCGGCCGCGGCGACTTCTACATCATCTGCCCCGACAACGACGTGGCGTGGGAGACGGATCGCAAGCGCATCCAGTGGGGCGCCGCGGACATCACCGAGAACCGCCCGCCCCTGTCGCGCTGGCACCCCGACTACGGCGCGGCGTTCGAAGCGTTCCGCGCGAAGGGATAGCCGCATCGGAAGCTCGATCGCGGCGGCGGGCGGCGCCGGGGCGGGGCCGCCCGCTCCTGCTCAGTGGACCGCGGAACAGGCAAGGCAGATCTCCCCGACATGCCGGTGGTCGGTGCCGCAGCAGCCGCCGAACACCGTGAGCCGCGGATGGCGCCGGCGAAGCTCGGCAATGCGGGCGCCGAGGTCGCGGGGGTCGCCGTCATCGAGTTCGGTGGCCGCATCAAGCTCCGCGTGGCTCTTGGCCGATGCGTTAGGCCGCATGCCGCCGATCCGGTCGACCCAGGCGCCGCCGACCGCGAGCACCGGCGCGAAGTGCGTCGGGTGGGCGCAGTTCACCATGTAGTAGGCCGGCGCCGCCCCCGAGGCCGCGTCGATGGCGTCGATCGCTTCGCCGAGCGGCTGTCCGGTCGCCAGGCGGCCATCGGTCTCCACCGTGATCGAGATCACCGCCGGCATCTCGGCATCCGCGGCGGCCCGCGCGATGCCGGCGCCTTCCTCGGCGTAGTTGATGGTCATCGCCGTCACCAGATCCGCCCCGGCGCCGCGGAAGGCCCGCACCTGCGGTGCGTGATAGGCTTCGGCCTCCGCGACGCTCATCAGCCGGTCGGGCTGGTAGCCGTCGCCGCGGGGACCGATGTTGCCGCTGACCGGCATCGGCGACCGCGCCGTCTCGTACTGGGCGCGGAGCCGCTGCATCATGGCGACGGCGTCGCGGTTGACCTTGGCCAGCGCCTCGCTGGTGTAGCCGAGCTTCGCCCCCCACTCGGGACTGGCCCGCCAGGTCGGCGTCTCGAGGACGAAGCCGAGGCCGTTCCGGACGGCGAGTTCGGCATAGGGCATGTAGTAGTCGCGCAGCGCATCGCGGCCGGCGTCGTGGGTCAGCAGCGGAAAGGACGCGAAGGCCGGCAGGTCGATGCCGTGATGGTAGATGAGCGTGGTCTCCAGGCCGCCGTCGGAGAGGAAAATGCGCTCGGCGTCGATTTGCGGCAGGTGCTTGCGGTAAGGCGTCATGAGTCGGGCTCCGTCTCGTGTGTCGTGCTTCGGTGCCGAGATACGCCGCAGGGCAGGCGGCGCCTAGAAGGCGCGCGGTCCACCTGCTGCCGCCCCTGACTTGTCTCGCGGAATCAAGCGCTTGCATGTCGTCAAGGCGGTCGGTGTGACCTGTGTCACAGACCGGATTCCATACCGTTGGTACGGTTCGGAATGAGCGACGTCCCGATCAGGAAGGGCCAGGCGACCCGCGACAGGCTCCTCGATCTCGCCGAGGGCGCGGTGCTCGCCAAGGGTTTCGCCGCCACCTCGATCGACGAGCTGATCGCCGCCGGCGGCATCACCAAGAGCGGGTTCTTCTACCATTTCCGGGACAAGGCGGATCTCGCCAAGGCGTTGATCCTGCGCTACCTGCAGCGCGACAGCGAACTGCTCGACGACCTCTTCCGCCGCGGAGACGAACTGCACGACGATCCGCTGCACGGATTCCTCGTCGGACTGAAGCTCTTCGCCGAGATGATGGCGGAGCTGCCCGTGGTCCATCCGGGCTGCCTGGCCGCGTCCTTCGCCTATCAGGACCAGATCTTCAACCGCGAGATCCGCGAACTGAATGCTGCCGGCCTGCTCGCCTGGCGACGTCGCTTCCACGAGCGTTTCCTGCTTATCGCCGATCGCTATCCGCCACGCCCCGAGGTCGACCTCGAGGCGCTGGCGGACATGGCGGCGTCGACAGTGGAGGGCGGAATGATCGTCGGGCGAGCCCTGCGGGATGTGAACATCCTGCCGCGGCAGGTCATGCTCTACCGCGACTACGTGCGAAGCGTGTTCGCGCCCTCCGGGACGTCGTCGGCCGAGCTTCGCGCGGCGGCCTAGACTTCGTCCGAGCCGTCGAGCGCCCGGATCGCGGCAGCGGCCTCGCTCAGGATCCCGGCCACGGCCTCCTGCGATTCCCGCGAGCTTTCGAGCTTCTCCGCGATCGCCATCTTCAGTGTCCGCCGGGCCTCGTTGAGCGCCGGCGCAACCCCGGGAATGTCCTGACCGCCGCCGTCGCCCTCGCGATAGAACCAGGCGCGGGCCTTGGCCATCTTCTCGCCGATCCTCGCGATTGCGGTGAGGATGTCGTCGACCGCCGCGCGGTTCTGCTCGAGATGGGCCCGGCCCGGGTCGGTGATCGCGTAGACCTTCTTGTTGCCCTCGGCGCTGGCGGCGACGTAGCCGGCCTCGTCGAGGAAGGTGAGGGTCGGATAGACCACGCCGGGGCTTGGGCTGTAGGCGTCGTGCGAGCGTTCCTCGAGTGCCTTGATGATGTCGTAGCCGTGCCGCGGCCGCTCGGCGAGCAGTGCCAGCACGATGAGCCGGAGGTCGCCGTCGCCGATCATCCGGCCGGCGCGGAAGGGGCCGCGGCCGCCGAAGCCCGGACCGCCCGGCGAGCGGCCGAACGGGGGCGGCCCGCCGAACCGGCGGCGCCCGGCCGCATGCCAATCCTCATGGTGTCCGCAATGTCTGTGATGCACGTGATGGCTCCTTTGCGTTGTATCGTGCGATATAACTAATGAGCCGGTTCTGGATCGTCAAGATATATCGTGAGATAGGTCGCGACGGCGCGGAAGCCCGCCTTGACAGGCCGTCGTATCTCGTCGATAGCCGGTCGCACTGCGGGCGTGGCGGAACTGGTAGACGCAACGGACTTGGAAGTGCTCGAGTGCCCGGCGGGAAACTACCGGTGCAGAACCGCTCAAATTCGGGGAACCCTGACCTTGGGAATCCCGAGCCAAGCCCCTGTCGGGGGAAGGTGTAGAGACTAGACGGGCGGCACCTAAAGCGGCGGCCTCTGGTGGCCGGCGCCAGGGTGAAGGGATAGTCCAGACCACAAATCCCGCGGCCACGGCGGGAGCGGCGAAAGCCGTAGCTGGTAAGAAAATCCGTAGGGCGAAAGCCCGTGCCGGTTCGAGTCCGGCCGCCCGCACCAGTTCCTGGCGATCCGTCGCGGCTGTGTGCGATGGCTCGATCCGCGTCGTGGTGCCACGCAAACGTGAGCAGCGTCACAGCCAAAGTGGTGGAATTTCCTTCACAATCCGGACGTACCTGCATAATACGACTGAGTGAGTAGGATTACCGGGTGGTAGTCCCGATTCACGCCCTGACGGACCCCGCCTCGACATGATCTCGCAGAAGGCCAAGTACGCGCTCCGAGCCCTGATTTCGCTCGCGCAGGCGCCGAAAGGCGCGCCATTGTTCATTTCCGACATCGCGGAACAGCAGTCGATCCCGAAGAAGTTCCTCGAGCAGATTCTCCTCGACCTGAAGCGCCACGGCATCCTCGTCAGCCGGCGCGGCAAGTTCGGGGGCTATCAGTTGCTCAAGGATCCCGCCGACATCACCTTCGGCAGCGTGCTGCGCATCATCGACGGGCCGATCGCCCCGCTGCCGTGCCTGTCGCGGATCGCCTATCGGCGCTGCGACGATTGCAAGAGCGAGGGCAATTGCGAGATCCGCCGGGTCTTCGCAGAGGTGACCCAGGCGACGCGGGAGGTGCTCGACACCCGCACGATCGCCGACGCCATCGAGGCGGGCGTCGTCATCGCCGAGGATGAGGAAGCCGCCTACGACGTGGTCGTTGCCTGATTCGCGAAGGCGCTGGCGAGGCCGTCCCGGAGACTGAACGGCGGTCGCCAGCCGGCCGCCTGCACCCTGGCCGTATCGACTGCGAGCGAAGCGACGAGGCTCTCGGCCATGCCGGACTTTCCCGTCGCGGCGAGGAGGGCGCGGAGCAGCGGCACGGGCAGTGCGATCAGACGGGCGCGCTCTCCCATGGCATCGGCGAGCGCGACGACAAATTCCGGCGTGGACGGCTGCTCGTCGTCCGCGACGATGAAGGCCTCGAAGCCGTTGTTCCTTTGCGCCAGGCGCCAGTTCACGAAGTCGACGAGGTTGTCGACGCCCAGGAAGGCGCGGCGGTTGCGGATCGCGGCGAGCGGGAGGGGCACGCCCCGGCGGATCGCGGCTTCGAGCCGCGCCATGTTGCCGGGCGCGCCGCGACCGTGGACGAGCGGCGGCCTGAACGCCGTCACCGCCATCCCCGTCCGTCCCGCGATCTCGGCGAGGCCATGTTCGGCAGCCGCCTTGCTCTCCCCGTAGGGGCCGACCGGCGCCGGCGCGGCCGATTCGCGGAACGGCGCGCGGCCGTCGGTGCCGTTGCCGTTGACCGCGATCGAGCTCGCGAAGACGAAGTCGCGGACGCCTGATTCGGCGGCGGCCTCGGCAAGACGCAGCGTCCCGTTCGTGTTGATCTCGAAGTAGAGGCCGGCATTCTCGGCCTGGAAGCGGCCGGAGCGATGCGCGAGCGCGGCGAGGTGGACGACGGTATCGATGCCGTCGAGCGCTTCGCGCCAATCGGTGCGCGAATCGATCGGCCCGACGACGCGGGGCTGCACACCGGGCGGCAGCACGGCGACGTCCGAGCGCACCGCGGCCGTCAACTTGCATTGGCCGAGGCCCGCCACCACGTGGCGGCCGATGAATCCGGTGGCACCGGTGACGAGGATGCTGCGGGTCATGGCCATCGCGATCGGATCGGGCTCCCGGCGCCGCGTTTCGGCGGACTAGCACGCTTTCGCTGCTGGACGAAGCACATAGGGTTCGCCGGCGTCTGAAATGAAATTCCTGGAACCCGCTCCGTTGGGCGCTCCGAAGTCGGATTTTCCGCAACGCGGGGCGAAACCGAAATGGGATTGCCGGGATTGCCCGAAATTCACAATTGACAATCCCTACCTGTTAAGTCGAGATAAGGCGGTATCAACAAGGGAGCGGGATCCCATGAGCATCGCATCGGCCTTCGATTCGCGCCGTCTCCGACGTGGCCTCGGCATCCTCGCAATCGCCGCGGCGTTCGGGACGGTCCTCTCCGTCACCGCTTTCGCCGACACCACCATCCTCAACGTTTCCTACGATCCGACCCGCGAGCTTTATCGCGAGTTCGACGCCGCATTCGCGGCCCACTGGAAGGAACAAACCGGCGAGACCGTCACCATCGAGCAGTCGCATGGCGGTTCGGGGTCGCAGGCCCAGGCCGTGATCGACGGGCTCCGGGCCGACGTCGTCACCCTCGCCCTCCAGGGCGACATCGACAAGATCGCGGAGGCCGGCCTCCTCCCCGCCGACTGGCGCGGCCGGCTGCCGGAGAGCTCGACCCCCTACAGCTCGACGATCGTCTTCCTGGTCCGTAAGGGCAACCCGAAGGGCATCAAGGACTGGGGCGACCTGGTCAAGGAAGGCGTCGAGGTAATCACCCCGAACCCGAAGACCTCGGGCGGCGCGCGCTGGAACTTCCTCGCGGCGTGGGACTGGGCGAACACCCAGTACGGCGGCGACGAGGCCAAGAACCTCGCCTTCGTGACCGAACTCTACCGCCATGTCCCGGTCCTCGATTCGGGCGCACGCGGCTCCACGACGACCTTCGCGCAGCGCGGCATCGGCGACGTGCTGCTCGCCTGGGAGAACGAGGCGTTCCTGGCGGTGAACGAGCTCGGCCCCGACCAGTTCGACATCGTGGTTCCTCCGACCTCGATCAAGGCCGACCCGCCGGTGACGCTGGTCGACAAGAACGTCGATTCCAAAGGCACCCGCGAGGTCGCGCAGGCCTATCTCGAATATCTCTACAGCGACGAGGGCCAGAACATCATCGCCCGCAACTTCTACCGGCCTTCCAACCCGCAGGTGGTCGATCCCGAGGAGCTGAAGCGGTTCCCGGAGGTGAAGCTGGTCACGATCGACGATCCACTGTTCGGCGGATGGGCCGAAGCCCAGCCGAAGTTCTTCGGCGACGGCGGCCTCTTCGACCAGATCTACGCGCCCGGCAGGTAAGGCGGGGAACGGACCATGGCGTCCAGCACGACCTGGACGTTCAGGAAGCCGAGCATCATCCCGGGCTTCGGGCTGGCGCTCGGTTTCACGCTGACCTATCTCAGCCTGATCGTCCTCATCCCGCTCGCCGGACTCGTCCTCAAGTCGGCCTCGCTCGGTTGGCCCGAGTTCTGGCGGCTGGCGACCGACCCGCGCACTCTTGCCGCGTTGAAACTCAGCTTCGGCGCCTCCTTCCTCGCCGCCGCGATCAATGCCGTTTTCGGCCTGATCGTCGCCTGGGTCCTGGTCCGCTACGATTTTCCCGGCCGCCGGCTGATCGACGCATTCGTCGACCTGCCCTTTGCCCTGCCCACCGCCGTGGCCGGCATCGCGCTCACCGCGCTTTATGCGCCGAACGGCTGGATCGGCAGCCTGTTCGCGCCGCTCGGCATCAAGATCGCCTATACGCCGATCGGCATCGTCATCGCGCTGGTCTTCATCGGCCTGCCCTTCGTGGTCAGGACGCTGCAGCCGGTGATGGAGGAGATCGATCGCGAGGTCGAGGAGGTCTCGGCGACGCTCGGCGCCTCGCGTTGGCGGACGGTCCGGACCGTGATCCTGCCGACGCTCCTGCCGCCGCTGCTCACCGGCTTCGCGCTGGCGCTCGCCCGCGCGGTCGGCGAATACGGCTCGGTAATCTTCATCGCCGGGAACATCCCTTACGTATCCGAGATCGCGCCGCTGCTCATTGTCGTGAAGCTGCAGGAGTTCAATTATCCGGCGGCTACCGCGATCGCGACGCTGATGCTTCTCATCTCCTTCGCGCTCCTTCTGGTCATCAACCTGATCCAGGCCTGGAGCCGCAAGAGGTACGGCCATGTATGACGCCTCGGCCCCGCTCGTCGTACCCGCGGCAGCATTCCGCCCCGCCACGAGCGAGCGCACCTGGGTGCGCTGGCTGCTGACCGGGATTGCCGTCGCGTTCCTGTTCGTCTTCCTCCTGATGCCGCTGATCATCGTCTTCGTCGAGGCGTTCGCGAAGGGTGCCGGCGCCTATCTCGCGGCGATCACCGAGAAGGATTCGCTCGCCGCGGTCCGCCTGACGCTGCTGGTTGCGGCGATATCGGTGCCGGCCAACCTGATCTTCGGCGTGGCCGCGGCCTGGGCGGTCGCCAAGTTCGAGTTCCGCGGCAAGAGCTTCCTGATCACCCTGATCGACCTGCCGTTCTCGGTATCACCGGTCACCTCGGGCCTGATCTACGTGCTCATCTTCGGCGCGCAGGGCTGGCTCGGACCGACGCTCCAGGAGCACGGCATCCAGATCATCTTCGCCGTGCCCGGCATCGTGCTGGCGACGATCTTCGTGACTTTCCCCTTCGTCGCCCGCGAGCTGATCCCGATCATGCAGGAGCAGGGCACCCGCGACGAGGAGGCGGCGCTGTCGCTGGGGGCCGGCGGTTTCCGGACCTTCCTCAAGGTGACGCTGCCCAACATCAAGTGGGCGCTGCTCTACGGGGTGCTGCTCTGCAATGCGCGCGCCATGGGCGAGTTCGGCGCGGTGTCGGTCGTCTCGGGCAAGATCCGCGGCCAGACCAACACGATGCCGCTCCACGTCGAGATCCTCTACAACGAGTATCTCGGCGCGGCGGCATTCGCGGTCGCGTCCCTGCTCGCCCTGCTCGCCATGGTGACGCTTGCCGCCAAGACCGGTCTTGAATGGCGCTACGCCGACGAGATCGCCGCTCAACGCCGCCACTAGGAGAAACCGGCCCAATGCAGACCGCCCGTTCCGATGCGGCCTTTCCCACCGTCGTCCAGTCCGATAGCGTGCAGCCGCCCAAGCAGCGTGCATGGGGTGCTCCAGTGGATGTGACCGTCGAACACGTCGTCAAGGAGTTCGGGGAGACCCCCGCGCTTCATGACGTGTCCCTCAAGATCGAGGCGGGCGAGCTCGTGGCGCTGCTCGGGCCGTCGGGCTCCGGCAAGACCACGCTCTTGCGCGTGCTCGCCGGCCTCGAGTTCCCCACCGCCGGCCGCGTGCTGTTCGGCGAGGAGGATGCTCTCGGCCTGTCGGTCCAGGACCGGAACATCGGCTTCGTCTTCCAGAGCTACGCGCTCTTCAAGAGCATGAAGGTGTTCGACAACATCGCCTTCGGCCTCAATGCCCGTCCGGCACGGACCCGGCCGTCGAGGGCGCAGATTCGCGACCGGGTGATGGAGCTGCTCGAGCTCGTGCAGCTCGGCGGTCTTGAAAGCCGCTACCCGACGCAGCTTTCCGGCGGCCAGCGCCAGCGCGTCGCTCTGGCCCGGGCGCTCGCCATCGAGCCGCGCATCCTGCTCCTCGACGAGCCGTTCGGCGCGCTCGACGCCAAGGTCCGCCGCGATCTCCGCCGCTGGCTCCGCGAGATCCACGATCAGACCGGGCACACCACGGTCTTCGTCACTCACGACCAGGAGGAGGCGGTCGAGCTCGCCGACCGCATCGTCGTCCTCAACCGCGGCGAGATCGAGCAGATCGGCTCGCCGGACGAGATCTACGACCGACCGGCGTCAGCCTTCGTCGCCGGCTTCATCGGCGAATCGAGCGCGCTCCCGGTCCGCATCGAGGACGGGCGGGTGCTGCTCGAAGACCGGCCGATCGACATCGCCGTATCGGGCACCGACGGCAACCGGACGCTGGTCTTCCGTCCGCACGACGTCGAGCTCTCCAACCGCCCGGGCAGCATCACCGGTCGCGTCATCGCCGAGCGCCGCCACGGTGCGCATCGCCGCCTCGACGTCGAGGTCGGCATGCGGCGCCACCGCATCGAGGTCGACGTGCCCGCCAGCGGCGCCCGCGCCCAGAAGGGCGACAAGCTCAGCGTCCTGCCGACCAAGTGGTGGCTGTTCGACGCTTAGGGCGCGCTTGGGGGCGGCGTGCCTATCCGTCGAGGCCCCGCTTATGTGGAGCCGACGGTGGGACGTTCCGGACCGGCGTCCTGCGCGACCGAATCAGAGCGTGTTCGCCGCTGCGGTGATCCCGTCGGCGGTCAGGCCGTTCCGGGCCATCAGCGTCGGCGCGGCGCCGAGCTCGATGAAGGCGTCCGGGATGCCGACCGCCGCCACCTTCACCTGCACGTCCGCCTCGAACAGGCATTCGCGCACCTGCGTCGCGAGGCCGCCGGCCGAGACGTGGTTCTCGGCCGTCACCACCGCGCCGTGCCGAGCGGCAAAGGCGGCCACCGTCTCCGCGTCGAACGGCTTCAGCGTCGGCACGTGGAGCACGCCCGCGTCGAGCGCGGCTGCCGCGTCGAGCGCGTGCTCGGTCATCAGGCCCGTGGAGACGATGCCGACGCCGCTGCCCTCGCGGAGCACGAAGGCCTTGCCGATCTCGAAGCGGTAGGTGTCCGGATCGAGGACGCGCGGCACCTTGCCCCGTAGAAGCCGCATGTAGACCGGGCCGTCATAGTCGGCGATTGCGTGGGTGACATGCATGATGTCGGTCGCGTCGCAGGGATCGATGACGACGAGGTTCGGCACCATGCGCATCAGCGCCACGTCCTCGATCGCCTGGTGCGTGCCGCCGTAGCCGGTGGTGAGCCCGGGCAGCCCGGCGACGATCTTCACGTTGACCCGGCTGTGGGCGAGCGCGATGGCGATGAAGTCGTAGGCGCGGCGGGTGGCGAAGACGCCGTAGGTGGTGGCGAACGGCACGGTACCGGTGCGGGCGAGGCCGGCGGCGACGGCGACGAGGTTCTGCTCGGCCATGCCGACGTTGAAGAAACGGTCCGGATACGCGTCGCGGAAGGGAAGGATGTCGGTGTACTTCCCGAGGTCGGCGGTGAGGCCGACGATGTCGCCGCGCCGCCGCTGGGCTTCGATGAGCGCGGTGCCGAACGGTGCGTCGACGGTGGGTCGCGCATCGCCGCCCTCGTCGACGCCCATCGCCTTGCCGTAGGTGCGCACGGTCG
>JBIQKL010000058.1:3787-25147 GCA_044506555.1 Hyphomicrobiales bacterium | reverse complement strand
GCATCACGCCGCCTCCCGCGCCGCAGCGACCAGTGCGAGGGCCGCGGCCGGATCGAGCCGCCCGTCATAGAGCGCACGGCCGGCGATGGCGCCGGCGAGCCGCCGGTAGCGCGGGGCGGTGAGCATCTCGATGTCGGCCATGCCGGCGAGGCCGCCCGAGGCGATGACGGGAATCGACACCGCTTCGGCGAGACGGAGCGTCGCATCGAAGTTGAGGCCGGTGAGGATGCCGTCGCGGTCGATGTCGGTATAGACGATCGCCGCAACCCCGGCGTCCTCGAACCGGCGGGCAAGGTCGATGACGTCGATGTCGGTGGCCTCGGCCCAGCCGCTTACCGCGACCCGCCCGCCGCGGGCATCGATGCCGACCGCGACGCGGCCTGGATGGCGGCGTGCGGCCTCGCGGACCAGCGCCGGATCGCGGACCGCGACGGTGCCGAGGATGACGCGGGCGATGCCCTTGTCGAGCCAGGCGTCGATGCCGGCATGGTCGCGGATGCCGCCGCCGAGTTGCACCGGCAGGTCGACCGCGGCGAGGATCGCCTCGACCGCCGCGCCGTTCTCGGAGCGGCCGGCGAAGGCGCCGTTGAGGTCGACCACGTGCAGGTACTCGAATCCGGCGTCGGCGAAGGCGCGGGCCTGCACGGCGGGGTCGGTGCCGAAAACGGTGGCCTTGGACATCTCGCCCTTCTCGAGGCGGACGCACTGGCCGTCCTTCAGGTCGATGGCAGGAAACAGGATCATGAGGACGCTTCTAGCGGTTGATCTCGACGAGGAGAACCCAGGCGTCGACCACCGCCTTGATGGTCGAGAGGATGACCGCGGCGGCGAGCCAGTATAGCCCGCTGTCGTTGCCGGCAAAGAGCAGCGTCGCGGCGACGAGATAGGGGAGCGTCGCGAACTGGAGAAGGGCCGCATTGGCGGCGTAGGTCGCGCGGCTGCCGCCTTCGCGGACCGCGCGCCAGCCGCGCCGCTCGATGTACGTCCCGCCGAGCCACATCACGCCGCCGACGATGAGCACCTCCGCCGCGACCATCGTCGTCGTCTGGCCGGGCATGAGCATGAGAGAGGAGACGGCCAGGATGCCGATCAGCAGCGCCAGCGCGAGCAGCGCGCGAAGCGGCAGGAACGATGCCGACAGGATCGTCTTGAGGTTCAGCGAGACGCCGACGAACAGGAGGCCCGCCAGCGCCGCCGAAGATGCGACCTGCGCGGCGAAGAAATCCGCCCAGTCGGCTAGCGCCGTCAGGGGGTCCATTTGAGGAAATTGCCGATCATCGCCAGCCCGAGCCGCTGGCTCTTCTCCGGATGGAACTGGGTGCCGGCGATGTTGCCATGGGCGACGATCGCGGTGACCGGGCCACCATAATCGGCGACGGCGACGATGTCGTTCTCGTCGTCGGCGACAAGCTGGAAGCCATGGAGGAAATAGGCATGCCAGCCATCCGGGCCGCAGGCGATGCCGTCGAGCAGCGGATGGCGGGCGCGGGCGCCGATCGTGTTCCAGCCCATGTGCGGCACCTTGAGCGCCGGGTCGGCCGGCGCGACGGCACGGACCTCGCCGGAGATGCGGTCGAGGCCGGGGGTGATGCCGTGCTCGACGCCGCGGGTGGCGAGGAGTTGCATGCCGACGCAGATGCCGAGGAAAGGCCGGCCGCGGCGGTCGATCACCTCGTCGATCGCCTCGACCATGCCGTCGACCGCATCGAGGTTCCGCCGGCAGTCGGCAAACGCACCGTCGCCCGGCAGCACGACCCGGTCCGCCCGCGCCACCGCCTCCGGATCGGAGGTGATCGTCACGGTCTCGCCGAGATCGCCCGCGGCGATCATGCGCTCGAAGGCCTTCGCCGCCGAGCGGAGATTGCCGGCGCCGTAGTCGATCAGGGCGACGGTCATCGCGTTCCCCGCGGATCCGGAAAGAGCCCGGTGATGCCCGGATTGCGCTTCGGCGCCGGGGGAGCCGGCGGTATCGGCGGAGCAGGCGGCGGGATGGCGGGAGCCTGTGCGGCCGTGGTGCCACCGATCGTCGCCTCGGCAAAGTAGCGGCGCTCGGCCTCCTCCCGCGTCCGTCCTTCCACCACGCCGACGAGGTCGTAGCGGTGGCGTTCGAGCGTCCAGCGGCGGAGGCCGTTGGCCTCGAGCGCGAACCAGAAGGCGAAGAGGACGATCACCGCAGTGGAGGCATCGGAGCCGGCAAGTCCCGCGACGAAGCTCAGCCCGATCGCCGCGACGACGTAGAGCAGGAGCGTCAGCCAGAGCCCGCGGTAGACGAGCCACACCAGCGGGATGAACAGCGCCGGCCAGCAGAATCCGTCCTTGACGAAGACCAGATCGGAGGGATCGGGCTCGGCCCCGTCGGCCGTCCTCGGTGCGTGAACCGTGTAGAGCGCCATCGTGCCCTGCCCTAGCCGGTGAGGCTGCCCTTGGTCGACGGCACGCGGTCGCCCTGCCGCGGGTCGATCTCCACGGCCCGACGGAGCGCACGCGCCACCGCCTTGAAGCACGTCTCGGCGATGTGGTGATTGTTCTCGCCGTAGAGGTTCTCGATGTGCAGCGTGATGCCGCCGTTCTGGGCGAAGGCCATGAAGAACTCGCGGAACAGCTCGGTGTCGAAGTCGCCGACCTTGTCGCGGGTGAACGTGACCTTCCAGACGAGATAGGGGCGCCCGGAGACGTCGACCGCGCAACGGGTCAGCGTCTCGTCCATCGGCAGGTGCACGTCGCCGTAGCGGGCGATGCCGGCACGGTCGCCCAGCGCCTCGCGAAGTGCCTGGCCGAGCGCGATGCCGACGTCCTCGGCAGTGTGGTGCTGGTCGATGTGGAGGTCGCCCTTGGCCCTGATGGCGATGTCGATCAGGCTGTGACGGGCAAGCTGCTCGAGCATGTGGTCGAGGAAGCCGATCCCTGTCGCGATGTCGGCCGTGCCGGTGCCGTCGAGCGCGACGCTCGCGACGATGTCGGTCTCCCTGGTCTTCCGCGCGACCTCTGCCTTGCGCATGTGCGCCCTTCCGGAGCTTGGGGTGAAGCGCCGGCCTTTTAGCAGGCGGAGACCGGCCTGCCAAACCGCGATTCGGGTCACCGAACAGGGGCCGTCCCCGGCGAGGCAAGCGAAGCTGGCGTCGCGGCACCCGTTTGCACTTGGCCGCCGCGGCCTTACATAGGTGCCGCGGCAGCCATCGGGCCACCGCGATCTTCCAGGGGCTGGCGCGGGGCCGAGGAAAGGACCGCGACCGGCCCGCTTTCAGGGAAATCCTTACCCGATGAACGACAGAGATTCCGCCACCTGGCACGGCACGACGATCCTTACCGTGCGCAAGGGCGGCAAGGTGGTGATCGCCGGAGACGGGCAGGTCTCGCTCGGCAACACCGTGATCAAGCACAACGCGCGGAAGGTGCGACCGATCGGCAAGAGCGGCGTGATCGCCGGCTTCGCCGGCGCGACGGCCGATGCCTTCACGCTGTTCGAGCGCCTCGAAGGCAAGCTCGAGCAGTATCCGGGTCAGCTCATGCGCGCCTGCGTCGAGCTCGCCAAGGACTGGCGCACCGACAAGTATCTCCGCCGGCTCGAGGCGATGATGATCGTCGCCGACCGCGCCACCAGCCTGGTCATCACCGGCACCGGCGACGTGCTGGAACCGGAGGGCGGCGTCGCCGGCATCGGCTCGGGCGGCAACTATGCGCTGGCCGCCGCCCGCGCGCTGGTCGACACCGACGCCGATGCCGAGGCGATCGCCCGGAAGGCAATGGCGATCGCCGCCGAGATCTGCATCTACACCAACGACAAGCTCACGGTCGAAGTGATCGATGCCGGCTAGGACCCACGAGATCGGATTCATGCCGGTGGCGCCGGAGCACTATCCGCTGCTCGACACGTGGCTCCGCGCGCCGCACATGCAGGAATGGTGGGGCGACCCCGAGGAGGAGCTCGGCTTCATCCGCGACATGGTCGAGGGCCGCGACACGACCCAGCCGTTCCTGATCGCCCTCGACGGCGCCCCGATCGGCTACATCCAGGTCTGGTTCATCGGCCATCACCAGAACGAGACGTGGATCGAGGACCATCCGTGGCTCGCCGACCTGCCGGCCGAGACGGTCGGCGTCGACCTCTCCATCGGCGAGGCATCGCTGTTGTCCAAGGGCATCGGCTCGGCGGCGCTCGCCGCCTTCGCCCGCGGCCTCCATGCCGACGGGCACCGGACGATCATCATCGACCCCGACCCGCGAAACATCCGCGCTGTCCGCGCCTATGAGAAGGCCGGCTTCCGGCCCGTGCCCGGCCTCGTCGGCCGGACCGGCGACGACGTGCTGATCATGCAATACGACCCGAACGCCCACGAGATCCAATGACCAACTTCTCCCCCCGCGAAATCGTCTCCGAGCTCGACCGCTACATCATCGGCCAGGCCGATGCGAAGCGTGCGGTCGCCATCGCGCTTAGGAACCGCTGGCGCCGCCAGCAGCTCACCGGCGCGATGAAGGAGGAGGTGCTGCCGAAGAACATCCTGATGATCGGGCCGACCGGCATCGGCAAGACCGAGATCTCCCGCCGCCTCGCCAAGCTCGCCGGCGCCCCGTTCCTGAAGGTGGAAGCGACCAAGTTCACCGAGGTCGGCTATGTCGGGCGCGACGTCGAGCAGATCGTCCGCGACCTGGTCGAGGTCGGCATCGGGCTGGTGCGGGAACGGAAGCGGAAGGAAGTCTCGGCCAAGGCCGAGCTCAGCGCCGAGGAGCGCGTGCTCAGCGCCCTGGTCGGCGAGCACGCGTCGCCGACCACCCGCGAGTCGTTCCGCAAGAAGCTCCGCGAAGGGGAATTGAACGGCAAGGAGATCGAGATCGAGGTGCGCGACACCGGCGCCAAGATGCCGTCGTTCGACATCCCCGGCATGCCGGGGGCGAGCGTCGGAGTGATGAACATCTCCGACATGCTCGGCAAGGCCTTCGGCCAGCGCACCAAGAAGCGGAAGGTGACGGTGGGCGATTCATACGACATCCTCGTCGCCGAGGAATCCGACCGCCTGCTCGACGACGACGAGATCACCCAGGAAGCGATCGCCTCGGTCGAGAACGACGGCATCGTCTTCCTCGACGAGATCGACAAGATCTGCGCCCGCGAGGGCCGCCTCGGCGGCGACGTGAGCCGCGAAGGCGTGCAGCGCGACCTGCTGCCGCTGATCGAGGGCACCACCGTCGCCACCAAGCACGGGCCGGTGAAGACCGACCACATCCTGTTCATCGCCTCGGGCGCCTTCCACGTCGCCAAGCCCTCGGACCTCCTGCCGGAGCTGCAGGGCCGCCTGCCGATCCGGGTCGAGCTCCTGCCGCTCACCAAGGACGACTTCCGTCGCATCCTGACCGAGACCGAGGCGAGCCTGATCAAGCAGTACGTCGCGCTGATGGCGACCGAGGGCGTCAGCCTTGCCGTGACCGACGATGCGATCGACGCCATCGCCTCGATCGCCGTGTCGATCAACGCCAACATCGAGAACATCGGCGCCCGGCGGCTGCAGACGGTGATGGAGCGGATTCTCGACGAGATCAGCTTCGCCGCCCCCGACCGCAACGGCGACACGGTCACCGTCGACGCGGCCTATGTCGAGGCCCATATCGGCGATCTCGCCCGCAACATGGACCTGTCGCGGTTCATCCTGTGAGGCCCAAGGGGCGAGCTGCCAGGGGCGTCCGGACGGACGACCCCAGCTACCCCGGCAGTTGGTTCGACGATTCGAACAGCGGCACGATCCGCATGTCGGGGACGAGCACCAGCCCCTTGTCGGTGATCCGGATCTCCGGGATCACCGAGAGCGGGATCAGGTTGAAGCCCATGTAGGGGATGGTGCAGCCGGCGTCGGTCCACTCGGCCTTGAGCGCCTGGACCTCCTCCGCCACCTCGCCGACGCGCTTGTCGGAGAGGAGCCCGGCGATCGGCAGCGGCACCGAGGCGCGGACCTTGCCGTCCGCGACCACCACGACACCGCCCTGCGTCGCCGCCACGGCCTCGAGTGCGACGCGCAAGTCGGCCTCGTTGGTGCCCGCGACGATGATGTTGTGGCTGTCATGGCCGACGCTGCTCGCCACCGCGCCGCGCTTCAGGCCGAAGTCCTTGAGGAGCCCGTAGGCGACATTGCCGTCCGATTTACCGTGTCGCTCGACCACGGTGACGAAACAGAGACCGTGATGGTCGAACAGCGTCTGCCAGTCATCGGCGGGCTCGATGGCGATCCGGTCGTGGAACAGCACGATGCCGGGCAGCGCGGTCCGGATCACGTTGGCGAAGGCGGCACGCTCCGGCACGTCCGGGACCAGCTTCGGGATCCGCGGCAGCTTCACGGTGTGGTACGCGGCCTTCGGGTAGCGGTAGCGGTCGGACAGCGCCGCATCGAGCGCCGGCATTACTTTCCTGTCGCTCACCACCTGCACGCCACCGTACCAGGTCGATTGCGGCTTGAGATCGTCGTCGAGGAGCACGAGGTCGGCGCGACGGCCGCCGCCCAGTCCGCCGATCTCGCCGTCCATGCCGAAGCGCGTAGCGCCATGGAGCGATCCCATGCTCCACGCCTTGAGCTTCGGCACGCCGAGCCGGACCGCCTCGCGCACCACCCAGTCCTGGCCGAACATCAGGAGGTCGTCGGCGTCGCGGTCGTCGGTGCAGACGCAGACCCGCTTGGTGGCGACGCCGAGCTCGGTGACGATCTTGCCGGCCTCGACGATCGAGTTCCACGGCGTCGCGGGGTTGCCGCCGCGGAGGAACACCCAGAGCCCCGCCTCGAGCAGGTCCTCGGCGATGTCGCGGTCGATCGCCTCGTGGGTGTCGGTGACGCCGCTCGCGGCGTAGGCGGCGACGAACTCGCGCCCGTAGATGTGGCCCGACACCGGGCGGCCGCGGGCGAGCGCCGCGGCAATGATCGCGTGGCTCCGCTCGTCGCCCATCACCACCGGCACGAAGTCCATCTTCTCGCCGAGCGCTACCGCTTCCGGCCACTTGTCGAAGATCGCGGCGATCTTTTCGGGCGTCAGGTCGCCGCCGGCAGTCTCCATTTCCGGCGTCGTGGCCGGCACGGTGCTCGGGACGGTGAGGAAGATCGACAGCGGCGCCGCGCGCGCGTCCTCGAGCATCGCCTCGACGCCGGCGACGTCCATCACGTTGCCGATCTCGTGGCTGTCGCAGAAGATGGTCGTGGTGCCGTTGACGAGCGCGGCCTCGGCATAGGCGCAGGCTGTCACCATGCTCGATTCGATGTGGATGTGCGGGTCGACGAGGCCGGGGGCGAGGATGCCGCCGGCGGCGTCGTGCACTTCCGTCGCGCCGTTGCCCTTGTGGGTCCCCGCCGGCCGGACCGCGGCGATACGCCCGCCCGCGACCCACAGCTCGCGCCCCTCGAGCATCCGCTCGCTATAGGTGGACAGGAGCCGCGCGCCGGTGATGACTAGGTCCGGGGCCGCCCGGCCGGCGGCGACGTCGGCGAGACGGCGGGTCATGGTCGCGAGCGGCGCCACCGAGAAACGGGTCAGTCTTTCCATCGTCTTCTTCCCCCGGAGCGGCAGGCTGGATCGTGCCCATGATAGCCCCGAACGCGGGGCAATGTCGCGATCGGACGCGCGGAAGTCAGGCGCCGCCGCCCGCAGCGACCGCCAGCGCCTCGCGCCGGTCGCGCCGCTGCTTCCGCCATTCGCTGAGCACCGCCGGGACTGCGAGCAGCGGCACGCAGGCGAGGCCGATGGCCGAGCGGCCGATGCTGTCGAAAGGCCCGAAATGCCGGTCCACCCACATCGCGACGTAGACCACCAGCACATGCCAGGCATAGACGTGCAGCGAATGCCGGCCGAGGAGGCGGAGGAACGGCAGGGTGAACAGCCGGTTGAGAAGCGCGGCGGCGGCGCGGACGGAGCGGGAGGCGGCCTCCGGCCCCGCCACCAGCACCCACGCAACCAGGTAGGCGAGAGCGACGAAGTTCACCAGGAAGACGAGGCTGAACTCCGGCCGGTTCTCGAAGATCCAGAAGCGGAGCATCATCACCTTTGGGAGCAGCCCGAAGGTGAAGCCGAACCGCCAGAAGGCGAAGAAGACGACCACTACGGCCGCCGCAACCGCCGGGCCGGGACGCCGGGGATCGAGGAGGCGGCCGACGTCGATCCGGCCCTGCGTCCACAGCGCGCCGATCGCCATCGCCGAGAAGAAGAGGATCTGCCAGGCGAACGGATTGAAGGCGGCACGGAGCGTCAGGCCCTCGTACCAGCGGTCGAGCAGGACGTTGACGCCATCGGCCAGGGCGAGGTGGACGCCGAGCTGCATGGCGAGCCACAGCATCACCGAGGCCGCGATCACCGCGGCGGCCCGGCCGGTGACGCAGAGCCACAGGAGCGGGGGCGCCGCGGCCATGTAGAGGATGTATTGCGGCAGGATGTCGAAGAAGGTCGGCTGGTAGAGGAGCGTCGCAGCCGCGGCCAGGACGGGCGTGGCGCCGGTCGGCAGGAGGCCGAGCCACTCCTTCCAGACCGCGCCCGCGCCGGGGAGGACGCCGCGCAGCACGAGGACGGCGAGCATCAGGCCGAGGGTCCAGAGATACAGCTCGAACGACCGCTTCCAGATCTGGCGGGCCGGCCCGGCGAAGCCGTGACGTTCCATGCGGCGCCCATAGAGCGCACCGACCAGCAGCCCGGAGAGGAAGACGAAGCCTTGGGCGTCCTGGACGAAGCCGAGTTCGGCGTGGTTCACCTTGACCAGGGCGTACTGGCCCCCGAACAGGTGATTGATCAGCATGAAGACGAGAAAGTAGCCCCGAAGCCCGTCCAGCAACGCGACGCGGGGCATGGCTGGCCGATCCCGGTCAGGCGGCCGGGAGCCGCGCGAGGCGCTCCAGGAGGCCGGGGTCCCCGATCACGGCGGCACGTTCTTCCCGTCCCAGCCAGGACAGGGCCTCGGGGATGGATCGGGCCTCGCTGATCTTGGCTATGGCCATGGCCTCGAGCGGATCGACCTGTCCGCGTTGGCGCTCTCCGGATACCTCGACCAGCCGGAGATGGCTGGTCCGCAGGCCCGGGTCGGAGAGGAGCCGCGGCAGGTCCGGCGCGGCGGCGGTGACGCGCGCATAGGTCCGGCGCAGCACGGCCGCACGGCGCACCGGACGCGGCACCAGCACCTCCTCCGGAATCATCAGGAGGCCCCGGCGCTTCAGCCCCGTGCCGAGGCGGGCGGAGGCGCAGGCCGCAGACACCGGCACGGCGAGCAGGAGGCAGGCTATGGCCGGCGCGAGCCAGAGGAGCAGCGTCGGCGCGATCAGGTAGGCGGCAAGCCCGAGCACCCCCCCGGCCACCATGTGACCCCGGTGGTCGCGGAGAAGCTGCGCCCATTGCTGGCGTCCCGCCTCGCGCCGCTGGGCGCTCCAGCCGTTGTCGCGACCGGTGAGGATCGAGGCGACCAGTCCGGTCTGGATCACCATCAGCACCGGGGCGAGCAACGCCGATAGCACCAGTTCGAGCAGGATGCTCGGGCCGCGAAGTCCGGGATGGCCGTTCCGTCGCGCCTGGACCGCAAGGTCGATCCAGCCGATCGCCTTCACCGCGAAGACCACCCCCATGGTCAGGCCGAGCAGCCAGAGCGCCTGCGTCGAATCGAGCACCGGCCAGGTTGGAAACAGGTTGAAGTCGTCGGGGAAATAGTCCGGCCGCGTGAACCGCGCCTGGGCGCCGAGGGCCAATCCGGCAAGGATCAGCGACAGCCATAGCGGCGAGGCGAGGTAGGACATGATGCCGGTGAACAGGTGAAAGCGGCTCACCCAGTGCAGCCCCGGCGTGGCGATCAGCCGGGCATGCTGCAGGTTCCCCTGGCACCAGCGGCGGTCTCGGGTGGCGAGATCGGCGATGGTGGGCGGCCCTTCCTCGTAGGAGCCGCCGAGATCGTCGGCGATGACGATCTTCCAGCCGGCGCGCCGGATCAGCGCGGCTTCGACGAAGTCGTGGCTGAGGATGTGACCGCCGAACGGCGGCTTGCCCTTGAGCATCGGCAGGCCGGCCGCCTCGGTGAAGGCGGTCATGCGGAGAATGGCGTTGTGCCCCCAGTAATTGCCTTCGGTGCCGGTCCACCAGGCGAGGCCGGCGGCGAGGACGCCGCCATAGGCGTGACCGGAGAACTGGTGGAGGCGAGCGAACAGCGTGCGGCCGCCGACGAGCCGGGGCACGGTCTGGATGATGCCGGCCCGCGGGGTGCGGTCCATGCGGCGGGCGAG
Organism: Hyphomicrobiales bacterium; assembly: GCA_044506555.1. Lineage (GTDB taxonomy): Bacteria > Pseudomonadota > Alphaproteobacteria > Rhizobiales > Kaistiaceae > Bauldia. The sequence continues at coordinate 14,924 of JBIQKL010000058.1, read as the reverse complement.
CTCGACGATGGTGCCGCCTTCCATCACGCTGTCGGCGTCGAGCACCAGCATGTAATCGTAGGCGCCGCCCCAGCGCTTGCAGAAGTCGGCGATGTTGCCGGGCTTCCGCGCCACGTTCCGGCGGCGCCGGCGATAGTAGACGCTCGCCACCCCGGCGAGCCGGCGCCGCATCTCGAGAAACGCCGCCTCCTCCTTGAGCGCGACCTCGGGGTCGGTGGTGTCGCTCAGCACGAACCAGTCGAAGCGGTCGCCGGAGCGGTCGCGCGTCACCTCCAACGCCATCGCCTCGATGGCGGCGAAGATCCGCTCGGGCTGCTCGTTGTAGGCGGGCATCACCACGGCGGTCCTGCCCGCGACCGTAACGTCGTCCTCCTCGTCGCGCGGGGCCGGCCGACGCGCGAGGCGCACGGCGAGGCCGGCGAGTGCGGTGACCAGGGTGAGCCCGATCCAGGTGAAGCTCACGCTGAAAAGGACGAGCAGCACGATCTCGATCGGCGTCATGCCGCCGATCTCGAGCACCCGGCTCATCTGGAAGATGGCCGCCGCGCCGAGGAGAGCCGTGCCGCCGAGCACGATCGCCCGCCGCCAGCGGACCCGGATGCCGGTAGCAGGCGCCTTGCGGCGGCCGGCCTGCTTGCGCGAGATCGGCTGGACCGGCATCGCCCGCGCACGCTGCGGCGGCATCGCGCTGAACGCCGCGGCTTCGCTCGCGCGCGTCGCGGCCTCCTCGATGTGGGCCGTCAATCCCCCGTCCATCGATACACCCAGGTCTCCGCCGGCACTTTCTCGGGAAAGACGAGTCCGGCACGCAACTCGACCAGTCCGGCATCGCCGGGATCCAGCTTGAACGTGACCCGCCACCCGTTCACGTCCGGAAAGTCCGATACGGTGATGCCGCTCACGGTTCCGGCATTGGCCGCGACCACCGCTTCGGGCGGCTCCTCCGGACGCGATTCACCGGGTGCCATCGCAAAGTCGATGACGAAAAGTCGGACGGCGGTCGGATGTTCCGGATCGGCGCGACCGCGTCGTGTCCGTTGGACGTAGATCGCCTTCGGCTCGCGGGCCGGTCCGTCGCCGAACGTCAGACGGTAGGCGAAGCTGAACGCGCTGCCGGCCGCGATCGGCTCCTTGGGGGTCCAGTAGGCGACGATATTGTCGTGGATCTCGGCGTCGGTGGGGATCTCGACCAGCACGACCGAGCCCGGCCCCCAGTCGCCGACCGGTTCGACCCAGAGGCTCGGTCGGGCCTGGTAGGCCGCCTCCACGTCCTGGTAGGCATCGAAGTCCCGGTTGCGCTGGAGCAGGCCGAAGCCGCGCGGGCCTTCGTCGACGAAGGAGGACACCTGCAGCGCCGCCGGATTGGCGAGCGGCCGCCAGAGGCGCTCGCCGGCACCGTTGTGGATCAGGAGGCCGTCCGAATCGTGCACTTCCGGCCGGTAGTCGTCGACGTCCATCCGGCCGTTAAGGTCGAAGAAGAACATCGAGGTGCCCGGTGCGAGACCGACCTGGGCAAGGTCGACGCGGGGGAAGAGCGTGGCCTCGACGTCGATGGTCGTCTCGTTGCCATACTGGGCTCGAAAGCGGTATGCGCCCGCGACGCTGGGACTGTCTAGGAGGGCATGGATGACGACATGCGTGTCCTCGGGCTTGGGACGTTCGACCCAAAAGCTCCGGAACACGGGGAATTCCTCACCCTCGGGCGATGCGGTCTTGACGGCTAGGCCGCGCGCCGAGATGCCGTAGGCCTGACCGACCGCGAGCGAGCGGAAGTAGCTCGCCCCCTGGAACACGAGGAACTCGCCGAAGTGTTCCGGCTCCCGGGCGACGTCGGTCGCGATCCGGAAGCCGGCGAAGCCGATGTCCTCCTCCGGCAGCGGCCGCGGCACGCGATCGCCGAAGCCGAAGAGGCGCGGTTCGTAGGCGACGTGGCGCGCCTCCGCGCCGTCGACGACCGCGACGTCGATCCGCTCCTTGAAGTAGAAGCCGCGATGGAAGAACTCGATGATGAAATGGACATCCTCGTTCTTCCAAAGGCCCGAGTCGGCCTTGAAGTAGATGTCGCGGTACTGGACGTAGTTCAGGTCGCTCAGCGTCGGCGGCAGCTCGGTGCTGAGCGGCTGGAAGGGCGCGGTCGCCAGACTCCTCGCCATCTCGACGACGCTGTCCGAATCGAACGGCATGCCGTCGGTGAGCGACGGCGGCGCCAGCACCGGCTTCTTCGCGCTCGCCGCATCCTCGGCGAACGCGAAGCGCCCCGGTGTGAGCAGGGACGCCGCCGCGGCGGTATTGAACAAGTAAGCGAGAAAAAGTCGCCTGCTCAGGCGGGATTGATTGCGCATGCTCCGGGGGCTCTCACACAGCTAGCCTTGATGAACGCACTTCGGCGCGCCTTGTTCCGCGCCGCAATACGAATATTTCGACAAACGGATCGTCATTCTCGGAGAGGCGTGGCGTGCCTGATTTTTGTGCATAGCAACAACAGCTTAGGCCACGGTCGGTGCGGTTCTCGCCTCTCTCAAGCAGGTGTGATTCCGGCAAGATCGTGGCGAAGCGTTGTTGCAGCGCGGTGAATTTTTTGCGGCAGGTTGGAGGGCGACTCCGGTCGCCAATCTGCGATTGCGGTGCCGCCGGCCGTCGGCGTCGGGATCGCATTCGTCAGGCCAATATCGTGCGGCGGAGCCGCTATCGGGCCGTGGGCCGAGCAGCCGGACGGGGCGCCGACGGCCGACGGCCGGCGCCGGGGCGCGAGCCTAGTCGATGGTCTCGCCGGGATAGACGCCCCAGAGCTGGTCGCCGCTGATCCAGCCCTTGAACCCCTTGCCGGAGATCTGGCACCAGCCGCTCTGGCAGCGATCGACCTCGCCCATCACGCCGGGCTCGAGATAGGCGGTGATGCGGGCTTCTGTTGCACTGCTGGCCCGGATCGGGCGCGGCTCGCCGCCCTGCCACGGAGCGACCACCGCCGTCCGCTTGCCGGAAAGAAGGCTCTGGAAGACCCATCCGACCTGGCCGTCGGAATCGCGGATGCGGCGCCAGTTGTCGAACTCCTGGATCACCTCGATCGGCAGGCCCGGCTTCACGAAGACCCAGGCGACGCCGTAATCCTCGCCCGGCCCGACGCGGACGTTCACCCGCGACGACTTGAGACTGACGAAGCGCGGCACCGGCAGGCCGCTGCTCGTGTTGTTGTCCGCCGGGGCGGCGGTGATGGTCGAAGGCTGAACGAAGAGAACGGTGCCGAGCCCTGCAATCGCCGCGACGGCGGCGAGCGCCTTCGCGCCACGCCAGAGCCTGCCAAGACCGCGTTTTGCCATGTCGAGAATCCTGAACGCGCCGTGCCCGCCAACCCCGGCGCCCATCCTCGCCGGGGTTGGTTAAGGAGGTCTCAACGCGGCGGGCGCGCCGGGCCCGTCGAGCCGCGGATGACGAGGTCGACGGGCATCGTCTCCTTCCGCGGCGGCGTCGGATCGAAGATCATCCGCGCCGCGGCGCGACCGCGTTCGGTGACATGCTGCGAGATGGTGGTGAGCGGCGGCTCCGCCGTCGCCGCCTCCGGCACGTCGTCGTAGCCGATCACCGAGATGTCGTCCGGGATCGAAAGGCCGCGCTCCTCGGCCACGGCCATGAGCGCCAGCGCCATGACGTCGGACATGGCAAGGACTGCAGTGATGCCGGGCGCCGCGTCGAGCAGCGTGCGGGCACCGAAGAGCGCGCCGTTCCGGTCGCTGTCGGATTCGACGATCGTCGCATCCTCGATCGAGATGCCCGCGGTGGCGAGCGCATCCCGATAGCCGGCGAGGCGGTCGCGCGTCGCGCCATAGCTGACCTCGGCGCGGCGCGGACCGTCGACGATGCCCTTTCGCCCGTCGCTATGGATCTCGAGGCAGAGGATGCCGAACTGCCGATGTCCCAAGGCGAGGAGGTGCTCCGCCGCGAGCCGGGCACCGAGCCGATCGTCGACCATCAGCGAACTCGCATCCGGCCCTGCATCGACGTCAACCGCCACGAAGGGCAGGCCGCGCTTTCGGGCCAGCTCGATCAGCCGGTCGCCGTCCTCGATGCATTGCAGGATGAACCCGTCGACCAGCGCGGTATCGATGCCCCAGGCAACGCTTTCCCGATTGACGGCGGAGACCAGCGAGATGCCGGCGCCCCGCGCGTCGCAGATCTCGGCGACGCCGGTCATGAACTCGCGGTTGAAGGGGTCGTTGAAGAAATAGGCGAGGTCGTCCATGACCACCACGCCGATGGCGTTCACCTTGCCGGCGCGGAGCAGACGTCCCTTGGGATCGGGGCCGTGATAGCCGAGGGCCCTGGCGACCTCCTCGACGCGCTCGCGCACTTCCGGCCGCACCAGTTCGGGCTTGGCGAAGACGTTCGAGGCGGTGCCCTGCGACACCCCGGCTGCCTTCGCCACGTCCGCCAACTTCACCGTGCGTTTCATCGGCGAATCGCGACTCTCCCTCGTCGCCGCACGGTCCGGCGGGCCGGACGGCTATCTCCGGCCGGAATCCTAAGCGAAGTGGGCATCGCGTTCAAATCGCCGTTGAACCGGTTCATCGTGCATTGACAAATCCGCCGATCCATCTATCTTAACGCTGAATTGAATCGGTTCATATCGTGCTCATGTCGGAGGCCCGACAAGCGGCCGAACCGAACGCCTCGGAGAGAAAACCATGGACCCGCTTCTTGCTGCCGCTGCGATCAGCGCGACCGCTACGACGCTGAGCCACGACCAGCGCCGTCGCGACGAGGACGCATTCTACCGGTTTCACGGCGGACGGGTCCTCCGTCGCGCCGTGCCGGCGGCGCCTGCGATTGCCGTGGCGATCGCCGTCGTCGTGCTGACCGGAGTCCTCGGCGCCTAAGCTCCGCTACTCCGCCGCCGCGCGGGCCGCGGTTCCGTTCAACGGGTTGTCGGGATCCCATGCGTAGCGCACCGTCTCGAAGCGCACGGAACGCGCGTCGTAGAGGAGCAGGCGGCCGACCAGCCCTTCGCCGATGCCCGCGATCTCCTTGATCGCCTCCATCGCCTGCAGCGAACCGATGACGGCGACGAGCGCTCCGACGATACCGGCCTCGCTGCAAGTAGGCAGGAGTCCGTCCGGCGGCGGCGCGGGAAAGAGGCAGCGATACGTCGGGTTCGACGTGCCGTCAGCGGCGGCGAGGTGCGGCTTGAGCGCGGTGATCGAGCCGTCGAACTGGCCGACCGCGGCAGTGATCAGCGTCTTTCCGGCGTGAAAGCAGGCGTCCGAGACGAGGTAGCGCGTGGCGAAATTGTCGGTGCAGTCGAGGACGAGATCGTAACGCCGGACCGCTCCGCCGACGTTCGTTTCGTCCAGCCGGATCGCGTGCGTCTCCACCGCGACATGGGGATTGAGGCGCGCGACGGCGGTCCGCGCACTGTCGACCTTGGCAATGCCGACCGAATCCGTTCCGTGGATGACCTGGCGCTGGAGGTTCGACAGCGACACCGTGTCGTCGTCGACGATGCCGAGCGTGCCGATCCCGGCCGCGGCGAGATATTGGATCACCGGCGCGCCGAGCCCGCCTGCGCCGACGACCAGCACGCGCGCCGCCTTCAGCTTCTGCTGGCCCGGGCCGCCGAGCTCGGCAAGCACGATATGCCGGGCGTAGCGTTCGATCTCGTCGCGGGTGAGTTCCATGGCGAGTAAGTTAGGCGTCTCCGCACCGTTTTGCGAGCATCACGGAAGGTTGCGGGGCGCGTCCTTGCCGGTCGGGAGGGCGCTTGCCATCATGGCGATGCGAGTCATTCCAGTCTGGCGGCGGCGGAGCGGCGATGATCCGGAGGCTGATCGTGGTGCTGGTGATCCTGGCGATCATCGGCTTCGGCGCGTTCTGGTTCCTGTCGGCGCCGCGGACCTTCGCCGCCGCGGACCTGCCCGCACACGCGCCGGACGTCGCCAACGGCGAGGTGATGTTCTGGGCCGGCGGCTGCGCCTCGTGCCATGCCGCGCCCGACGCCGCGGGCGACGACCTGCTCAGGCTCGGCGGCGGGCGGGTGATCGGATCCAGCTTCGGCGATTTCACCGTGCCCAACATCTCGCCCGACGCGGCGACCGGCCTCGGCGGCTGGACCACTCTCGAGTTCGTCAATGCCATGAAGCGCGGCATCGGCCGCGACGGCACGCACCTCTACCCCGCGTTCCCCTACACCTCGTACCAGCGCATGCGCTTCGAGGACATCATCGACCTCAAGGCGTATCTCGACACCCTGCCGCCGGTGGCGAACGAGGTCCCGGAGACGGCGCTCGCCTTCCCGTTCAACATCCGCCGCGGCGTCGGCCTGTGGCAGCTGCTCTACGTCGACGGCGAGACATTCGCGCCGGACCCGGCCGCGAACGAGCGCGTCAATCGCGGCGCCTACCTCACCGAAGGGCCGGGCCATTGCGTCCAGTGTCACTCGCCGCGGAACCCGATCGGCGGCATCGTCGCCGACCGGGCCTATAGCGGCGCGCCGCTGCCGGCGGGGGAAGGCACCGCCCCCAACATAACGACCGACAACGAATCCGGCATCGGCACCTGGTCGGTCGCCGAGATCGTCGGGATGATGAAGACCGGATTCCTGCCGGACTTCGACGTGGTCGGCGGCGACATGGCCGCCGTCCAGCGCAACCTCGCCAGGCTCTCGGCCGAGGACCAGCAGGCGATGGCCGAGTACCTCAAGACGCTGCCGGCGATTTCCTCGCCCTACAAGGCGACCCAAGCCGGCGGCGACGACTTCATGTGACGCCTCGTCAGCCCCGCCCGGGCCTCCTTGGCGCCTGGGTTTCGTTGGAGCCGGCCCGCTGGCCGCCGGCGGGCTTCTGATCCGCCCCGCTCCGCGGATCGCCCTTGCCCGCCGGTGCAGGAGTCTTGTCGTCGCCCATCGCCCGCCTCCTCAGTAACCCCCGACGATCGGAAGGATCTCGCCGGTAATGTAGCTGGAGCATTGCGGCGAGGCGAGGAACACATAGGCGGGGGCGATCTCCTCCGGCTGGGCGGGGCGCTTCATCGGCGTGTTGGCGCCGAACTCGGCGACGTCGGCCGCTGCCTTGTCGGCCGGGTTGAGCGGCGTCCATACCGGCCCCGGCGCGACCGCATTGACCCGGATGCCACGCGGCACGAGATGCGCGGCGAGCGCCTTGGTGAAGGCGTGGATGCCGCCCTTGGTCATCGAGTAGTCGAGAAGATTCTTGCTCCCCTCGAGGCCGGTGACCGAGCCGGTGTTGAGAATCGCGTCGCCGGAGGACATGTGCTCCACCGCGGCCTGACTCATCTGGAAATAGCCGTAGAGATTGGTCTTCAGCGTCTCGTCGAACTGCTCGGGCGTGAGGTCCTCGAAGGCCGGCACGTGCAACTGGAACGCAGCGTTATTGACCAGCACGTTGAGGCCGCCGAGCCGCTTGACCGTATCGCGGACCAGCCGCTGGCAGGTGCGGCGGTTGCGGACGTCGCCGGCAAGCGCGATGCCCCTTTGCCCTTCGGCCTCGATCGCGGCCACGGTCTCGCGGGCATCGGAATCCTCGCTCAGATAGGTGACCGCCACGTCGGCGCCCTCACGGGCGAACAGCACCGCGACGGCCCGTCCGATGCCGGAATCGCCGCCGGTGACGAGGGCGACCTTGCCCTCGAGCTTGCCGGAGCCCTCGTAGAACGGCGCGTCGTACATCGGCGCCGGTTCGAGCCGCGATTCCCGGCCGGGCTTCGCCAGATGCTGCTTCGGAAACGGCGGCTCCGGATAGCGGCGGGCGCCCGCCTGCATGGCGCCCTTCCCGGCCTTCCTGGGTTTCCGGCCCTCCTTACGGTCGACGCCGGCCTGGATCTTGCGTTGCCGGGCGGCGGTGGCACCGACGTCCGGCTCCGCGGGGCGCTTGGTCTTCCGCACAGCCATTACCGGACCACCGTGTCGCGGCGGCGGCCGAAGCCCGAGCCGAAGAGGGAGTCGCGGTCCGGCACCGGCGAGTTCATGCCGCCGAACCAGCCGGCGAGCGCACCGAAGACGAGGGCGATGACGCTGACGATGCCGGCTGCCGACGCCGCCTTCCGAGCCGCATCCGCCGCCTCGCGGGCCTGCGTCTCGGCGCGGGTCACGGCCGCGTCGAATTCGGCTCTCCATGTCTCGATCTGCTCGCGTGCTTCCTCCGGCGTGGTGCGCGTGGCGCGCGCCAGCGCCTCGGCCGCCCGGTCGGTCGCAGCAGCTGCTTCGTCCTCCTCGGCGGTGAATGCGGCCCGGATCATGTCGGCGATTGCCGCGCGGCCCGCCTCCGGGTCGCTGACCCCGAGCGCGTCGCTGAGGCTGGTCTGCACCGAGCCGAACGGATCGACGGCATCGGTCACGGCCGGGGCTACGGCAGCGGCCGATCCGGCCGCGGCGCCCGCAACGTTGCCGAGAAGGCCGAAGGCGCCGCCGACGATCGAGCCGACCGCCGTGGTGAGCAGGTAGAACACGACCAGCGACGTCGCCGCCCAGGCCACGAGCCCGTGCCATGCCGCGGTCGAGGTAGCGGGACGAGCGCAAAGCCGCCCGGCGGTGACGCCACCGGCCCATGCTGCGAGAATGCCGGAGAGCGTCCACCAGATGATGGCGACTACGCCCATCACGCCGATGTCCGGGTTGCCGCTCTCGGTGGGGTCGACGAAGGCAAGCCCGATCGCGCCGCCGAGGACAGCAAGCAGGATCTGGACGACGAGCGCCACCACCACACCCGCGAGCACCGCTCGCCACGAGATGGCGGGCTCGAGCCCGACCCGCTCCTCGACCACTGCCACGTTGACTTCCGATGGTACCGACATGGACCGCATCCTCCACGATGACCGGGATGCGCAAAGCCCCAAGCCCGCCTCTCACCCCTCGCGGAAATCAACCGCGGGATGGACCACTCGGTTCCATGTCCCTCCGAAATTTTGTCAGCCCGCGACAGGCTTTGCGAACCGTCCCGTGATGAGGCCGCGCTGGCCGGAGCAGAGGAAACCGACAGCGGACACCTCGACGACGCTGTAGAGGGCCTCGTCGCGGAACGGACTGTCGCGCAGGCGCGTCCCGGCCGATGCCGCCTCTGCCTCGGAAGCGACCGCCCGCGCATCCTCGGGCGACGATGCCCTGACCACGACCTCGCCGTGGAACGCATCCCGCGCAAACCGGCGGTCGTTCCGCGAAGCGGTCGGCACCAGCCGGAAGATCGCGAGGGTCGCGGGGGAATCCCTCGCGATCCTGGCAGGATGATCGCTTACGAGCCGCGTCGTCATGCTGCCTCGGCGTTCACATGCCCCTTGGCGACCTCGGTGAGAAGCTCGTCCGCGTCCTTCTCCTCGTCGAGCGTCTCCACGAGGATGGAGGCGCAGTCCTCGCGCCCGAGCTGCTTGGCCCATGTCGCGAGCGTGCCGTAGCGGGTGATCTCGTAGTGTTCGACCGCCTGCGCCGAGGCAATGATCGCGGCGTCCAGCACTTCCTTGTCGGCGACATCGCCGACGACCTCGTCGGCCTCCTTGAGGATGCCGTCGATCGCGGGGCAGTCGACGCCCTTGATCTCGACGCCGTGCATCTGGAAGACCTGCTCGAGGCGTCGAACGTGGTTCTTGGTCTGGTCGAGATGATCGCTGAGGCCGGTGCGCAACTCCTCATCGGTCGCCTTGTCGATCATCTTGGGCAGCGCCTTCACGATCTGGTTCTCGGCGTAGTAGACGTCCCGGAGCGTGTGGACGAAAAGATCGTCGAGCGTCTTGATGTCCTTGCTGAACAGTCCCATGAGGTGGCCCTCCACGGCGTGTCTTGTTGGATGGATGCGGGACTGCGGCGGTGCCGCCGGTCCTGATCCGCTCAACGTCGCCTGCATGGGGAGGTTCCGCGCGGCCGGGATTTTCGCCCGGCGCTTGATCCGGGCCGGGGAATGCCCTAGCCTGATCGGGGTGAGCCATCCCCTCGCCCCACCGGTCCCGCCCATGCTGGCCCTCCGGGTCGGCACGCTGCCGCCGGACGATGGATGGATCTTCGAGCCGAAGTGGGACGGATTCCGGACCCTGGTCTTCCGCGACGAGGACGAGATCTTCCTCCAGAGCCGGGATTCGAAGCCGCTCGCCCGCTACTACCCGGAACTGCTTCCGCCGCTCGGCGCCCAGCTGCCGCGGCGCTGCGTGCTCGACGGCGAGATCGTCATCGCCCGGGACGGGGGGCTCGATTTCAACGCGCTGCAGCTCCGGCTCCATCCGGCCGAGTCCCGCATCCGGCTCCTGTCCCGGGAGATCCCGGCCTCCATCGTCTTCTTCGACCTCCTGGCCCTCGGCGATCAGGACCTCCGCGACATGCCGTTCACCGAGCGCCGGGCGGCGCTCGAAGCCGCGCTCGCCGATGCCGCGCCGCCGCTCCACCTGACCCCGGCGACCACCGACCGCGCGCTCGCCGAGGACTGGTTCGGCCGCTTCGAAGGCGCGGGCCTCGACGGAGTGATCGCCAAGCGCAGCGACGGGCGCTACGAGCCCGGCAAGCGGGTCATGCTCAAGGTCAAGCACGAGCGCGAATGCGACTGCGTCGTCGCCGGGTTCCGCTGGCACAAGGGTTCGGAGCGGACGGCGGTCGGCTCGCTGCTCCTCGGCCTCTACGACGATGCCGCCGTGCTCCAGCATGTCGGGGTCTGCGGCAGCTTCACCGCGGCGAGGCGGAAGGAGCTGGTCGAGACGCTGGCGCCCTACCGGATGGACGACGTCACGGGCCATCCCTGGCGAGACTGGGCCGAGCACGACGAGATGAGCCGCCGTCCCGGCGCGGTCAGCCGCTGGAGCCAGGGCAAGGACCTGTCGTGGATCCCGCTCCGGCCCGAGCTGGTGGTCGAGGTGGCCTACGACCACATGCAGGGTACGCGCTTCCGCCATACCGCCCAGTTCCGCCGCTGGCGGCCCGACAAGCCGCCCGGCGACTGCGCCTTCGACCAGCTGGAAGTGGTAGCGCCGGCGGAGCTGGCCGCGATCTTCGGCTGACGCGGAGTCAGCGGCGCTTGCTCGCCTCGCGCCATTCCCGTGTCGGATCGTCGTCGGGGTCGGGCGGCTCGGGCGGCGGGCGGTCCGCCTCCGGCACGTGCTCGAGGTTGACCCGGATCCGGGTCCAGGTCGACGAGCGGCCGCGCATCCCGTCGACCAG
>JBIQKL010000058.1:0-3687 GCA_044506555.1 Hyphomicrobiales bacterium | reverse complement strand
CCGGCCGCCTCGTCGCGCGCCGCCAGCTCGAGAAGCGGCTCGAGCGAGCCGGCGGCGTCGTCCATGCCGGCATGCGGATCGCCGATCGCCGCGAACCGGGCCGGCATCGTCGCGACGGTGAAATCCGCCGGGTCGCAGTCCGGCACCTCGTCCCAACGGAGCGGCGCCGAGACCCGCGCGTCGGGCAGCGGCCGGACCGAATAGGCGGAGCAGGTGGTACGGTCCTTGGCGTTCTGGTTGTAATCGAGGAAGACGCCCTGCCGCTCCTCCTTCCACCACTTCGACGTGGCGACGCCCGGCATCCGCCGCTCGATCTCCCGCGACACCGCAAGCGCCGCCCGCCGCACCTCGGTGAAGGTCCAGCGCGGATGGATGCGGACGTTGACGTGCATCCCGCGCGAGCCGCTGGTCTTGGGCCAGCCGGTGAGCCCGTGCTCATCGAGCAGCGCCCGCACTTCCATCGCCACGCGGCGGATGTCGGACCACGCGACCCCCGGCGTCGGGTCGAGGTCGATCCGGAGCTCGTCGGGATGGTCGAGGTCACCCGAACGCACCGGATGCGGATGGAGCTCGATGCAGCCGAGATTGACGATCCAGGCGAGGCCGGCGGCATCGTCGACCACCACCTCCTCGGCGGTGCGGCCCGAGGGGAACGAGAGCGTCACCGTGCGCAGCCAGTCGGGCCGCTTCGCCGGCGCCCGCTTCTGGTAGAAGACCTCGCCCTCGGCGCCGTCGACGAAGCGCTTCAGCACCACCGGACGGTCACGGATGCCGGCGACGGCGCCGGGCGCCACCGCGAGGTAGTAGTCGACGATGTCGCGCTTGGTGAGATGCACGTCCCGCGTGAAATACGGCTTCTCCGGATGCGTGATCCGCACCGGCCGACCGTCGATCTCGATCGTCAGCTCGTCATCGTCGCTCATGGGGGCAGACGCTATACCATCCTCCGCCGGACATGAACGCCGCGGGCCCGTGCTAGGTTCTCGCCGACTCGCATGCCACAGAGGGACAGCGCCATGACCGATCTCACCGTTTCGTTTCTCTTCGATCTCGACGGCACGCTCGTCGACAGCGTCTACCAGCACGTGCTGGCCTGGCACGAGGCCCTGGAGGAGGAAGGGATCGACCTGTCGATCTGGCGCATCCACCGCAAGATCGGGATGTCGGGCGGCCTCTTCACCAACATGCTGTTCCGCGAGACCGGCCACGAGATCGACGCGGACCGGATCGAGCGCATCCGCCAGCGCCACGCGGCCGCCTACAAGGCGCGCGCCCGCGACGTGCGGCCGCTGCCGGGATCGCGCGAGCTGCTCGCCTATCTCTCGGACGCGGGCATCCCCTGGGCCATCGCCACCAGCGGCCGGATCGAGACGGCCGGCCCGATCATCGAGATGCTCGGCGTCGACCATGCGAAGAACCCGGTGATCACGCGCGACAAGGTGCGCTACGCCAAGCCCGATCCGGACCTGTTCCTGGCCGCGGCGGCGGCGCTCGGCAAGCCGATCGAGAGGGCCTGCGTGATCGGCGACAGCGTGTGGGACATGCTCGCGGCGCGCCGGGCCGGCGCCCTCGGCGTCGGCCTGCTCTCGGGCGGCTACGGCGAGGACGAGCTGGTCAAGGCCAGCGCCTACCGGGTCTACGAGGACCCCGCCGACCTCCTCTACCACATCGACGAGGTGGGCGGCCGGCAATAGGCGCCGGCCGGAGCCGGCTCAATCGAGGTCGGCAATCTCGGCCCGGTTGCCGCCGCCGATCCGCTGGGCGAGCGCGGCTTCCATGAACGGATCGAGCGCGCCGTCGAGCACCTCGCGCGGGTTGGTGCTCTCGATCCCGGTGCGGAGATCCTTCACGAGCTGGTACGGCTGGAGCACGTAGGACCGGATCTGGTGGCCCCAGCCGATGTCGGTCTTCGACGCCGCCTCGGCATTGGCCTCGGCCTCGCGCCGCTCCAGCTCGGCTTCGTAGATGCGGGCGCGGAGCATGTCCCACGCCGTCGAGCGGTTCTTGTGCTGGGAGCGCTCGCTCTGGCACTGGACGACGATGCCGGTGGGCACGTGGGTCAGCCGGACCGCCGAATCGGTGGTGTTGACGTGCTGGCCGCCGGCGCCGGAGGCGCGGTACGTGTCGGTGCGAACGTCCGCCTCGTTGATCTCGACGTTGATCGACTCGTCGACCACCGGGTAGACCCAGGCGCTGGCGAAGGAGGTATGCCGCCGCGCGTTGCTGTCGAAAGGCGAGATGCGGACCAGCCGGTGCACGCCGGATTCGGTCTTGAGCCAGCCATAGGCGCTGGCGCCCTTGATCAGCAGCGTCGCCGACTTGATGCCGGCCTCTTCGCCGGCATGGTATTCGAGAATCTCGGTCTTGAAGCGCCGCCGCTCCGCCCAGCGCGTATACATGCGAAGCAGCATCTCGGCCCAGTCCTGGCTCTCGGTGCCGCCGGCGCCGGCATGGACCTCGAGGTAAGTGTCGTTGCCGTCGGCCTCTCCGGAGAGCATGGTCTCGACCTGCCGGCGCTCGACCTCGTGCTGAAGCGCGCGAAGTGCCGCCTCCGCCTCCTCGGTGACCGCCAGGTCGTCCTCGGCTTCGGCCAGCTCGATCATCTCGACGTTGTCGGAGAGCTCGCGCTCGAGACGCTCGACCGTCTCGATCTGGTCGGAGAGCTGCTGGCGCTCGCGCATCAGCTTCTGCGCGCGCTCCGGCGAATTCCACAGGTCGGCGGACTCGGCCGCCGCGTTCAGTTCCCCGAGACGCGCCTTGGCCCGGTCGAAGTCAAAGATGCCTCCTCAGCAGGGTGATGCCCTGCTTGATCTCGTCGACCGCGTTCTCGATCTCGGTACGCATTTCCATTCCTCAACGGGCGCGACGTTCCTCGCGCCGACCGCGGCTCATGTAAAGGGCCGGGCGGCATCGCGCAACCTCACCCGCGGAGGGCCGGCAGCAGCTTCGCCTCGGACAGCGCGATCGTGCGGGCGACCTTCGCGAAAGGCAGGTCGCCGAGGTCGATCTGCGTCGGTCAGCGCTGGCAGGCAATTGTCATGCGATCCGGGAGGCCGTTCGCGCGACAGGCCGGACGTGGATATCCTGGATGGTGCCGGGCGCCTCGTGCTTGTCCGCTGACGCAAAATGACTGGCGGACCAAAGGACACGCTGTCAAACTGGCTGCCGCATCCGTTGACTGACCCGTGGCACCGAGACGGAAACGGGACATGCGCCCACCTGAGCCTGCCGGCGAGCTGGAAGGAATGAAGGGTCGGCGGGCGGACGACGGGAACGGATCTCTCGTGGAGTCATCGCATGCGGCCATCGCCCCGCACGTCGATTCCGATGAAGAAGGGGAGCGATCCGACACGGTTGCGGACACAGACGTAGCCGGCATCCGGCGGGCGCTGCACGCGATCCTCGCGAGCGCCGACTTCACCGCCTCCGGCCGGGCGCGTCGCTTCCTCGAATACGTGGTCGAGGAGACGCTTGGCGGCCGCGCCAATCGCATCAAGGCGTTCTCGGTGGCGGTGGAGGTCTTCGGGCGGAACGAGACCTTCGATCCCCAGAACGATCCGGTGGTGCGCATCGAGGCCGGCCGCCTCCGCCGCGCGCTCGAGCATTATTACCTGCTGTCCGGCAGGGACGACCCACTGGTCATCGAGATCCCGAAGGGCGGCTACGTGCCGTCCTTCCGGCGACGGA
>JBIQKL010000194.1:0-3619 GCA_044506555.1 Hyphomicrobiales bacterium | reverse complement strand
GACGTCGCCGCGCTCCGCGACCCGGGCGAGGACGACCCCAAGGAGGTCGAGGCGCAGGCCAACGACCTGTCCTACGTCGCGCTCGACGGCTCGATCGGCTGCATGGTCAACGGCGCCGGCCTCGCCATGGCGACCATGGACATCATCAAGCTCTACGGCGCCGAGCCCGCCAACTTCCTCGACGTCGGCGGCGGCGCGCCCAAGGAGCGGGTGGCGACGGCCTTCAAGATCATCACCGCCGACCCGCGGGTGAAGGGCATCCTCGTCAACATCTTCGGCGGCATCATGCGCTGCGACGTGGTGGCCGAGGGCATCATCGCCGCGGTCAAGCAGGTCGGCCTGAAGGTGCCGCTGGTGGTCCGGCTCGAAGGCACCAATGTCGAGCTCGGCAAGAAGATCATCGCCGAATCCGGCCTCGACGTGATCAGCGCCGACGACCTCGACGACGCGGCGCAGAAGGTGGTAGCGGCGGTCGCCGGACGATGATCCGGGCGCCGCTCTGCGGCATCGCCTTCGCACTCCTCCCCGGTGCGGCATCCGCCGCGCCGCTCGCCGACGCCGATTTCCTCGCGGCCTTCGCCGTCGCCTGCCTCGACGGCTACCGCGATCCCGTCGCGCGCGCCGCGGCGATCGAAGCTGCGGGCTGGAGGCCGGTCGCCGACGACGCCGACCCGATGCTGGCGCGGATGCTCGCGATCTCCCGCCAGTCGCTCAAGGAAGTGGAGGACGAGGACGGCTACGAGGGCAGCGCCGCCGTGTACGGGCGGACGGGTGGCGTCGACGGGCCCTATCTCGTCACCACCGCGCTGAACGTCCCCGACGAGGGCGAAGGCGCGATCGACGTGCTGGGCTGCTACCTCTACGACTTCGAGGCCACCGTCCCGCTCGATCCGGCGCCGATCACCGCGCGCTTCGGCGAGGAGCCGGCCGAGGTCGAGGACCAGCCCGGCGTGATCGTCTCGCAATCCTGGGCCGTCGAGTCGCTCGATGGGGTATGGGAGCTCCGCAGCACCTTCATCCCCGAAGGCAGTCCCGGGGTCGACATCACCGGCTTCTCGGGCCGCGTGCTCCTCCTCACCACGACCAGGGAACAGCATTGATGTCGGTCCGCAGTTACACATATTATGTGGAACGATGGAGGCTGCCATGAAGAACATCACGCTGGCCGTTGACGAGAACACGCTCAAGGTCGTGCGCCGCTACGCCGCCGAGCACGACACCACCGTGAATGCTCTCGTTCGCGATCACCTCGACCGGATTGCCGCGCGGGTCCGCGACGCCCAGGATTCGCGACGGCGTCTTCTCGAACTCATCGACCGTTCCCAGGCTGACATGGGCGACCAGAAATGGGACAGGTCCAAGCTCTATGAACGCTGACTGCTTCATAGACACCAACGTGTTCTTCTACGCGGCGCTGGGCCGGCTTCAAGCGCCGGAGAAGCACCGGATCGCGAGAGAGGTGCTTGCCACGGAGGATTTCGCGGTCTCGACGCAGGTCCTTCAGGAGTTCTACGTCAACACGACGATGAAGACCGCGGTGCCGTTGACACCGGCGGAGGCGCTCGAATGGATCGAAGTCTTGCTTGAGCGGCCCTGCGCGGTTATCGATCCCATCACGATAAAGGTCGCCGTGGAGCATTCGGTGCGCTATCGCATCCAGTATTGGGATGCCGCCCTGATTGCGGCCGCCGAATCCCTCGGCATATCCCGTCTTCTGACCGAGGATCTCAATCACGGCCAGAGCTACGGCTCGGTGACCGCCATCAATCCCTTCCGGCCCAGCTAGCCGCCTCTCCAACAGGGCGAACCATGTCCATTCTCATCGACTCCGATACCCGCGTCATCTGCCAGGGCTTCACCGGCAAGAACGGCACGTTCCATTCCGAGCAGGCGATCGCCTACGGCACGAAGATGATGGGCGGCGTCTCGCCCGGGAAGGGCGGCCAGACCCATCTCGGCCTGCCGGTATTCGACACCGTGGCGGAAGCCAGGGCCGAGACCGGCGCCGACGCCACCGTCATCTACGTGCCGCCGCCCTTCGCCGCCGACGCGATCCTCGAGGCGATCGACGCCGGGATCCCGCTCATCGTCTGCATCACCGAGGGCATCCCGGTGCTCGACATGGTCAAGGTAAAGCGGGCGCTCTCCGGCTCGGACAGCCGGCTGGTCGGGCCGAACTGCCCGGGCGTGATGACCTCGGGCGCGTGCAAGATCGGCATCATGCCCGGCAACATCTTCTCGCGCGGCTCGGTCGGCATCGTCTCCCGCTCCGGCACGCTCACCTACGAAGCGGTGTTCCAGACCACCAATGCCGGCCTCGGCCAGACCAGCGCCGTCGGCATCGGCGGCGACCCGGTCAAGGGCATGGACTTCATCGACGTGCTCGAGATGTTCCTCGCCGACGACGAGACGAAGTCGATCGTCATGATCGGCGAGATCGGCGGCTCGTCGGAGGAGGAGGCCGCGCGCTTCCTCAAGGACGAGGCCGCGAAGGGCCGGAAGAAGCCGGTCGTCGGCTTCATCGCCGGCCGCACCGCCCCTCCCGGCCGGCGCATGGGCCATGCCGGCGCGATCATCGCCGGCGGCAAGGGCGGCGCCGAGGACAAGATCGAAGCGATGCTGTCGGCCGGCGTCCGGGTCTCGGAATCGCCGGCGCGGATCGGCAATACGCTCGCGGAACTCTTGAAGGCCTGATCCCCGAACACAAATATGTCGTTGCCTCGGGGTAACTAGACCGGTAGAGCGTGGCCATCGGCCGCGTAACGCCTAAGCAGAGCGTGGGGGAGCCGCAGCCCCACGGGAGATCATGGCACGCCAGGATAAGAATGCCGCGTTGGCGGCGACGTCGTTCCTTTACGGCGCCAATGCCGCTTATATCGAGGCAATGCAGGCGCGCTATGCGCAGAATCCGGCCTCGGTGGACGCAGAGTGGCGGGCCTTCTTCGAAAGTCTCCCCGACCAGCCTGACGGCAAGGACCACGGACCGACCTGGCAGCGGCGCGACTGGCCCCTTTTGGCGAACGGCGAGCTCGTCGCCGCCATGGACGGCAACTGGTTGTCGGTCGAGGCCGATCTCGGACGCAAGATCAAGGCCGGAGCGAGCGCCCGCGGCGCCGAGATCTCCGACAGCCAGGTCCAGCAGGCGACGCGCGATTCGGTCCGCGCGATCATGATGATCCGCGCCTACCGGATGCGCGGGCATTTCTATGCCCGGCTCGACCCGCTCGGCCTCGAGCCGTCGAAGAC
The DNA here is from genome assembly GCA_044506555.1 of Hyphomicrobiales bacterium. GTDB lineage: Bacteria > Pseudomonadota > Alphaproteobacteria > Rhizobiales > Kaistiaceae > Bauldia. The sequence goes on along the minus strand of JBIQKL010000194.1, from coordinate 373 downwards.
CGAGTCCGATCTCGATCCCGCGTCATACGGCTTCACGGAAGCCGACTACAGCCGCAAGATCTTCATCGACCATGTGCTCGGCCTCGAGTTCGCGACGATACCGGAGATGCTCGACATTCTCCGACGAACCTATTGCGGCACCCTCGGCATCGAGTTCATGCACATCTCGGACCCGGCGGAGAAGAGCTGGATCCAGGAGCGGATCGAAGGGCCCGACAAGGGGATCGCCTTCACCCCCGAAGGCAAGAAGGCGATCCTCAACAAGCTGGTCGAGGCGGAGGGCTTCGAGAAGTTCCTCGACGTCAAGTATACCGGCACCAAGCGCTTCGGCCTCGACGGCGGCGAGTCGCTGATCCCGGCGCTCGAGCAGATC
>JBIQKL010000193.1:0-3624 GCA_044506555.1 Hyphomicrobiales bacterium | reverse complement strand
GCATCGCCGCATGCCGAGCGATCCTCGGCGTGGCGATGGGCAGCAAATGCCGGAGAGGGACCCTGACCTCGCCATCCTGAGGTGCCCGATCGCGCGGCGATCGGGCCTCGAAGGACGCACGACCCGCCCTTGCCGTGACCGGCGCCGGGGGATAAGCGTCGCCGATGCACTCGTTCCGCGGGGGAATCCCATGAAGCTCGGCGATTTCAGCGTCCTCACCTTCGACTGCTACGGCACGCTGATCGATTGGGAGAGCGGCATCCTCGCCAACCTCAAGCCGCTGGTGGCGAAGGTCGGGACCGACCTCGGCAATGACGCGATCCTCGAGACCTTCGCCCGGCACGAGGCGGCCCAGGAGACCGAGACGCCGGACATGATCTATTCGCAATTGCTCTCCGTCGTGCATGGCCGGATGGCGAAGGAATGGGGCGTGGCGTCGAGCGAGGAGGAGGACGCGCGGTTCGGCGCCTCGGTGCCGGCATGGCCGGCGTTCCCCGATTCGGCCGATGCGCTCCGTTACCTCAAGCAGCACTACAAGCTCGGCATCCTGTCGAACGTCGACCGGATCAGCTTCGCCGGCAGCAACAAACGGCTCGGCGTCGATTTCGACTGGATCATGACCGCCGAGGACATCGGCTCCTACAAGCCGTCGCCGCGGAACTTCGAATACATGCTCGAAACGCTGGCCAAAGACGGGGTGGAGAAGGATGCCGTCCTCCACACCGCCGAGAGCCTGTTCCATGACCACGCGCCGGCCAACCGCTTCGGTCTCGCCTCGTGCTGGATCTTCCGCCGTCACGACAAGGAGGGCTTCGGCGCGACCTCGCGGCCGGGGGAGATGCCGCGGGTCGATTTCCGCTTCGACAGCCTCGGCGAACTGGCCGCAGCGCATCGCCGGGAGATGGCTGGCGGCGCCTGACGGTCGTGGTATTGTCAGATAATTCGCCACGCCTTTCCGGGAAAGCCCAGACATCATGACCAAAGTGCACGACCTCGAGACGCCGGCGGTGACCATCGATCTCGATCGGCTCGAGAAGAACATCGCGCGCGCCCAGGAGATGGTCGCGGCCAAGGGGATCAAGAACCGGCCGCATATCAAGACCCACAAGATTCCCGAGATCGCCAGGATGCAGATTGCGGCGGGCGCCTCGGGACTGACCTGCCAGAAGCTCAGCGAGGCGGAGGTGTTCGTCGATGCGGGGCTGGACGACGACATCCTCATCACCTTCAACATCGTCGGCGAGCAGAAGACCGACCACCTGATGCGGCTCTCCGAGCGCGTCAACAAGCTCACCGTGGTCGCCGACAACGAGGACGTGATCCGCGGCCTCTCCGAGGCGGGGGTCCGCCATGGCCGCGACGTGCCGATCCTGATCGAGAACGACGTCGGCTTCGGCCGGAACGGCGTGCCGAGCCCGGAAGCGGCGCTGTCCCTGGCCCGCTACGCGATGAACATGCCGCGGATCAAGTTCGAGGGGCTGATGGCGTTCCCGACCACCGGCGAGAAGGCGGTCGCCTATTTCGACCGTGCGGTCGCGCTGTTCAAGGCCGAGGGCATTCCGCTGCCGGTCGTATCCGGCGGGGGCACGCCGGCGCTGATGACGCTCGGCGACTTCCCGATGCTGACCGAGCACCGCGCCGGCACCTACGTGTTCAACGACGTGATGATGGTCCACTCGGGCTACGCCGCGTGGGACGAGTGCGCGCTGACGGTGCGCGCGACCGTCGTCAGCCTGCCGACCGGCGACCGCGGCATCATCGACGCCGGCTCCAAGGCGCTCACCCGTGAGCAGTACTACGTCAAGAACTTCGGGCGGATCGTGGAGTATCCCGGTGCGGTGGTCGCCAACCTCTCGGAGGAGCATGGCGTGCTCGACTTCTCCGGTGCCGACCGGCGTCCGAAGATCGGCGAGGTGGTCAACATCGTCCCCAACCATTGCTGCGTCTGCATCAATATGCACGACAAGGTCTACGGCATCCGCGGCGAGGACGTGGAGGTCGAATGGCCGGTGGCCGCCCGCGGAAAGCTGATCTGAGGCGGGCCTGGCAATGACTCTCGCCACGCGTTTCGGATTGACCGGCAAGGTGGCGCTCGTCACGGGGGCGCGGCGCGGTCTCGGACGGGCGATCGCGGTGGCGCTGGCGGAAGCCGGCGCCGACGTCGTCGGCCTCGGGCCCAACCCGATGCCTGAGACCGCTGCGGCGGTCGCGGCGACCGGCCGCCACTTCGCGGAGGTGCCGCTCGACCTCGGCGAGTCGCCCGAGATCGACGCCGCGGTCGCCGAGGCGCACGACCGCTTCGGCCGCCTCGACATCCTGGTCAACAACGCCGGCATCATCCGCCGTGCCGATCTCCTCGACTATTCGGAGAACGACTGGGACGCGGTGATGGACGTCAACGTCCGGAGCCTGTTCTTCCTGTCGCAGGCAGTGGCGCGGCAGATGATCGCCGGCCGCATGCCCGGGCGGATCATCAACATCGCCTCGCTCCTCGCGTTCCAGGGCGGCGTGCGGATTCCCGCTTATGCCGCGGCCAAGCATGCGGTGGCCGGACTGACCAAATCGCTCGCCAACGAGCTCGCGCCGCATGGGATCACGGTCAACGCCATCGCGCCGGGCTACATGGTGACCGACAATACCGAGCCGCTCCGGAACGATCCCGAACGCTCGGCGCAACTGCTCGCCCGCATCCCCATGGGCCGCTTCGGCGAGCCGGACGAGCTCGCCACCGCGGTGCTGTTCCTGGCCGCGCCCGCTTCGAGCTACGTCACCGGCACGGTGGTGTCGGTCGATGGCGGCTGGATGGCACGCTGACGCTTGCGATCGCCGATACGGCATCACACATTCGAAACTCCGCGCGAATCGGTTGACTTGCGGCCGAGATTGCCGGAATCCTAGGCAAGCCGCGCTGCCTTCCGGGCGCGCGACGAGTCCTGTCTGCAATTTCCAGAGGAGAATGCTGCCATTCGCAGGCCCTACAGAGCCCCGCCGCCCGTCGCCAAGGACGGGCCGCGCATCAACGATGAGATCCGGGTCCCCCAGGTCCAACTGATCGACGCCGAAGGCACCAATCTCGGCGCCTTGCCGATCGCTCAGGCGCTCCAGATGGCGCAGGAAGCCGGAATGGATCTGGTGGAGATCGCTCCGAACTCCGTCCCGCCCGTCACCAAGCTTCTCGACTACGGCCGCTACAAGTTCCAGGCGCAGAAGAAGGCGGCCGAGGCGCGCAAGAAGCAGAAGACGGTCGAGATCAAAGAAATCAAGATGCGGCCGAACATCGACGTCCACGACTACGAAGTGAAGATGCGCTCGGTTCGCCGCTTCTTCGAGGAAGGCGACAAGGTCAAGGTGACGCTTCGCTTCCGTGGCCGCGAGATGGCTCACCAGGAGCTCGGCGTACGCCTGCTCGACCGCGTCAAGGAAGAGACGGCGCCGATCGCCAAGGTCGAATCCGAGCCGCGGCTCGAAGGCCGCCAGATGACGATGGTGCTGGCGCCGCGCTGATCCGCGCGGCACCGCCCTTCTTTCTGCATCGCAGGGTGCGCTGGTTCCCGGCGCGGGGTCGACCGCGTCGGAAACACTACCCCCGCCACGTCTCTTCGCGCCACAGGGCCGACAGGCCGT
>JBIQKL010000192.1:0-3634 GCA_044506555.1 Hyphomicrobiales bacterium | reverse complement strand
TCGCCTCGGCCGAGCCGGCCGGCTGCGCTACGTCAAGGCGTGAGGGGCGCGGGCGATGACGGAGACCGTCGACACCGCATCCGATGCCGGCGCCGATCACGGCGTCGGCCGCTAAAAGGCCCGGAAGGCGCGGCGAAGTTCGCCACGCCTTCTTCTCCTGGGCCTCACCAAACTCGCCGCGTCGGATCGCGGCGAGTTTTGGTTCGATCCTGCTACTGCGGTCCTGGCTGTACGGTGTGGATCGGGCTGCCGTCGACCGCTGTCGCCTGGCCTGCGGCGCCGTCGAGGGCCGCCGCCTGCGCATCCTGAAGCTTCTTGATGTCCTCCGGGCTCAGCACCGGACGGTCCATCTTGAGGGTCAGCTTGTTGAGCTTGGCGGTGAGCGCGAAGGGCGGGTGATAGTCGGCGTCGTTGACGCCGGTCAGCGTATCCGATCCGACGTCGAAGCTCTCGTCCCACTGCAGGATCATCGGCATGGTGCGCTCCATCCGCTGGGTCGCCACCACCGCGCCGTCGACCTTCAGCGTGCCGGTGCCGCCCTGGCCGACGCCGCTGAAGTCGTTGTAGGCGAGCGTGCCCGGCCCGAGCCCGTCATACCGGAAGTCGAACTCGACGACATGCTTGCCGGGCGCGAGTGCCGGGCCTTCCCACCGCGGCCGCTTGAGGTCGACGAGGTTCCACAGGAACACCGGCTTGCTGTCCTTGAGGTAGAAGCCGTAGCCGCCGAAACGCCCACCCGAGGTGACGATCATCCCCTCGGCACCGCCTTCCGGCACCTCGATGTCGGCCGTGAAGATGTACGAGGTGTTGAGGACGAGCGGCGAGTCGCCCTGCGGCAGGCCGACCATCGGATGCATGTACACGAACTCGGTGCGACCGGCGGTGATGTTCGGGCGCGGGGCGACGATGCGGGCCGCGACCGAGGCGTCCATCGGGAACACGCCGTATTTCTCGGCCTGGTCGATGAACAGCTTCTTCATCTCCGCGACCTTGTCCGGGTGCGCGGCGGCGACGTCCCTGGACTGGCTGAAGTCGGTGTCGAGATCGTAGAGCTCGAGCACCTGGTTGTTGAGCGGGTCGGCATTGGCCGGTCCGAACGCATCCCAGGGGGCGCGGTTGACCTTGGTGCTGAGCAGCCAGCCTTCGTCGTAGAGGGCCCATTGTCCCATCATCTCGAAGTACTGGATCTTGTGCTCGGTCGGCGCGTTGGCGTTCGCCGCGTCGAAGGTATAGGCGAAGCTGGTGCCCTCGATCGGCGCCTGCGGGATGCCGTCGACCACGTCCGGAGCCGGGATGCCGGCAACCTCGAGGATGGTGGGCACGACGTCGATGACATGCATGAACTGCTGGCGGAGCCCGCCCTTGTCGGTGATGCGCGCCGGCCAGGACACCGCCATGCTCTGGCGGATGCCGCCCAGTTTCGAGGCGTTCTGCTTGAACCAGGTGAAGGGCGTGTCGAAGGCCCAGGACCAGCCGGCCGACATGTGCGGATAGGTCTGCTCGGTCCCCCAGGCGTCGTACCATTTCATCTGGACGTCGACCGGCATCTGGTTGATGCCGTTGAAGAAGGCCACCTCGTTCGGCGTGCCGAGCGGACCGCCTTCGGCGCTCGTGCCGTTGTCGCCGTTGATGTAGATGATCAGCGTGTTGTCGAGCTTGCCCATGTCCTCGATGGTGTCGACGATCCGCCCGATCTCGTGGTCGTTGTAGGCGGCGTAGGCCGCGAAGACGTCGACCTGCCGGATGAACAGCTTCTTCGACTCGGCATCGAGCTCGTCCCAGGGCTTGATGACGTCGTCCGGCCAGGGCGCGAGGTGGGTATCCGCGGGGATCACCCCGAGCCGCTTCTGGTTCGCGAAGATGCGCTCCCGCACCGCCTCGTAACCGTCGTCGAAGAGGTGCATGGCGCTGATCCTGTCCACCCATTCCTTCGTCGGATGATGCGGGGCGTGAGTGGCGCCGGGTGCGTATTTGATGAAGAAGGGCTTGGACGGCATCGTCTGGTTGAGACGATTGAGATAGTCGATGGCGTCGTCGGCCATGCCGGTGACGAGGTTCCAGTCCGGCTTGCCCTCGAAGGGATAGATCTGGGTGGTGTTGCGGAACAGGTTCGGCTGCCACTGGTTGGCGTCGCCGCCGACGAAGCCGTAGAAATACTCGAAGCCCATGCCGGTCGGCCACTGGTCGAACGGTCCGACCGAGCTCGCCGCGAAGGCCGGCGTGTTGTGGTCCTTGCCGAACCAGGCCGTCGCATATCCGCTGTCGAGCAGGATCCGGCCGATCGTGGCCTGATCTTCCGGAATGATGCTGTTGTACCCCGGGAACCCGGTCGACTGCTCGGAGATCACGCCGAAGCCGGCGGAGTGGTGGTTGCGTCCTGTGATCAGGGCGGCACGGGTCGGCGAGCACAGCGCGGTCGAGTGGAGGTTGTTGTAGAGCAGCCCGTTCTCCGCGATCCGATCCATGGTCGGCGTGGGGATGACGCCCCCCGAGGTGCTGGGTACGCCGAAGCCCGCGTCATCGGTGATGATCAGGAGCACGTTCGGCGCGTCGTTCGGCGGGACGATCCGAGGCGCCCACCACGGCGTCGAGGAAAGCGCATCATCCCGGATCACGCCGCCGAAGGCCGGTGCGGGGGCCGGCAATTGGCGCCCGTCTAGGGTGGTCGTCGCATCCGGCGCCCCGGGGGTTCCGGTGGTCTGGACCTGGGCGGTCGCGAGCGTCGGTAGAGTGACGAGCCCGATGGCGACCATCGCCGGCGCGAGCGATGCCTTGATGGGATAGCGCATGCTTCCTCCTCCTTGCTCGGAGCTGCCCCCGCGAACGCATCGCTCGGGACGCTCCCATGTTCATGTTCCTGTCGGGCGGCCACCCATCACCGCGCGCGCATGGCTGCGGCGGGCGGCGGCATGACCGCTGTCGTGGCCATGCGTGCGATCCTGGAAAGCGTCACGACGAGGTCCCCGATTGTGTGGCGCGGGCTCGCATTCGATCCGCCGCAATTGTGGCGGGACCCTAGGCGTTGCCTCGCCTGGTGGCTCGTATCCTCCCGGAGGTTACATGGTGCGCGCGCCGCTTCGACGTCGCGTCACATGCGGCCGTGTCATTGACGCCGCGACAGCGCGCGAGCGGTTTTGGAAGCGTCCCGTTTCCGCTCCGCGCCGAGACCGGCGGGCATGCAATTTACGGTACGTAACGTCCCGGGCGATCGCGGACCGGCCTAGTCTGAAGCTGGAGGACGACAGGATCGGGCGACGGGTGTCATGCAGAAGGGCGTGCTTGTCGCGATTCGGAGATTCCCGGAGTGGAGCGTCGAGATTCGACGCCGTGCCCTGGCCGACGCAGCGTTCCGTGCGCTCTGCGACGACCTCGGCGACGCCGAGGACGCCCTGCGCCGGTGGCAGGACACGGAGTCGCGGGAGGCGTCGCTCCGCTCCTCCGAATACGACGTCCTTGTCGCGGAGCTCGCGGCCGAGATCGCGACGATCCTGGAAGGCACCGATCGGCCCCCTCGGCGCGGCTGAGCCGCTGCGTTCACTGCCCGCCGGCGGTCTCCGCTGCCGTGCTCGCCGCCGCGCTCCGTGGGGGAATGTTCGCTCCCAGCTTCGCCAGTCCGTCGGCGATCGCGGCCTGC
>JBIQKL010000001.1:104774-106545 GCA_044506555.1 Hyphomicrobiales bacterium | reverse complement strand
GGCCGCGGCAATCCGTATTTCTGGCTCGCCTACAAGCGCGAGCGGCCGGACATCGCGCCGGGCACCGACCTCGAGGCGCTGGAGCAGGGCGCGATCTCGGTGACGCCGCTTCGCCTCGACATGACCGCCTACGACCTCGGCGACCCGCTCCGGCATCACTTCGCGCGCGGAGGCTGAACGATGATCGCCGACATGGACGAGGAAGAGACCCGGCGGGTCCGCCTCGCCGAACTGATCCTGCGGCTCCGCCGCGCCGGCGTCATGGACCAGCGGGTGCTGGCGGCCATGGAAGCGGTGCCGCGCGACCTCTTCGTCTCGCCCGACGGTCGCCGCGAGGCCTATGCGGAGCGGGCGTTGCCGATCGATTGCGGGCAGACCATATCGGCGCCGGTGATCGTCGGCATGATGACGGCGGCGCTCGAGCTCACGCCGCGCGACCGGGTGCTCGAGATCGGCACCGGCAGCGGTTACCAGACCGCCGTCCTCGCCAAGCTCTGCCGGCGCGTCCACACCATCGACCGCTTCCGCACCCTGGTCGCCGCCGCCGAATCCCGCTTCCGGACGCTCCGCCTCGACAACATCGCGACGATGGTCGGCGACGGCACCAAGGGCTGGCCGGAGGCGGCGCCGTTCGACAAGGTCATCGTCACCGCGGCGGCCGAGACCGTCCCTTCGGCGCTCCTCGACCAGGTCGGCCCGGGCGGCATCCTGGTCGCGCCGGTCGGGCCGCAGGACGGCATCCAGAAACTGCGGAAGTTCGTTCGCGAGGGCGAGACGGACGCGTTCGCGGAAACCGTTCTCGCCGATGTTCGCTTCGTCCCGTTGATCCCGGGGACCGCGGCGCGCCTGTGACCTCGCTCACCGCGATACCTTGGCTTCACTTCGATAGTATATCGTGCCGTCGAGACCGTATGGAGGGGCGATGATCACCGTTCCGGAGCTGGCCGCCGACGCCCTTGGCGATTTCCTGTCCGAGTACATGTCGACGCGTTTCGAATTCTCCGACGGGCGGCTCGTGCAGCTGGTCCCGGCGCTGGCACGGCTGTCGCTCGAGTGCATCGGCAACAGCGACGCGCTCTACCACAACGTCGAGCACACCATGCTGGTGACGCTCGCCGGCCACGACATCATGCGCGGCCGCGCCCTCCACATGCACATGAGCGCGTCGGACTACGCCCATGTCATCCTCGCCTGCCTCGCCCACGATATCGGCTACGTCCGCGGCGTGGTGGTGGGCGACGGACCGGAGGGGTTCGTCGTGGACGCGAACGGCGGCCGCGTGAAGCTGTCCCGCGGTGCCTCGGACGCGGCGCTGCTGCCGCACCATGTCGACCGTTCCAAGCTCTACGCGCTCGAGCGGTTCCAGAGCTTCGATTTCCTCGATCCCGAGCGCATCGCCCGCGCCATCGAAGGGACGCGGTTCCCGAGCGAGCTCGGCGCCGGGGTCGCACCGATGGGCGAGGATGCGAGCATCCTGCGGGCGGCGGACCTGATCGGCCAGCTCGGCGATCCCCATTACATCCGCAAGGCGAACGCCCTCTATCACGAGTTCGAGGAGGCCGGACTCAACCGGCAGCTCGGCTACGACAGCCCGGCCGACCTGATCAACAAGTATCCGCAGTTCTACTGGAACAGCATCGCGCCGCAGGTGCAGACGGCGATCAGCTACCTCAACGTGACGGCGAGCGGACGGCAGTGGATCGCCAATCTCTATGCCAACGTCTTCCGGGCCGAACGCGACATAACCCTGAGCGGCCCGCAGACGTGAGTG
>JBIQKL010000001.1:91339-104674 GCA_044506555.1 Hyphomicrobiales bacterium | reverse complement strand
CAACGTCTTCCGGGCCGAACGCGACATAACCCTGAGCGGCCCGCAGACGTGAGTGCGTCTCGGACGCCGTTCGGGATCACGGGCAGCGCGTGCTTCGAGGCTCCGCTTCGCGGAGCGCCTCATCCTGGAGACCTTTGCACGATGGCCCGGTCGGCGAGGTTCTGTACCCCCTCACCCTGTCCCTCTCCCCTCCGTGGAGAGGGGACCAACCTGAAACGCCCAGAAATCCGTTGAAGGGGGCGCACGATCGCAGCCCCAACGTTCCCTCGCCCCGGAGGGGAGAGGGACAGGGTGAGGGGGGATAGGCCCATCCGGAGTTCCGCGCAAAGATCTCCAGCATAAGGGGGGCAGGGAACCTCCCACCGCTGAGACCAGATGTGGCAAACGCCACTTCCCTCATCCTGAGAGCCTATCCTCGGACTTGATCCGAGGATGCCCGCCGTAGGCGGCCTCGAAGGACGCAGGGACGTTGGTCCAACGCATAAGTCTAAGGACTCACAGCCCCTTTTCGCGGGCCTCGATCGCGACCTTCCGCCGGATCGGCCCGGCGACGAGTTCCATCTGGCCCGACATTTCGAGGAGCTTGCCGGTCTCCGGATCGTAGCTCGACAGAAAGCGCTGCCACATCCGCGCGTCGCGCTCGATGACGGCGAGGGCAGGGGCGCTTTCCGGATCGATCTCGCTGAACTGCGCCGCGACGGTCCGCAGGATGGCGCGGAGGTCCTCGACGTTGGGCACGCCGAGCCATTCGATCGTCGTCGCGCCCGGCAGGCGGCTCGTCGTCGGCGCGTCGATCAGCGTGAACGTCCAGTTGCCCTTGGCACCGCTGGTGAACGAGGGGATCGCGACGCCCTTGGCGTCGACCGAGCGGCGGTCCGGCGTGGAGAGATTGACGATCCGCCCGGCGGCGCTGAGGGCGAGGGGGCGGGCGAAGACCTCCGCGGCGGCGTTTGCGCCCAGCCCCGCGAAGAAGTCGTGCGCGGTGGCGCGGATCGTCTCGTTGCTGCCGGCCTTGTCGAGAACCCTCCGTTCGAGGTCGACCCGGAGGGCATCCCATCCGATCACGTCGCCGACGGTGCCGTCCGGCGCGATGGCGATGTCGATCGGCAGACCGTCGGCCGCGAAGTAGAGCACGCTGTCGAAATCGGGCGGATCGAGCACGCGCTGGCCGTTGACCGAGACGTCGACGGCCGACGTCGTCACCGTCGCGACGATCGCCTCGGGCGACACGGACTTGATCGCGACGTCGAGGTCATAGCTGATGGCGGTGACCAGAATCGGCCTGCCGCCGAGAGAGCCGCCGCGGATATAGCGCACGGAGTAGGCGGCCGTGTCCCCCGCTTCGACCGAATAGACGTCGTCCGGATCGGCGGAAGCGACCGCCGGAACGGCGAAGACCGAGGCTGCGGCGATCAAGGCAGCGGCGAGGCTTTGGCGCATCACGATTCGGGACATCCTCTTCTGCCGGCGCGGCATTGTCCGCGCGCCCGTGTTCTTGCCGGGAAATGCGCCGATTCGGCGTCATTTCGGCTGAAAATGCCACAGCCCGCCGGCGCCGGCGAAATGCCCGGCGGCTTAAGCCTTTGTCAACGTTACTCGTGTGTAGTCGGTCCGTTCAGTTGGCGTACCTCGTGTGAGTAGAGCGATGCGTAACCGAGTAGCCGCCCGGCGCGGGCGGATTCTGGCGCAAGCCGGCACCGTTGCGGTCCTCGCAGGGCTCGGCGCCGCGTGCAGCGCGGATGCGACCCGGGTCAGGGAGCCCCTGTTCACCGGGTCGACCCCCAACCAGCAATCGATCATCGGCGGCCAGCCGTCGCAGATGGCGACCGCACCGCTGCCTCCGCCTCCCGGCACCGGCCCCGTCAACCTCGCCGGCACACCGGGCGGGTACAATGCCGGCGGCGGAACGGTCGTCGTCGCTCCGGGCGAGACCCTCGAGACCATCGCCATGCGCTACGGCATCCCGGTGGCCGAGATCGCCCGCGCCAACGGCATCTCCAGCCCGGCCCAGGTGACGCCCGGCCGCGCCCTGGTGATCCCGGCCGCCGGCGCGCCCGTCGCCTATGCCTCGGCCGAGCCCCTGGCAGCGCCGGTCCAGGTCGCCAGCGCCCCGGCCGCCGGTGGCGTCATCCACGTCGTCGAGCCCGGCCAGACCCTCTACGGCATCGCCAAGGCGCAAGGCGTCGGCATGCAGGACATCATGGCCGCCAACGGCATGACATCACAGACGGTGCAGATCGGACAGCGCCTCAGGATCCCGGCGGCGGGCGCCGTCGCTCCGGTGCAGACGGCAGCACTCACCACCGGCTCGCAGACCCTCGGCGCGCCGCCGCAGACGCTCGGCACCCTGCCGGCGCCGGGGTCCGAGTCCGCGCCGCCGGCCGCGCCCGCCGTCCAGGCCACGACGCCGGCCCCCGCGGCGCCGGAGGTTCCGACGCTCGCCGCTCCGGAGCCGCCGAAGGTCGCCGCGCTCGACACCAGCACCGATCCGCCGTCGGCGAACGGAACCTCGTTCCGCTGGCCGGTGCGCGGCCGCATCATCAGCGACTACGGGTCGAAGCCGGGCGGGGAACGCAACGACGGCATCAACCTCGCCGTGCCGGAAGGGACGGCGGTCAAGGCGGCGGAGGCCGGCACCGTGATCTATGCCGGCAACGAGCTCGCCGGTTACGGCAACCTCGTTCTCGTCCGCCATGCCGACGGCTGGGTCTCGGCCTATGCCCACAACAGCACGCTCACCGTGAGCAAGGGCGACCCGGTTCAGCGCGGGCAGACCATCGCGCAGGCCGGCATGTCGGGCTCGGTGACGTCGCCACAGGTGCATTTCGAGCTGCGCAAGGGTGCCAAGCCGGTCAATCCCATGGATTACCTGACGGGCACCTGAAGCCCCTGAGCAGCTCCGGAACGGCCTGCCACCGGGTGCACCCTCTGGCGGGCCGTTTCCTATTTGAGGTGCACGCCCTGGCGCCCGGCGAGGTCCTGGACATATTGCCAGGCGACGCGGCCGGACCGCGCCCCGCGGGTCGTCGCCCATTCGAGCGCGTCGCGTTGCAGCTCGGCGTCGTCGACCGGAATGCCGTAATGGGCGACGTAGCCGCGGACCATGGCAAGGTACTCGTCCTGGCTGCATTTGTGGAAGCCGAGCCACAGGCCGAAGCGATCGGACAGCGACACCTTCTCCTCGACCGCCTCGCTCGGGTTGATCGCCGTCGAGCGCTCGTTCTCCATCATGTCCCGCGGCAGCAGGTGGCGGCGGTTGGAGGTCGCATAGAACACGACATTGTCCGGCCGGCCCTCGATGCCGCCCTCGAGCGCCGCCTTCAGCGACTTGTACGAGGTATCGTCGCCGTCGAAGGACAGATCGTCGCAGAAGAGGATGATACGCTGGGGGACCGCCCGCAGCAGCGCCATCAGCTCGGGCAGCGTCTCGATGTCCTCGCGGTGGATCTCGACGAGCTTGGCCGGTGCGATGCCGGGCATCTGGTTCACCGATGCATGCGCCGCCTTGACCAGCGAGCTCTTGCCCATGCCGCGGGCGCCCCAGAGGAGGACGTTGTTGGCCGGCAGGCCCCGCGCGAAGCGGACGGTGTTGTCGAGGAGGATGTCCCGCATCCGGTCGACGCCGCGAAGCAGCGACAGGTCCACCCGGCTGACATGCGGCACCGGCTGAAGGCGCCGGCCCTCAGGCTGCCAGACGAAGGCGTCGGCGGCGTCGAAGTCGGGCGGCGTGGGGAGCGGCGGCACGGTCCGCTCGACATGCTTCACGAGCAGCGCGAGCTGTTCGGCAATGGATTTCAGAGCCTCTTCGGTCAAGGACGGTCCCCACGCGCATCGATGGCAGGCGGCCGCCATGGGCATCGATTGCGGCGCCGCGGTCAAGTCCCGTCTCGTCGACGCCGCGCATTCGGCACTCGCGCGGCGCGAAAAAGCCGCCTATATGCGTTTGCAAAGGGAACGGGCATCGCTATAGTCCGCGCCGCTTTCGGCAGTGCCGCAATTCCGCGAAGGAGCAAGCGAAACGGATGTTCGTGACACCAGCCTATGCCCAGGCCGGGGCAGCCCCAGGGGGCGCCGACATGCTGGTGCAGTTCCTGCCCTTCATCCTGATCTTCGTGATCATGTATTTCCTGATCATCCGGCCGCAGCGCCTCAAGGCGAAGCGCCACCAGGAGATGATCGCGAATCTGCGCCGGGGCGACACCATCGTCACCTCGGGCGGGCTGATCGGGAAGGTGGCCAAGGTGAGCGACGACGGCGAGCTCCAGGTCGACCTCGCCGAGAACGTGAGGGTGCGGATCGTCCGCGGCATGGTCGCGGAAGTCCGGGCGAAGGGTGAACCGGTCAAGGAGAACGGCTGAGGCGGGGCGTGCCGCTCTCCGTCGCCGGGACCTGACCGATGCTCCATTTCGCCCGCTGGAAGATCATCGCCATCCTGCTCGTCGTGCTGGCTGGCTTCATCGCCATCGTGCCGAACTTCTTCTCGAGGGAAACGGTAGCAAGCTGGCCGGGCTGGCTGCCCCACCGGCAGATGACTCTCGGTCTCGACCTGCAGGGCGGCGCCTATCTGCTCTATGAGGTCGACCGGACCGACTACGTCGACAAGCGGCTCCGCACGCTCCTTTCCGACGTCCGCAAGGCGATGCTCGAGGCGCCGCGCATCGGCTATACCGGCCTCGCCATCCAGGGCAACGGCGTCCAGCTCCGCGTCCGTGACCCCGAGCAGATCGATCTCGCCCGGACCCGTCTCGAGGCGCTGCAGAACCCGCTTTCCACCAATCTTCTCGGCGGTGCCGGCGTCAACGAGTTCGAGCTGAGCACCGGCGCCGACGGGCTGATGCGGCTCGCCTATTCGGACGCAGGGCTCGAGCAGCGGGTCCGCGGCATCGTTTCGCAATCGATCGAGGTCATCGGCCGCCGCATCGACGAGCTCGGCACGTCGGAATCGAGCATCCAGCGCCAGGGATCCGACCGCATCCTGGTCGAGGCGCCCGGCCTCGACGATCCGGAGCGTCTCAAGGACATCGTCGGGCAGACCGCGCAGCTCACCTTCCATCTCGTCGAGAGTCAGTTCTCCGGCGCCGAGACCCAGCCGCCGCAGCCCGGGACCATCGTCGTGCCCTCTGCCGAGACGCCGGGTCTCTCCTACGTCCTCCAGGATACGCCGCTCCTGACCGGCGAGGACCTGAGCGACGCCCAGACGGCGTTCGACCAGCGCACCAACGAGCCGGTCGTCAACTTCCGCCTGTCCGGTTCGGGGGCGTCGAAGTTCGGCCAGGTGACGACCGAGAACGTCGGGCGGCTGTTCGCGATCGTCCTCGACGACGAGGTCATCTCGGCGCCGCAGATCCGCGAGCCGATCATCGGCGGCTCCGGGCAGATCAGCGGCAGCTTCACCGTCCAGTCGGCCAACGACCTGGCGATCCTGCTCCGCGCCGGTTCGCTGCCGGCGAAGCTCACCATCGTCGAGGAACGCTCGGTCGGCCCCGGCCTCGGCGCGGACTCGATCGAGGCCGGGCGCATCGCCTCGATCATCGGCATCGCCGCCGTGTTCGTCTTCATGTTCCTGACCTACGGCTTCTTCGGCCTGATCGCCAACCTCGCCGTGCTGGTCAACGTGATGCTGATCTTCGCAGTCATCACCGTGCTGGGGGCGGCGCTGACCCTTCCAGGCATCGCCGGCATCGTCCTGACGGTGGGTACGGCGGTCGACTCGAACGTGCTGATCTATGAGCGCATCCGTGAGGAATACCGAAACGGGCGTTCGGCGATCCAGTCGATCGACGTCGGCTTCCAGAAGGCGCTCGGCACCATCATGGACGCCAACCTGACGACCCTGATCGCCGCCGCCGTGCTGTTCTACCTCGGCTCGGGGCCGGTCCGGGGCTTTGCCGTCACCCACGCCGTCGGTATCATCACGACCCTGTTCACCGCCTTCACCTTCACCCGCCTCATCGTCGCCCTCTGGGTGCGCTGGCGGCGGCCGACCGTCATCCGACTCTGACGCGAGGCCGGGGAGACACGCCGATGAAGTTCCCGATCCGCCTGATACCGGACGACACCAAGATCCCGTTCATGCGGCTCCGGCTGGTGAACTTCACCATCTCCGGGCTGCTGGCCGTCGCGTCGATCATCCTGTTCGTGTTCGTCGGGCCCGAATACGGCATCGATTTCCGCGGCGGCACGATCATCGAGGTCAAGCCGATCGCCGCCTCCGTCGACATCGCCTCGGTGCGCTCGCAGGTCAACGAGCTCGGCCTCGGCGACGTGCAGGTGACGGAGGTCAGCGATCCCGACGGCGACACCAGCATCCTGATCCGCATCCAGCAGCAGGAAGGCGGCGAGACGGCCCAGCAGGAGGCGATCACCAGCATCCGAACCACGCTCGCCGATTCGGTCGAGTTCCGGCGGGTCGAGATCGTCGGTCCGCGCGTCTCCGGGGAACTCGCCTTCAACGGCGCCGTCGGCATGGCGGTCGCGCTGTTCGGCATCCTGATCTACATCTGGTTCCGATTCGAGTGGCAATTCGCGATCGGGGCCATCGTCTCGACGGTGCACGACCTGGTCGTGACCCTTGGCTTCTACGCGGTATTCAAGCTGCAGTTCGACCTGGCGAGCATCGCCGCGCTCCTCACCATCGTCGGCTACTCGCTCAACGACACCGTCGTGGTCTACGACCGCATCCGCGAGACGCTTCGAAAATACAAGAAGATGCCGATCGACCAACTGATCGATCGCGCCATCAACGACACGCTCGCCCGTACCACCGTCACCGGCCTCACCACGCTGCTGGCGCTCGCCTCGCTCTACTTCTTCGGTGGCGAGGTGATCAGCGACTTCGTGCTGGCGATGATGTTCGGCGTAGTCATCGGCACCTATTCGTCGATCTTCATCGCCGCGCCGATGCTCATCTATTTCGGCCTGCGGCCGGGCGACCTCGACAAGGAAAAGGCGGAGAAGGGCGAGGCCGACACGGCGAAGCCGGCGAAGGCCTGACCGATGGCGGGCATCGTCGTCCGCAACGCGCATTTCCCCGGCCGCGCCCCGATCGACTCATACGGCAACGGCGGCTTCCGTTTCGCCGGCATGTCGCATCGCGGCTCGATCCTTTCCGTTCCGAGCGGCATATATGGCTGGGATCCCGCGGGCGTGATCGACCGGGAGACGCTCGCCCGGGTGTTCGCGGAGGCCGACGGGATCGAGGTGCTCCTGGTCGGGACCGGGCGCGAGATCGAGCCGCTCGCGCCGGACCTCGCCGTCGCGCTCCGCGAGGCGGGAATCGTCTCCGATGCGATGTCGACGGGGGCGGCGGTGCGGACCTTCAACGTGCTCCTCGCCGAGGATCGGGCGGTGGCGGCGGCGCTCGTCGCAGTGGACTGAGGCGCCTGCACGGACCATATCTGAGCCCGTGACCGACGACGCCATCCGTCATTGCGCCGAGATCGTGCGCGCGCGCGATCCGGACCGATACCTTGCCGACCTGTTCGCGCCGGCCGCGGCGCGGCCGCATCTTCTCGCGCTCCATGCCTTCGCACGCGAGGTCGCGGACATCCGCCGCAAGGTGAGCGATCCGACGCTCGGCGAGATCCGGCTCAAATGGTGGGAGACCGCGATCCGCGGCGAGCACGGCGGCAGCCCCGTGGCGGCGGCCGTGGCCGCGGCGATCGCGCAGTTCAACCTGCCGCTGGTCGCCTTCGACAACCTGCTCCGGGCGCGGATCTTCGATCTCTACGACGATCCCATGCCTTCGCTGAACGATCTCGAAGGCTATGCCGGAGACACGGAATCGGCGCTCATCCAGCTCGGCGCCATGGTCCTCACCGGCGGGCGCGATCCCGGCACGGCGGAGGTTTCCGGCCTCGCCGGCGTGGCGATCGCGCTGACGTCGCTGCTCCGGGCACTGTCCCGGAATGCGGCGGAGGGCCAGTCCTTCCTGCCGGCCGATCTGCTCGCCCGGCACGGCGGCATGCCGGACGGCGTGCCCGCCACCGTCGCGGAGCTTCGGGATCGTGCCGGGGAGAGGCTGGCGGAGGCCCGAATCGCCTGGACCGGCACGAACGAGGCGCTGCTGCCGGCGTTGCTGCCGGCGGCGATGGTGCCGGTCTATCTCGGTCGGATGGCGCGTGCGGACTTCGATCCGCTCCGTAGTGCGGCAGACGCCTCGCCGTTCCGCCGACAATGGACGCTCTGGCGCGCGGCGCGGGCGGGACGGTTCTGACCCGCTACTCCGCCGCCTCGGCCGGCATCCGGCCGAGCCACGCGTCGAGGTCGCGGAGAGCCCGCGCGCTCATCGCCCGCTTCTTGGCCTTGCCGCGCTCGACGCCGGACATGCGGACGCCGGGCTGGCGCACCACCTCGATCGGCGGAAACAGGCCGAAATTGACGTTCATCGGCTGAAAGGAGCGCTTGCCCGGCTCGTCGTCGGCCTCGATGTGACCGCCGGTGATATGGCCGAGGATCGCGCCGAGCGCCGTCGTCGCAGGCGGCACGGCGACCGGCTCCCCGAGCCGCTCGGCGGCGGCGAAGCGCCCGGCGAGCAGACCCATGGCGGCCGATTCGACATAGCCCTCGCAGCCGGTGATCTGCCCGGCGAAGCGGAGCCGCGGCATGGCCTTGAGGCGGAGCGTGCCGTCCAGCAAGCGCGGCGAGTTGAGGTAGGTGTTGCGGTGAAGGCCGCCGAGGCGGGCGAACTGCGCCGCGCCGAGTCCGGGAATCATCCGGAAGATGTCCGCCTGCACGGCGTAGCGGAGCTCGGTCTGGAAGCCGACCATGTTGTAGAGCGTGCCGAGCGCATTGTCCTGGCGGAGCTGGACGACGGCATGGGGCTTCTCGCCGGGGCGATGCGGATTGGTGAGGCCCACCGGCTTCATCGGGCCGTAGCGGAGCGTCTCCCGGCCGCGCGACGCCATCACCTCGATCGGCAGGCAGCCGTCGAAATAGGGCACCTTCTCCCAGTCGTGATGCTTGTGCTTGTCGCCGGCGAGGAGGGCGTCGACGAACGCCTCGTAGGTCGCCTTGTCGAGCGGGCAGTTGATGTAATCCTTGCCGGTGCCGCCCGGGCCGGTCTTGTCGTAGCGGGACTGGAACCAGGCGACGTCCATGTCGACCGTATCGAAATGGACGATCGGCGCGATCGCGTCGAAGAAGGCGAGGGCGTCCTCACCGGTCAGGCTCCGGATCGCTTCGGCGAGTGCGGCCGAGGTGAGGGGGCCGGTGGCGATGACGACGTTGTCCCAATCGGCGGACGGCAGGCCCGCGACTTCGCCGCGCTCCACGCGGATCAGGGGGTGCCCGGTGACCGCAGCGGTGACGGCTTCGGCGAATCCCTCGCGATCGACCGCGAGGGCGCCGCCCGCCGGCACCTGATGGGTGTCGGCCGTTTTCATGATGAGGGAGCCGGCGCGGCGGAGCTCGGCGTGCAGGAGGCCGACGGCATTGGTCTCGGCGTCGTCGGAGCGGAACGAGTTGGAGCAGACCAGCTCGGCCAGTCGGTCGGTCTTGTGTGCCTCCGTGCCGCGCTCCGGGCGCATCTCGTGCAGGACCACCGGCACGCCGCGGGTTGCGGCCTGCCATGCGGCCTCCGAGCCGGCGAGCCCGCCGCCGACGATATGGATCGGATCGATGTCGTTCATGCCGGGGTGGTGGAACGACGGCGTTGCGGTGTCAACCGTCGAGGGCACGGCAGGCGAAGCTGAGCTCGGCAATGGTCGGGGCGTTCGGGGCGTCGAGCCGCGTCGGGCAATGGCCGGCGTCCGGCGCGAAGCGGTATCGCGACCGAAGCGCGAAGGTGACCTCGCAGACGTCCGGGACCGGAACGCCGCCGATCACCGCCAGCGGCCGGCAATTGTTGCCGTGAACGTGCACCGGCTGGTGCGTGACGTGGATCGCGCGAAGCAGCGCGAATGCCCGGCGGCGCCATTCCGGCTCGATGACCCGATGGAGGTCGTGGAATTCGATGACCACCTGCCTGAAGCGCGCCAGCACGGCGTCGGCAGACGGAAGCGCCTCCCATTCCGATCCCTCGATGTCGATCTTGCCGATCACCGCACCGGATCCGCCGGGAATCATCGCGAGCAGATCGGTCAGGGACGTCTCGGAGGGCCCGGTCGCCTGGCCGACCACGCGGCGGCGATGGAAGGTCCACAAGGGATGGCCGTCTATCGGCGCGTCGATGGAATCGTCCACCTGGATGACCGGGATGCCGCGCTCGGCGATCGCCATGTCCCATGAGGTCTCGTCGGCAATGCCGCACGAGATCGCGCAGTCGATGCCGGCTAGGTCGTCGAGCATCACATAGCCGCCGTCGCGTCCGCGGCCGAAGCGCGCCTTGGCGATGCCGCGGGCGTTCATCGGCGCGAGCAACGCGAGCAGTTCCAGCGCTGGCGTCCGGCAGGCGGGGTCCCGGGCGATACGGAGCGCCTCGTCAGCCGCCGACCGCAGCGCGGCCGAGGTGGATTGCTCCAATCTCAGCGAATCGAGGAGATCGCGGTGTTCGCCCGCCAGCCGGTGCACTTCCGCAACCAGACCGGCCCGCTCGGCGGCCCATCGCCGACGCGCGGCGCCGGGGCGGTGAGACCAGAGCTTGCGGGCAAAGAGGGTCGGCTGCCGCGTCAGGAGGATCGCCCGAACGATCCGCGAACGAGCCGGGCCGCCCTCGCCATTGCTGCCGCCATCTCCCATCCGCCGATAGTCGGCGGGCCGCGCTCGCGCCGCAAGGGGGAAGGCCGGTACAAACAGAAAAACGCCCGCCGGGGAGGAAGGATCGGCGGGCGTTTCTCTAAGGTGAGAGCCGAAGCCAGGGAGGAGGGGGCTTGGCTCTCGTCCGTCCGGGCGCGGGAGGAGGGCGCCTGGACGAATTCGGGTTAGATCTTTGCAGACTGGCGGGCGATAGCCGGGATATCAACGCGGTTGATGCCGAGATCGTCCAGATCGCGCTGGCTGAGCCGCATCAGCTCGTTGTAGGTGTCCCGATACTTCCGCCAGTTGCGGTAGCCCTGGACAAAACGGTTAGTCATTTTCGTAGCCCTTTCAGTCCGTATTCCGTGGCGACTTCAGGTTCGTTCCCGTCGCTTCGAGGGTGAAGATAGGCGCCTGGGATCGAGCTGAGCAGACCGAGATTTCGCATGGCTGCGATGCGCTTAGTGCATTGCAGCACAATTTCGTCACATATGTTGCAATGCGAAATCCAGGGATGATGCGACGGGAAGTTGAAGCGCCCGGATCGGAGCGGACGGACAGCGTATGAACAAGGCTTGACGATGGCGGCACGCGCTCCGATACCCAAAGCAGAAGAGGGTCTGCCGATGAACGATGCTCCGAGAACCGACGGCCGGGCGAAGCTGATCAAGGGCGCTACGGGCGACTTCGAGGTGGTCATCGGTCTCGAGGTCCACGCCCAGGTAACGTCGAACGCCAAGCTCTTCTCGGGCGCCTCGACCGCGTTCGGCGGCGAGCCGAACAGCCACGTCAGCCTGGTCGACGCCGCCTTGCCCGGCATGCTGCCGGTGATCAACCGGGAATGCGTCGCCCAGGCCGTCAGGACCGGCCTCGGCCTCAATGCGAAGATCAACCTGCACAGCGTCTTCGACCGGAAGAACTACTTCTACCCGGACCTGCCGCAGGGCTACCAGATCTCGCAGTACAAGCAGCCGGTGGTGGGCGAAGGCATCGTCACGGTGGCCATGCCGGACGGAGAGCCGATCGTCGTCGGCATCGAGCGGCTCCATCTGGAGCAGGACGCCGGCAAGTCGATCCACGACCAGCACGCCACGATGAGCCTGGTCGACCTCAACCGGTCCGGCGTGGCGCTGATGGAGATCGTGTCGAAGCCCGACCTCCGCACGGCCGACGAGGCCAAGGCGTACGTCTCCAAGCTCCGGACGATCCTGCGTTATCTCGGCACCTGCGACGGCGACATGGAGAAAGGCAATCTCCGCGCCGACGTGAACGTCTCGGTGCGGCGCCCCGGCGAGCCGCTCGGCACCCGCTGCGAGATCAAGAACGTCAACTCGATCCGCTTCCTCGGCATGGCGATCGAATACGAGGCGCGGCGGCAGGTCGGCGTCATCGAGGACGGCGGCACGATCGAGCAGGAGACGCGGCTGTTCGATCCCGGTCGCGGCGAGACCCGGGCGATGCGGACGAAGGAGGAGGCGCACGACTACCGCTACTTCCCCGATCCCGATCTTCTGCCGCTCGAGATCGACCAGGCTTTCGTCGATGCGCTGGCGGCGGCCTTGCCGGAGCTGCCGGACGCGAAGCGGGCACGATTCGTCGCCGAGCTCGGGCTCAGTGCCTACGATGCGGACGTTCTCACCGCGGAGAAGGAGAGCGCCGAGTTCTTCGAGGCGGTGGCCACCGGCCGCGACGCCAAGGCAGCCGCCAACTGGGTGATCAACGACCTGTTCGGACGGCTGAACAAGGAAGGGAAGGGGATCGAATCGAGCCCGGTGTCGGCCGATCAGCTCGGCGCCATCCTCGACCTGATCGCGGAACGGGTGATCTCCGGCAAGATCGCCAAGGACGTCTTCGACATCGTCTGGGCGGAGGGTGGCGACCCGCGGGCCGTGGTGGAGGCGCGGGGCCTCAGACAGGTCACCGACACCGGTGCGATCGAGGCCATCGTCGAGAAGATCATCGCCGACAATGCCGCTAAGGCGGCCGAGGTGCAGGCCAAGCCGGCGATGCTCGGCTGGTTCGTCGGCCAGGTGATGAAGGCGAGCGGCGGCAAGGCCAATCCGCAGGCCGTCAACGAACTGCTCAAGGCGAAGCTCGGGTTGTAAGTCTTCGGGGGAGGGGGGGCCGGCCTCTCCTTTCTCCATGGCATTCGTTGCCGTCACGGCAAACAAGGAACGCGGGGTTGGGAGAAGGCCCGCCCCCTCTCCCGTGGGGAGAGGATACCGGAGCACGGCCGCTCGCGGCCGATGCGGAGGTCGGTGAGGGGCGGAACATCGGGAAGGTCGCGGCGTGCTCGCCGGCAAGGTCACGCCCCTCACCAAGCTCGACTACGCTTCGCCTTCGGCGCAGCGAGTCTCGCTATCCTCTCCCCATGGGAGAGGGGGCGGGCCATCTGCTCGCGTCGTGACGATGTGACGAAGCCACGTCGCGGAGTCGGGCCGTTGCCGTCGCGGCAAACAATGGTGCCAGCCTTGGTAAGGGCCTGCCTCCCTCTCCCTACGGGAGAGGGGGCGGGTCAGCGGCAATGTCGCGATGTGCCCAATCGCGCCGGCCTTGCGACCTACTCCCCCGCGATCTTGAGCGATTCGTGCTCCTCGATGCGGCGGTCCTTGATGCGGAGCGCCTTCTCCGCCTCGAACATGTAGTCGCGGGTGAGCGGCA
>JBIQKL010000001.1:87178-91239 GCA_044506555.1 Hyphomicrobiales bacterium | reverse complement strand
TCCTTGATGCGGAGCGCCTTCTCCGCCTCGAACATGTAGTCGCGGGTGAGCGGCAGCGCGTGCTGGTGCCGGGTGAACTGGATCTGGAAATTCATCAGGTCCCAGTAGCGGAACGAGATCTCCGAGCCGACCAGGTAGTACTCCCACATCCGGCAGAAGCGCTCGTCGTAGATCGCCTTCACCCGGTCGCGCTGGGCGAGGAAGCGCTCGCGCCATTGGCGGAGCGTCATCGCGTAGTGCATCCGCAGGATTTCCATGTCGGTGATCTTGAGGCCGGCCTTCTCGATCGCCGGCACCACCTCGGAGACCGCGGGGATGTAGCCGCCCGGGAAGATGTATTTCTGGATCCAGACATTGGTATCGCCGGGCCCGTCGAAGCGGCCGATCGAATGGATCAGGGCGACGCCGTCCGGAGCCAGCAGGTCGCGGCAGACGTTGAAGAACGTCCGGTAGTTATTGACGCCGACATGCTCGAACATGCCCACCGAGACGATGGCGTCGAACGGGCCTTTGACGTTGCGGTAGTCCTGGAGCAGGAAACGCGCGCGATCCGACAGGCCGCGATCCTTGGCGCGCTGGTTGGCGACGGCGTGCTGCTCCTCCGAAAGCGTCACGCCGGTGACCTCGACACCGCAGCGGTCGGCGAGGTAGAGGCCGAGCCCGCCCCAGCCGCAGCCGATGTCGAGCACCTTCATCCCAGGCTGGAGCGCCAGCTTCGCCGCGATGTGGCGCTTCTTGGCAAGCTGCGCCGCCTCGAGGTCGGGCTCGCCGTCCTCGAAATAGGCGCAGGAATATTGCTGGTCGCTGTCGAGGAAGAGTGAATAGAGCCGCCCGTCGAGATCGTAGTGATGGGCGACGTTCTGCTTGGACTTCCGCGTCGTGTTGATCTGACGGAGACGGCGGGTGAGGAAGCGCAGCTTGGCGCCGACCTTCATCAGGGTGGTCGGATCGCGGCCGCCCGTGTTGATGAAGATCGTCTCCATGAAGTCGTAGATCGAGCCGACCTCGAAGTCGAAGCCGCCGTCCATGAACTCCTCGCCGAGCTTGAGGCCCGGATAGAGGATCACGTTCCTCTCGGCGCTCGCTCGGTTGAACCGTATGCGCACCGGCGCCAGCGAGCCGTCGCCGTACGTGTGCGTCTTGCCGGTCGAGTCGACGATCTCGATGGAGCCCTTCTTGATCGTCCGCTTCAGGAATGCATGGAGGAGAGTGTTCATTGCGCGCCGCGCCAGTATCGTTCATGAGTCGAGGGCCGCGCCGCGCACGGCCCTCGCGCAGATGTTACTACCACCGCATGCGATGCCTCAACCATCATGGTGGCAGCCGTAGAGTCGTCTAAGCGGCGGACTCCGACTCGCCCTCGGCCGCGGGTTCGGTCGCATCGGCCGCTTCGCTTTCCGCCTCTGCATCGGCGCCCGCCTCGACCTGTTCCCCTTCCTCCCTCTCCTCGTCCTCGTCGCCGAAATCACGGAGGCTGAGGTCCTCGCCGCGGGCCTGGCGGGCCGCCTCGTCCTCGCTCCGCGCGACGTTGATGGTCACGTTGCACTCGACCTCGGGATGAACGGCGATGGCGACGGTATGGAGGCCGATCGCCTTGATCGGGTGGTTGAGCACCACCTGCGGCCGGCCGACGGTGAAACCGCCCGCGGTCAGGATCTCGGCGACGTCGCGGGCATTGACCGAGCCGTAGAGCTGGCCGGTCTCGCCGGCCTGGCGGACGACGATGAAGGACTGCCCGTCGAGCTTTTCGGCGACGGCCGCCGCCTCGTTCTTGCGGTCGAGGTTGCGGGCCTCGAGCTGGGCGCGCTCCGCCTCGAAGCGCTTGGCGTTCTCCTTGGTGGCGCGGAGCGCCTTGCCCTGGGGCAGCAGGAAGTTGCGGGCATAGCCGTCGCGGACGCGGACGACGTCGCCCATCTGGCCGAGACGCGCGATGCGCTCGAGGAGGATGACTTGCATGGGAACGACTCCTTTTCTTCGATTCAGGTGTTGTGGGACGAGGGCCCGCGCAGGCGGCGGGCACGGAAATGCAGGAAGGCCTCGGCGATGCCGAGGAAGGTCAGGAGGATGATCGGCAGGCCGCCGAAGAAGGCGAGGACCACATAGATGGTGACGAGGATCAGCACCCGGACCGTGTTGTGGAGCGTCACGGCATGGATCACGGCGAGCCCGATCAGCGCCAGCGCCCCGCCGAACGCGCCCGCGACGGCGCCGGCCGCATAGCCGACCGGGCCGGGAACGAAGGCGAGGACCAGCGCCGCGACGAACACCGCGATCGCCGCGTTGGGCAGGACCGCCGTCCACAGCCGTTCGCGCGACCGCGGCAGCCGGCCAGACGCCTCGGCGATGCGGGCGCCGAGCCAGAGGTTGAGGACGAAGAAGATGACCAGCAGCGATCCGGTGGTGAACGGCATCGCCACGACGTTGAAGCGGACGAACGGCTCGAGCTCTGCCGCCTCGGGCGGCGATCCGTCCGGCGCCTGCGCCATCCATTCGGTGAGCGCCGCGGTGATCTCGGTGGTCAGCGTCGCGGGATCGTAGCCGATGATGAAGCCGACCACGATCAGCCCGAGGGCGGTCGCCGCTGCGCCGTGGAGCAGGATGCGTCCGATCGGGAACCATTCGGTCTCGCCGCTCGGCCCGTCGTTCCGCGACAGCCAGGCGAGACGGCATCCCCACGCCATCGGCGCGCCGAACAGGGCGAGGTGGATGAAGCCGGCCGGGACGGCGATGGCGGCGCCGATGGTGAGCGCCGCAGCAGCGGCGGCGACGATGCCGGATAGGCTGCCGAAGGCGAGGCCGGCGATCGCGACGGGAAGGGCGGAAAGGATGAAGAGCGGCAGGGCGAGCAGCGTCCCGCCGAACGGCGACACGAACAGGAGCGCGGACGCAAGGCCCGCACCGATCCCGACAAGAGCAACCTGAACCATCGTCGTCGCTGTCCCGCCTTCGGGCGGTTAGGGGCAGCTCGCCGCGGCGTTGCGGGGCTGACCCAACCAGGGAGGATGGGCAGTCGGCAATCGGCAGTCGGCAGTCGTGAAGATGCCGTACGCCAGATCGCCGCCGCCTCAGCTCATTGCATTTCCTTGTTGCAGCGCGGCAGAAGGAAGCGGTTGCCCTTTCCGACTGCCGACTGCCGACTGCCGACTGCCGACTGCCTACTTAATCACATACGGCAGCAGCCCGAGGAAGCGCGCGCGCTTGATGGCGCGGGCCAGCTCACGCTGCTTCGAGGCCGAGACCGCCGTGATGCGCGACGGCACGATCTTGCCGCGCTCGGAGATGTAGCGCTGCAGGAGCCGGACGTCCTTGTAGTCGATCTTCGGCGCATTGGCGCCGGAGAAAGGACAGGTCTTGCGCCGGCGGAAAAAGGGGCGGCGCGTCGGAAGCTGATTGATGTCGACCATTATTCGTCTCCTCCGACGGTGCCTTCCCCGTCCTCGTCACGACGCGGACGGTCGTCCCGGCGAGGCGGCCGGTCGTCGCGGCGCGGACGGTCGCCGAAGCGGCCGCCGCCACCCGGGCGATCGTCGCGGCGATCGTCCCGGTCGCGCTTCTGGAGCATCGCGGAGGGACCCTCCTCGAGCTCCTCGACCTTGATCGTGAGGCGGCGGAGAACGTCCTCGTGGATGCTTTCCTGGCGCTCCATCTCGGCAACCGCGGCAGCGGGCGCGTCGATGTTCATCAGGGTGAAATGAGCCTTGCGGTTCTTGCGGATGCGGTAGGTAAGGGTCTTGAGGCCCCAAGGCTCGACCTTGGTGACCTGGCCGCCGCCGGCCTCGATGACGCCCTTGAACTGCTCGACGAGCGCCTCGACCTGCTGGCTCGACACGTCCTGTCGTGCCAGGAATATATGCTCGTATAGTGCCATTTCGCCTTTCCTCTGTTCCCGGCGCATAGCCTCCGCGAAGCCGTCGGAAAGGCGTCGCAAAGTCCTTCGAGAGCGGGAACACCGGAAGACGGACCCTCGTGGCCCTCGCGCGGCTCGCGCCACACGCCTCCGTTCAGCCCCCGGCCGGGGTCCGTCAGCGGACGGCGCCTTATATGCGACACGCGGCGGAAAA
>JBIQKL010000001.1:66425-87078 GCA_044506555.1 Hyphomicrobiales bacterium | reverse complement strand
TCGCTCATCGGCAACGTGCCCGTCCCGCCGACGTTCACGGCGCGCAGCAACGCAACGTAGGTGGGCATGCGATCTCCTCCGGCGCGGATTCAAGCCGAGCCGGAGCTGCCGGTCAACGCCGCCCGCGCTGGCGGGCGTTCCAGTCCCGGTTGCTCTGCTCGAAGTCGCGCATGGAGCGTTCGAGCGGCGTCTCGCAGTAGGGCAGGGACCAGGCCTGCGGGCCGTGGCACAGCGACCGGTCGGGCAGGATGACGTATCCGCCGCGTGGCGGCCGCACCCCGCCGCGCGCGATATAGGATGCGGACGCCCAGCCGCGCCGGCCGTTGAAGACCACTTCGCACCAGCCGCCGCAGCGGAGAACGTTGATCCGGGCGCCGGCGGGGATCGTGGCGATGCGGGCATAGCCGGTGCCGGGTCCGGTGCGGAGATTGACGTTGCCCTTGGCGAAGCCCGGAGCCGCCGCAGCGCCGACGGTGGCGGCAGCAAAGAGAATGGCGCCCGCGGCCACGACGGTCGTTGCTCGAAGCATGTCCTTCGCCTCCTTCGGGGTGTGGCGGTTCATGGCGCAACGGCAGAAGCGGTGTAAGGTTCCTGCGTCGAAAGAGTGAAAGCCGGGCGAGCGGTTGCATGGCCGATAGGGCCCAGCGCGAAGTAAAGGGAACATCAGGATGAAACTGCTCTCTGCCGCCGCAATGCTCGCGGTCGTCATCTCCGTACCGGCCCTGGCGCAGGACGCCCCGGACATCACAGGCACCTGGTCCGGTACCGGCAAGGGCATGACGCCGGACGGCGTTGTGAGCGGCAAGCAGACGCTCGTCGTCACCGAGCAGGACGAGAACGTGTTCCGCGCTCAAATCAGCTTCGACGTCGACGGCACGACCTATACCGAGGACGCGGTCGGCGCGATCGCGCCCGACGGCAAGGCGTTCTTCTACGGCGGCAACGACGGCATGGTGGCCGGCACCATCCAGTCCGATACGACGCTCGACATCTGCTACATCGAGATCGGCGACGACGCGCAGGCCAACTGCGCTCGCCTCACCAAGCAGCCCTGACGCCGCGTGCGACGGCGGGCGCCCGCCCCGGGCGCCCTGCCGCGCCGCGTCTTGACAGCCGCCGCAAGCAATGACCACAAGGCGCGGATTTTTCCAGCGCCACGGAGCGGCATGAGCATCGCATTCACATTTCCCGGCCAGGGCAGCCAGTCGGTGGGCATGGGCCGGGCGTTGGCCGAGGCCTACCCGGAAGCGCGCGCCGTCTTCGACGAGGTGGATGACGCCCTCGGCGAGAAGCTGTCGGCGATCGTCTTCGACGGTCCGATCGAGACCCTGACCCTGACCCAGAATGCCCAGCCGGCGCTGATGGCGGTGAGCCTCGCCGCGACGCGCGTGCTCGCCATGAAGGACGTCGGCATCGACAAGGTCGCCTATGTCGCCGGCCACTCGCTCGGCGAATATTCGGCGCTCGCCGCGGCCGGCAGCCTGGCCATCGGCGACGCGGCGAGACTGCTCCGCATCCGCGGCAAGGCGATGCAGGAAGCGGTGCCGGTCGGGCAGGGCGCCATGGCGGCGCTCCTCGGCATGGATCTCGAGGCCGCCCGCGCGATCGCCGCCGATGCGGCGGAGGGTGCGGTCTGCGACGTCGCCAACGACAACGGCTCCGGACAGGTCGTGGTCTCGGGCAACAAGGCCGCCGTCGAGCGTGCGGTCGAGGTCGCCAAGGAACGCGGCGCCCGGCGCGCCGTGCTCTTGCCGGTGAGCGCTCCCTTCCATTGCGCGCTGATGGCGCCGGCGGCGACGGTCATGGCGGAGGCGCTCCGCGCCGTGACCATCATGGCGCCGGCTGCGCCGGTCGTCGCCAACGTCACTGCGCGCCCGGAGACCGACCCGGAGGCGATCCGGCGCAACCTCATCGACCAGGTGACCGGCATGGTCCGCTGGCGGGAAACGATCGCATGGCTGGCAGGTGCCGGCGTCGGCACCTTCGTCGAGGTCGGCTCGGGCAAGGTTCTCTCGGGCCTTGCCAAGCGCATCGCCGACGGGGCCGAGACGCTCACCGCCGGCACGCCGGAAGATATCGACGCGGCGGCCGCGCGGCTCGCCTGACACGACGGGGGAAATCGATGTTCGACCTGAGCGGGCGGAAGGCCCTGGTCACCGGAGCGAGCGGCTCGATCGGCAGCGGGATAGCCCGTGCGCTGCATCGGCAGGGTGCGATCGTCGGCATCTCCGGCACGCGGCGCGAGGCGCTCGATTCGCTGGCCGCCGAGCTTGGCGACCGCGTGTACGTGCTGCCCTGCGATCTTTCCGACGGGGCCGCCGTCGACGCGCTGGTGCCGGAGGCCGAGGCGGCGATGGGCGATCTCGACATCCTCGTCAACAATGCCGGGGTGACCCGCGATACGCTGTTCGTCCGCCTCAGCGACGACGACTGGAACAAGGTCATCGCGGTCAATCTCACCGCCGCCTTCAAGCTGTCGCGCGCGGTGCTGATGGGCATGATGCGGCGCCGCCACGGCCGCATCATCTCGGTCTCCTCGGTGGTCGGCGTCACCGGCAATGCCGGGCAGGGCAACTACGCGGCCTCCAAGGCCGGTCTCATCGGCATGACCAAGGCGCTCGCCCAGGAAGTCGCGAGCCGCGGGGTCACGGCGAACTGCCTCGCCCCCGGCTTCGTCGGCTCGGCGATGACCGACGCCCTCAACGACAAGCAGAAGGAGGCGGTGCTCTCCCGCGTGCCGGCGAAACGCCTCGGCACGGTCCTCGAGATCGCCGCCGGCGCGGTCTATCTGGCGAGCGACGAGGCTGCCTACGTGACCGGGCAGACGCTCCACATCAATGGCGGTATGGCTATGATATGAAACACGAAACGGCGCTCCTACCGGTGTCGCGCCGTGGTGCGCTGCGGCATTTTCCGGCCGCTGGTCAAGGCTCGGGAAGTGTGTTACCAGCGACTGGGATGCCGACCTCCGGACGGCGCTTTCGGCTTGGGGCGGTCGGTTGTTTCGGCGACGCTGCACCAAGAGTTATTGGGCTTTCCGCTCCCGTATGCAGGCCACGACCACGACCGCTCGTGGGAGGGACGCTCTTCCGGGGTGGTCAAGTTTGGTCAATTGAGGTTGTGAGAACATGAGCGATATCGGTGATCGGGTAAAGAAGATCGTGATCGAGCACCTCGGCGTCGACGCCGAAAAGGTGCAGGACAATGCGAGCTTCATCGACGACCTTGGGGCGGATTCGCTCGACACGGTCGAGCTGGTCATGGCCTTCGAGGAGGAATTCGGCGTCGAGATCCCGGACGATGCGGCAGAGACGATCCTGACCGTCGGCGATGCGGTCAAGTTCCTCGAGAAGAACGCCGCGTAGCGGCCGCTCCGAAGCAGTGAAGCCGAAGCGTCCGCGGAGGGCGGAGCTTTGCCGGAGCGTGCCATGAGACGCGTCGTTGTCACCGGCCTCGGGATGGTGTCGCCGCTCGGTTGCGGTGTCGAGGTCAGCTGGAAGAACCTGCTCGCCGGAAAGAGCGGCGGAGTCAGGATCGTCGATTTCCCCGTCGATGACCTTGCCAGCCAGATCGCGTGCCGGGTGCCCCGCGGCGCCACGTCGGAGGGGCTGTACGACCCCGACGACTGGATGGAGCCGAAGGAGCAGCGGAAGGTCGACGACTTCATCGTCTATGCGATGGCGGCGGCGACCCAGGCCCTCGACGACGCCGGCTGGCACCCTGCGACCCATGACGACCAGTGCGCCACCGGTGTCCTGATCGGCTCGGGCATCGGCGGCATCGGCGGCATCTACGATGCCTCGATCACGCTGTTCGAGCGGGGCCCGCGACGGATCAGCCCGTTCTTCATCCCCGGCCGTCTGATCAATCTCGCCTCCGGGCAGGTGTCGATCCGCCACGGCCTCAAGGGGCCGAACCACTCCGTCGTCACCGCCTGCTCGACCGGCGCGCATGCGATCGGCGACGCCGGCCGTCTGATCGCCCTCGGCGACGCCGACGTGATGGTCGCGGGCGGGACCGAATCGCCGGTCAACCGGCTCTCGATCGCCGGCTTCGCCGCCTGCCGCGCGCTCTCCACCGGCTACAACGACCGGCCGGCCGAAGCATCGCGCCCCTATGACCGGGACCGCGACGGCTTCGTGATCGGGGAGGGGGCCGGCGTGGTCGTCCTTGAGGAGCTCGACCATGCGCTCGCCCGCGGCGCGAAGATCTATGGCGAGCTGGTCGGCTACGGCCTCTCCGGCGACGCCTACCACATCACCTCGCCGGCCGAGGACGGCGACGGCGCCGAGCGCTGCATGCGCATGGCGATGAAGCGCGCCGGCATCACGGCGGACGAGATCGACTACATCAACGCCCACGGCACCTCGACCCAGATGGGCGACGAGATCGAGCTCAAGGCGGTCGAACGCATGCTCGGCAACGCCGCCGGCAAGGCGCTGATGTCGTCGACCAAGTCGGCGACCGGCCATCTGCTCGGCGCGGCCGGGTCGGTCGAGGCGATCTTCTCGCTGCTGGCGATCCGCGACAACGTCGCCCCGGCGACGATCAACCTCGACAATCCCTCTGTCGAGACCGCGCTCGACCTCGTCCCGCACAAGCCCAAGGAGCACGAGATCGACGTCGTGCTGTCCAACTCCTTCGGCTTCGGCGGCACCAACGCCTCGATCGTCTTCCGCCGGCACGCCTGAGCGGCCGCGCGATCCTTCTGCCGCCACAATCGATGCTACAGTCACGTCCGAGCACCCGACACTCCGGTACAGGGCCGAGACGCGCGAGATGAGTGATTCCGGAAAGGATCAGTACAGCAGCGACGCCGACCTCCTTTCGGCCCGGCTGGCCGCCGCCAACCGGGCCGCTCCGCGAAGCCCCGCCGAAGCCCTCCAGCCGGAACAGGTGCCGCCGCCCCCGAAACGCTCGCGGGCGGTTCGCCATCCGCTGGTGGTGTTCTTCAATTTCGTCCTCACCATCGTCATCGTCTGCGTCGTTCTCGTCGGCGGCGGGCTGCTGTTCGGCAAGATGCAGTTCGACAAGGCCGGCAGCTTCGACCAGCCGCGGACGGTGACGATCGACAGGGGGGTAGGCGTGCGCGACATCGCCGACCGCCTCCAGCGCGAGGGCGTGATCTCGTCGAAATGGCTGTTCGTCGCCGGCGTCTGGCTTCATAGCGAAGGCGCCAACCTCAAGGCGGGCGAGTACGCTATCCCCGCCCATGCCTCGATGCGCGACGTCATGGACCTGATCGTCGACGGCAAGAGCGTCGCCTACCGGATGACGATTCCCGAAGGCCTGACCAGCGAGCAGGTCGTCGCGTGCCTGACGGCCGACAGCACGCCCGAGGGGGAGGACATCCCGGGCCTCACCACCGATCAGGAGGCCAAGTGCCGCGAATCGGCGAGCGTGCTGGTCGGCCCGGCCCCGGCCGTGCCGCCCGAGGGCGCGGTGCTCCCCGACACCTACGCGTTCAGCCGCGGCGACACCCGCACCAACGTGCTCAACCTGATGATGCGGGCGCGCGACCGGGTGGTCACCGACGTCTGGCAGCGGCGCGCGCCGGACCTGCCGATCGACACCATCGACGAACTGGTGACGCTGGCGTCGATCGTCGAGAAGGAGACCTCCCTGGCCGACGAGCGCACCCGCGTCGCCGCCGTCTTCATCAACCGGCTGCGGCTGAAGATGCGCCTCGAGTCGGACCCGACCTTCATCTACGGCATCTTCGGCGGCAAGGGTAAGCCGGACGGCTACGTCGCCACCGCCAAGGATCGCGACACGCCGACGCCTTACAACACCTACGAGATCCCGGGCCTGCCGCCGGGGCCGATCGCCAATCCGGGCCGCGCCTCGCTCGAGGCGGTCGCCAATCCCTCGCGCACCCGCGACCTGTTCTTCGTCGCCGACGGCACCGGCGGGCATGCCTTCGCCGAGACCTACGAGGAGCACCTCCGCAACGTCGCGCGCTGGCGCGAGGTTCGGAGCGGCGCGGCGGCACCGCCGGCGACCCCCGAGGATGTCTCTGCGGGCGAGGAACCCATGGCGCTGCAGGAGCCCGACCAGTAAGGTCGGCGCGAGTCGCGTCGCTCGGCAAATCGCCGCCGGGCAGCGGCTCGGCGAGCATTGGATTTCCGGGGGACGGCGCGCGATGGCGCTTCAAAGCATGACGGGGTTCGCCCGGGCCGAGGGCGGCAATGCCGTGCGCTGGGCCTGGGAACTAAGGAGCGTCAACGGCAAGGGCCTCGATGTCCGGATCCGCGCGCCGAACGGATTCGAGCGGCTCGAATCGGCGATCCGCGAGCAGGTCGCGGCGCGATTCACCCGTGGCAACATCCAGGCACTGCTGTCCGTCGAGGGTGAAAGCGCCAAGCAACGCGTCGTCGTCAACGAGGCGGTGCTGTCGCAGGTCCTGGCCGGGATGGCCAGCATCCGCGAACGGATCGATGCGGCGCCGCCCACGGTCGACGGCATCCTCGCGATCCGCGGCGTCCTCGACATCGAGGACGCCGATGCCGACGACGAGGCGCGTGCCGCGGGCGACGCCGCGATCCTCGACGGCCTGGGCGAGGCGCTCGCCGAACTGGCGGAAGCCCGCGGAGGCGAAGGTACTGCCATCGGGGCGATCCTCGCCGCGCGGCTCGACCAGATCGCGGCGCTGACGCGGCAGGCCGAGGCGGTGCCGGCCCGTCAGCCCGAGGCGATCCGGCGGAAGCTCGCCGAGCAGATCGCCGCGCTCCTCGATGCCGTGCCGGCGCTCGACCCCGACCGCCTGCATCAGGAAGCGGTGCTTCTCGCCACCAAGGCCGACATCCGCGAGGAGATCGACCGGCTCGACGCCCACGTCGCCGCCGCGCGGGACCTGCTGGAGAAGGGCGGCGCGGTCGGCCGCCGGCTCGACTTCCTGGCGCAGGAATTCAACCGCGAGGTCAATACGCTGTGCTCGAAATCCAACGACCGGAGCCTCACCGCGATCGGGCTCGAGCTGAAGGCGACGGTCGATCAGTTCCGCGAGCAGATCCAGAACCTGGAATAGCGCCGATGGCCGACCAAGCCCTCCGCCGCGGGCTCATGCTGATCCTGTCCTCGCCGTCCGGCGCGGGTAAGTCGACCCTCAGCCGGCTGCTCCTCCAGGACGAGGCGGACCTCAACCTGTCGGTCTCCGTGACGACACGCGCGCGCCGCCCGAGCGAGGTCAACGGCGTGCATTATCACTTCATCGATCCGGCGAGCTTCGTGGCGATGCGCGACCGCGGCGAGTTGCTCGAATGGGCGGAGGTGCACGGCAACCTCTACGGCACGCCGCGCGCGCCCGTGGAGGCGGCCCTGGCCGGCGGCAAGGACGTGCTGTTCGACATCGACTGGCAGGGCACGCGCCAGATCGCCGAGGCGATGCCGGACGACATCGTCCGCATCTTCGTGCTGCCGCCGTCGATGGCCGAGCTCCGCGCCCGGCTGGAGCGCCGCGCCGAGGACGGCGCCGACGTGATCGGCCGCCGCCTCGCCAATGCGCGGAACGAAATCCGGCACTGGGAGGAATACGAGTACGTCATCGTCAACGAGGACCTGCAGGCCTCGCTGGCGACGGCCCGTACCATCCTCCGCGCCGAGCGTCACAAGCGGGGTCGCCAGACGGCGCTCAACGAGCACGTGTCGCGCCTGCTCGCCGAGTGACGGCACCTCAGCGGCGCGCGTCCCTATAGGCGTCGGCGAGGGCGACGAAGCCCGCGACGTCGATCTCCTCGGCGCGTTGCGTGGGCGCGATGCCCGCCGCCGCGAGCAGCGGCAGCGGGTCGATGCCCAGCGACCGCAGGCTCTGGCGAAGCATCTTCCGGCGCTGTCCGAAGGCGGCGGCGACGACCCGTTCCAGGACATCCGGATCGGCGGGGAGGGGAGTCGGGCGCGGGACGAGGCCGACGACCGAGGACATCACTTTCGGCGGCGGGGTGAAGGCCGAGGGCGGCACGTTGAACAGGATCCGTGCCTCGCTCCGCCAGCCGGCCAGGACGCCGAGCCGGCCGTAGGTCTTCGAGCCCGGCGGCGCCACGATCCGTTCCGCCATCTCGCGCTGGAACATGAGCGTGAGCGATTCGTAGAACGGTGGCCACGGCTCGGCGCGGAGCCACCCGACCAGCAACGGCGTCGCGACGTTGTAGGGGAGATTGGCGACGACCCGCGTCGGGCCTTCGGCAAGCGCCCGGAAGTCGACCGCGAGCGCATCGTCGTGGACGACCTCCAGCCGCCCCGGATAATGCTCCGCGATCTCGGCGAGCGCGGGGAGGCAGCGATCGTCGCGCTCGATCGCCACCACCTTCCTTGCGCCGGTGGCGAGGAGCGCCCGGGTCAGCCCGCCGGGCCCCGGGCCGACCTCGATCACCGTGACGCCGTCGAGGCTGCCGGCGGCGCGCGCGATCCGCGCGGTGAGGTTGAGGTCGAGAAGGAAGTTCTGGCCGAGGCCCTTGATCGCCGAGAGGCCGTGGCGGGCGATGACCTCGCGAAGCGGCGGAAGGTCGTCGATCGCGCTCATGCAGCGCGTTCGTTGGCGACCAGTTCGGCAGCGAGGCGGAGCGCCGCGGCGAGGCTCGACGGATCGGCCCGCCCGGTCCCGGCCAGGTCGAAGGCGGTGCCATGATCGGGCGAGGTGCGGACGAAGGCGAGGCCGAGGGTGACGTTCACCGTCTCGGAGAAGGCGAGCGTCTTCGCCGGGATGAGGGCCTGGTCGTGATACATGCAGAGCGCGGCGTCGTAGCCCGCCCGCGCCGCCGGATGGAACATGGCGTCAGCGGAGAGCGGCCCCGAAGCGGCGATCCCTTCGGCGCGAAGCGCCTCCACGGCGGGCAGGATGACGGCGCGGTCCTCGAGGCCCAGCGTGCCGCCCTCGCCGGCATGCGGATTGAGGCCGGCCACCGCGATCCGCGGGGCGGCGACCGCGAAGCGCCGGCGCAATTCGGCCGCGACGATGCGGCCGGTCTCGACGATCATCTCCGCCGTCAGCATCTCGGCGACGTCGCGGAGCGGGATGTGGATGGTGACCGGAACGGCCCGGAGATCCGGCCCGGCAAGCATCATCACCGGCCGCGCGGCGAAGCCGGTCCAGGCCGCAGACAGCGTGCCGAGGAACTCGGTATGACCCGGATGGCGGAAGCCGGCGGCATAGAGCGCCTGCTTGTTGATCGGATTGGTGACCAGGGCCGAGGCCGCGCCGGAGCGGACGTCGCCCACCGCGCGGGCGATCGCCTCGACCACCGCCGTCGCATTGACGGAGTCGGCGCGGCCGGGCTCAGCATCGACGGCGGCCTCGAGCGGCACCACCGGCAGCACGTCCGTGAAGGCATCGCCCGCCTGATCGGGCGAGACGACCCGGATCGGGCATGCCAGTCCGAGCCCGGCGGCGCGGGCCGTCATGAAATCGGCATCGGCGAGCAGGTAGAAGGGCGGTACGCCGAGCTCGGCACGCCGCAGCCAGACGGCGATGGCAAGATCCGGCCCGACCCCGCCGGGTTCGCCCATGGTCAGGGCCAGCGGCGGAACGAAGCTCAAATCCGGACACCCCCCGATCAGCCGGCTGGTGCCGGCCACCGTCACCTGTACTCGATTACGGCCTTCTTGCGAAGCTCGGCCAGATAGTCCTTGCCGAGATCCTTGTTGAGGTCCGCCATCAGCTCGTTCTCCGCCTGGACGCGCGCGGCGGCATTGCTCTGGATGTCCTTGGCGGTGCAGACCGCCAGCATGACGTAGCCGTCGTCGGAACGCTGCGGGCGGGTCAGCTTGCCCGCGCCGGCCTCCTGGATGTCCCGGCCATCGGCCGATCCCTGGAGTTCCTCCGAGGTCCGCCGGATGGTGGGACGCACCACGACTTCCTTGAGCGCCCGCACTTGGTCGGTCAGTGTGTCGCAGCCGCGGAACCGGCCGCGGAACGCCTCGGCCTCGCGCCGGCGCTGGGCGTCATAGCCGCCGGAGGAGCCCTTGGGCACGACGAAGATCACCGGCTTGAGGGTGTATTCGGTGGTCTCGATCTTGTCGCCGCCGCTCTCCGCGAACATCGCCGCGGTCACGTCGGACCCCTTCACCGACCCGCCCTTCAGGCGGGTCCGCATCTGGACGAGCTGGCCCCACACCATCTGCGCCTTGATCCGCCGCCGCAGCGTGGCGATGTCCACGCCTTGCTCCCCCAGGCCCTGGGCGAGCTGCTTCGGCGTCATCTTCAGGCGGTTCGAGATGTCCTCGATCGCCACGTCGACGCGGCCGTCGCTTACCGAGATGCCCATCTTGGCGGCCTCGATGAACTGCAGCGTCTCGTCGATGAGCTCCTCGGTCGCCGCCTTCTGGCCGCCGGGCACGCCGGTCATCTGCAGAAGTCTCGTCCGCTGCTGGATGTCGTAGCTGGTGATCGGCTGATCGTCGACCTTGACCCGGATCGAGCTCTGGCTGAATGCGGGAGACACGAGCCCCAGCATCGCAAATGCCAGGAATCCGCTCAGAACGAATCTTGTCAGGCGCATGATCACGCTGAATCCCGTCTTGCTGGGAGCCGGACCCGACACGGCGCGCGCAATGCCGCCGGCGCAGATCGGCCGATGCCTCCAGAAGAGGCAGAACAATCCGGCAAAACCATGATCCGCCGCCTGGAGGCTAGTTGCTCGCACCCGAGATGTTGGCGTTGACGGAGCCCTCGGCGAGGGTGCGGAGAAGCAGCCGGAAGGTGAGGGAGCGGTCGGGGATCAGCGTGTTCCGCGTCTCGGTATAGGCAATCGACAGCGACACGCAGCTGTCGTCGTAGGCAAGGCCGATGCTGTCCTTGCTGACCGACTTGTGCGCGACGTCGTAGACGGCCGAGCCGAAGACGCGCCAGCGTTCGGCGAACCGGGCAGAGGCGTTGATGTCGATGAACTGCTGCTCCGTGATGCCGGCGGTAGGCACGTCGCGGATGAACCCGTAGGAGGCAGAGGCGCTCAGCCAGCTGAAGGTCTGGCTCGCCTGGATCTCGGCACGCTGCACCGAAAGATCGTTCTCGTCGAAGCGGCCACGAAGCGTCAGCTTGGTACCCGCCGATCCGAGCGAGACGCGGCCGACATAATCCGACGCATCCGTCTCGAGGCCCGAATAGGCGCCGACATCGGCGATGTCCTTGACGGCGAACGAATTCTTGCCCGCGAGCATCCGCGACTGGCCGAACAGGCCCTCCAGCACCAGGTTGTTGCTGAACGTCCCGACATAGCGCAGGCCGTAGTTGACGCGGGTGCCACCCTCGACCCGGTCGAGACCGGAGAACTTGTCGCGCCGGAACAGGATCGAATCGTCGAACACCAGGCTTTGCGCATCGTCGTTCGGGAGTTCGCCGGCATAGGGCTCGTCCGGCCGCGCGACCACCTGCACGATCGGCTCGAAAACGTGCGAGGAATTGCCGGCGCGCGCGAGGATCGGCCAGCTCCACTCCGCGCCCACGGTCGGCATGAACCGGACCGGCGTGTCGTCGGTGGTGAGGTTCGGCCACATGCCCCCCGTGTCGTTGGGGTTCATGGAGTAGAAGTCGCCGCGGGCCGAGGCGAAGGTGGTCAGCAGCTGGCCGCCCGGCAGCACCGACTTCTTCTGCCACTCGATCTCCTCGGTGACGCGCAGATAGTCGCCGGCGAGGCCATGATAGAAGGTCTGGTCGCCGATCTGGAAGGGATCGGCCGCCTGGCGGGTGAGATTGGTGAGGTTGGAGCGGAGCGATACCTCGCCGCCGAGCAGGGGCGCATCGAAGATGTAGTCGTGGTCGATGACGGGCAGCGCGGCCGCCTGGCGATCCTGGTCGTATTTCGGCGCCGTGCTGTCGGCGAGGACCTGGAAGTACTGCACCCGCGCATCGAAGTAGTTCCGGTCGCGCAGACCGGTGAGATAGGCCTGGGACGTCGTGCTCGCCTTGTCCTCGTTGAGCACGCCGTAATTCTGGGTGAAGGTGCGGTCGGTGGTCAGGGTGCCGTCCCAGCCCAGCGTCCAGTCGCGGCTGAGCGCGAACTGGCCGGTCGTCCGTACGCCGCCGCGGAAGTCGCGCTGGGCGAAGGTGCCGCCGCCGCTGTCGGTCAGGAACGCCTCGGGGTTGCGCTGATTGATGCCGGCGACGCGCAGCGTGTATTGCCCGTTGGCCAGGCGGTGGCGCCATTCGACATCGCCCAGGAAGCCCTGCTCGGTGAAGTAGACCGGCGTGAGCGTGACGTCGTAGTTCGGCGCGAGGGCCAGGAAATAGGGCGTCGCGATCGACCAGCCGACGTCGTCGCTGTAGCCGAAATAGGGAGCGAGGAAGCCGCTCTTGCGCTTCACCGAGGGGTCGGCGACGCTGAAATACGGAACCCACGCCAGCGGCAGCCCCATGAACTCGAAGCTGGCGTCGTGGAAGTAGACCATCTTCTCCTTGTCGTCGACGATGATCCGCTTCGCCTTCACCTGCCAGAGCGGCGGCTTGTCCGGCTTGTCCTCGCAGGGCTCGCAGGCGGTATAGACGCCGTTGACGAAGGTGGTGCCTTCGCCGCCGGTGCGCTCGGCGGTCTCGGCGGCAAAATAGGTCTTGTCCGGGGTCTCGACGCGCAGCGACTCGACGAAGCCGTCGGCGAAGTCCTCGGTGATGTCTATGTCGTTGGCGTAGACCACCATTCCGCTCGGATCCGTCAGCTTGACGTTGCCGCTGGCGATCAGCTTGCCGGTGCTCTTGACGTAGCTGACGCGGTCGGCCTCGAGCGTGTAGCCGATGTAATAGATCTTGACGTTGCCGACCGCCGAGACCGAGCCGGTATCGTAGTCGTAGACGAGCTCCTCCGCCTCGACCAGCATCTGCGAGCCGGGCTTGACCTTGGCCGGCGCATAGTCCGCCATCGACAGCGTCTGGGCATGGACGGGGGGCGCAGCGGTCGGAATGAGGACAAACGCAGCCGCCGTCATCGACACGACGGTTCGGCACACAAGCCCCTTGATCAGCGTTCGGTAATCCCCCCCGACGCTCATCCGTCCTCCAGGTGCAGGAGCGCAGTGGCTCCCATCAACAAAGTCACGATCGCTGGAAGCCAAGCCGCCAGCGGTGGCGGAACGATACCCCCGCTCCCCAAGTCCCACGCGATCTTGGACACGACATAAAGC
Source organism: Hyphomicrobiales bacterium (assembly GCA_044506555.1). Lineage (GTDB taxonomy): Bacteria > Pseudomonadota > Alphaproteobacteria > Rhizobiales > Kaistiaceae > Bauldia. Next base: position 73,974 of record JBIQKL010000001.1, on the reverse strand, counting down.
ATGAAGCCCACGGCGACGCCAGCCAAAATCATGTTCCCGACCTCGCGGGAACGGGAGAATCGCAAGGATACGATGGCAGCGATCAGCACCATTGCCAACAGCACCACGGGCCTCGAGAGAAGGGTGTTGTAGCGTAGCTCATAACGGGACGATGGCAGCCCTGCGCGTTGCGCCGTGTCGATCAGTCTCGGCAGTTCCCAGAAGGATATCGCCTCAAGGTTATCAAACGTTTCCCGAACCTGGTCCGGCGACAACGTCGTGGGCAGCCGATAGGACGCCTCCTTTCGCGGCTGTCGCTCGAGCCGGGTCACCACCGCGTCCTCGATCTGCCATGCGCCCGGTGCAAAGCGCGCCGTCCTGGCGTCGATGCGCTCCAGGAACCCGCCGTTCTCGTCGAACACGAAGGCGGTGACGTCCGACAGCGTCGTGCCGTCATCGGAGGTTCGGAGCGCCCCGATGAGCGACTCTCGGCCTTCGCCCGCCTGGCGGATCCACACCGGCCCCTTGTCGCCGCGACTCGGCCGCTTCTCGGTCATGTCGGCGCGCATCTGGTCGGAAATCGCCCGAAGCTCGGTCGAGATCGGGTTGTAGATCGCCGTCGCCACCCCGCCGAGCAGGAGGCCGACGATGCAGGCCGGGATCAGGAACTGCCACGCCGAGATGCCGGCGGCCCGGGCGATGACGATCTCGAGACGGCGATTCGCCAGGATGAAGGCGGCGATCGAGCCGAACAGGGTGGTGAACGGCAGGATGTCCTCGCAGATGCTCGGGACGCGGTAAAGCGCGAAGAGGAACACCGCGACCGGATCGAAGTCGCGCGTGCCGAGGTTGCGCGTGAAGAATTCGAGATAGGTTATGAGGAAGACGAGAAAGAAGAAGAACAGGAAGATCGATATAACCAGCGTCGCGAACTGGCGCGCGAAGTAAAATCCGAGAGTACGTCCGATCATCGAAGCGGATCCGGCCTCATGTACTGCCGGACGGGACGGCGGCCGGCCGCCGCCGGCGGAGGACGCCGCGGAATCCGTCGGCGACCTTCTCCGCATAGGTGATGACGAAGTCGGGCGCCCTGAACTGGATGCCGAAGAGAATCAACATGCAACTGGCGATGATCGCGGCGATCGGCACCACATACATGAAGATCGGCGACAGCACCTGGTCGCGCGCCGCGATGCCGAGGGTGAACTCGAGGGCGGCGAGGGCGAGCGCCGAGATCGCGGCGAGCGCGATCGTCGCGGATCGCTTCTGCCGGACCGTCTCGGCCTGGCTCAGGAAAAGGAGCGGGATCACGGCGAAGACCAGCGCATTGATCGGCATGGTGAAGCGGGCGTGGATCTCGGCGGCGAACTTCCCCGGCTGCTTCTGGAACAGGCGGTCGTCGGGGTCGGGGTTGAACAGGTAGGGGGTCGGCCGTTCGTTGGGCAGGAAGACCGGTGCCTTCGACGGGCTCGAGAAGCTCGAGAGATCGAAGGCGTAGGAGCTGAACTGGATGATCGACATCGAGGTCTCGGTGTTGTCCTCGGGCTTGCCTTCCTTGCGGCTCTGGATCGTTCCGTCGCTCATCACCAGGAACATCCCGGCGGGGCTGTCCAGTACCGCGCCCCGCTCGGCGAGGTAGTCGACCGTCTCCTCGTCGTCGCGGCTGTCGGTGAGGAAGATGCCGCGGAGCGTGCCGTCCGGCATCCGCTGGCGGAGCTGGAAATAGAGCCCGTTCTCGATCTTGACGAACTCGCCCTCGCGAAGAATCGAGGTGAGGAGGTTGCCGTTCACCTCCGACCGCAACTCGCGCCAGAGCCGGAGCGACAGCGGCGACATCCAGAGCGACATCGTCGCCATGAAAACGGTGACGATCAGCCCGGCGAGCAGCACCGGCTTGAGCAGCCACCACTGCTTGGTGCCGGCCGCGTTGATTACAACCAGCTCCGACCCCTGGTTCATGGAATTGAAGGTGTAGATGACCGCCAGCATCAGCGCGATCGGCGCCGTCACCGTGGTCAGCGAGGGGAGGAGAAGGAGCGTGATCTTGAAGAACGTGACGACCGTCTGCCCCATCGCCGAGACGAGGTCGAACTGCCGCAACGCCTGGGTCAGCCACACCGTCACGGTCAACGCGGCGAACCCCATGAAGAAGGCGCGGACGATCCTCTCGAAGATGTAGCGTTCGATCTGCGTCATCGGCACAACCATACTCGGCGGATCGTCCCATCCGCCACGGCACTTTCGCGCCCTTTCGCCTCCGAGTCAGTCCTCCGCCCTTTGCTGGACACTCTTCCACCGAACGGATATGGACACAACACGTAGCGGCCCGCCGGCCTTCGCTCGGGGCCGTGGCTTTTTTGAGGGAAGCGGACCTTGGCGGATGACGGCGCCCCGGCCGGGGGTGTGATCAGCTCCGATCGTCCGTCTCCATTGCGGGGCGCGAACCCAGCCGGCGCGGAGGACTACATCGCGCCCGAGATCACCATCGTCGTCCCGACGCTCAACGAGCGCGACAACGTGCCTGTGCTCGCCGAGCGCCTCGCCGGGGCGCTGGACGGCATCGCGTGGGAGGCGGTCTTCGTCGACGACGATTCGACCGACGGCACGATCGAAGCCGTCCGCGCGCTCGCCCGGGAGACGCCGCGCATCCGCGGCATCCGCCGCGTCCGCCGCCGCGGTCTCGCCGGCGCATCGCTCGAGGGCATGCTCGCCAGCGCCGCGCCCTTCGTCGCCCTGATCGACGCCGACCTCCAGCACGACGAGACCCGGCTCCTCGAAATGCTCCGCATTCTGCGGAGCGGGGAGGCCGACGTCGTGGTGGCGAGCCGCTACGTCGACACCGTGGCCACCGGCGGCCTCAGCGAGGTGCGCCACAAGGGCAGCCGGCTCGCGACCTGGCTCGCGCAGAATCTCCTCAAGGCGCCGCTCAGCGATCCGATGAGCGGCTTCTTCGCCATCCGCCGCGAGGTGGTCGACCGGCTCGCGCCGCGGCTTTCGGAGCAGGGCTTCAAGATCCTGCTCGACATCCTCGCCTCGTCGCCGGAGCCGCTTCGCATCCGTGAGATCCCGTATGTCTTCCGCCCGCGGCTCCATGGCGAGAGCAAGCTCGATGCGGCGATCGTCATCGAGTATCTCGGCCTGATCGTCGCCAAGCTCAGCCGTGACCTCGTCTCGATCCGGTTCCTGCTGTTCGCGCTGGTCGGCGCCTCGGGGGTGATCGTCAACCTCGCGGTGCTGTGGGGCGCGCTTCAGGCCGGAGCCGGGTTCGCTGCGGCCCAGACCGTCGCGATGCTCACCGCGATGGCCTCCAACTACACGTTGAACAACGCGCTCACCTATCGCGACCGGCGGCGGCGCGGCTGGCGCTTCGTCACCGGTCTCCTGATGTTCGCGGCGCTCTGCAGCGTCGGGGTGATCGGCGGCGTCGGCGTCTCGACCTTCATCTACGAGAGCGGGCCCGGCTGGTGGCTCGCGGGCCTCGCCGGCGCGGCGGTCGGCACGCTGTGGAACTACGTGACCAGCACCGTCATCACCTGGCGCGCCCGTTGAGCGAACCGCGATCCGACATCCGCGCGTGGAGGACGGCCGTTGCGGTGATCGCCGCGCTGACCCTGTTCCGTTTCTGGGCCGCGGCCAACATCGGTCTGACGCCGGACGAAACCTATTACTGGCTGTGGTCGCGGGCGCCGGCCGCGGGCTACTACGACCACCCGCCGATGGTCGCGTGGTGGATATGGGCTTCGACGTCGCTGTTCGGCGACAGCGCGTTCGGCGTCCGCGCGCTCTCCGTCGCCGCCGCGGCGATCACGTCCTACGCGCTGTTCGCCACCGGCCGGAACCTCGGCCTCGGCACGGCCATCTCCGCACGCGGCGCGATCTGGTTCAACGCGACGATCCTCATCGGCGCCGGTGCCATCCTCATCACCCCCGACGCGCCGTCGGTGCTGTTCTGGGCGCTCGCCGTCTGGGTCCTGTCCGACATCCGGCGGACCGGCGACGGCTGGCTCTGGCTGCTGGCCGGGCTGTTCGCCGGCCTCGGCTGCCTGTCGAAATACACCGACATGTTCCTCGGGGCCGGCATCATCCTGTGGCTGGCGCTCGACCGCGACGCCCGCCGCTGGTTCCTCAGCCCCTGGCCGTGGGCCGGCGCCGCCGTCGCCATCGTCACGTTCCTGCCGGTGCTGCTGTGGAACGCCGAAAACAAGTGGATGTCGTTCGAGAAGCAGTTCGGGCGCATCTCGGCCGACAGCATCCAGCCGCGCTACGTCGCCGAGTTCATCGGCTCGCAGGCGGGCCTGCTCAATCCGCTCGTCGCGGTTTTTGCGGCGATTGGCGCATGGCTCGCGGTCCGCGCCGTCTTCCGTCGCCGTCAAGGCGGCGCCAGCGGCGCGCTCGTCTTCCTCATCGCCCTGTGCGCGCCGCTCGCCGCCTATATGCTGGTCCACTCCCTCCACGCCCGGGTCCAGGGCAACTGGCTCGCGCCGATCTATGGCGGGCTGGCGCTGCTGGCCGTCGTCGCCGCCTTCCGGACGACCGCGCCGCTGCTCGTCGGACTGGCGCGGCTCGCGGCACCGGCGGGGATCGCAGCGTCCGTGCTCGCCCTTCTCTTCCTGATGACGCCGCTGCCGACGCCGTTCGGACAGCAGACGCCGGCGGAGCGCTTCGTCGGCTGGCGGGACCTCGCCGCCGAGCTCGAGACGACGATGCGGGAGAACGGTGCGACCTGGATCGCCACCGGGGACTACGGCCTGACCGGCGAGCTTGCCTATTACGGCCCGGGGACGGAGGCCGTGCACCAGATCGACGAGCGCCGGCGCTATCTGTTCGACACCGTCGCGAAGGACGCGACGAGCGGGCCGGCGCTGCTCGTCCTGCCGGCGGACCGTGCCCGGCCCGAGCGCTTCGAGGCATGCTTCGATGTGCTCACGCCGCTGCCGGCGGTCGAACGCCTCGGACCCGACGGGCCGGTCGCGACCTACGCCGTCTGGCTCGCGACCGGCGCCCGGAACGACATCCTCCGCCGCGGCTGCCGCTGACGAATCGCAGTGGACTTCGCCGCCGCGAAGTCGCAAGTAACGACAAGTCTTCAGGCGGCGGCCTGCCGCCGATCCCACGATCGTAGGTGAGCCACATGACCGACCGCGCCCGCATAACCTTTGCCAAGCCCGCCTCGAAGCCGCGCGGCACGCTGGTCGTGCTCGCCGGCGACGGGCTCGCCCTCGGCGCAACGGCGAAGCGGCTCGGCCTCGAGGACCTGGTGTCGCGGGCGGCGAAGACGGCGGGTTTCACCGGCAAGGCGATGACCATTCTCGACCTGATCGCGCCGTCCGGCAGCGACCTCGAGCGGGTGGTGGTGGTCGGCATCGGCAAGGTCGCCGACCTCAAGGAAAAGGACTGGCTCCGCCTCGGTGGCGCCGCGATGGGCGCGGTCGGCAAGGCGACCGCGGTGACCGTCGCGCTCGAGACAGCCGACAAGCAGGTCCCCGATGCGGGGCAGGCGGCGGACTTCGCCCTCGGCATGCGGCTCCGCGGCTATGGCTTCGACAAGTACAAGAAGCCGAAGGACGAGGCCGATGCGCCGAAGACGGTGGCGGTGACGCTTGCCGTCACCGATCCGGCCGCGGCGCGGACGGCCTGGGCGGCGCGCTCGGCCGTCGCCGAAGGCGTGATGCTCGCCCGCGACCTCGTCAACGAGCCGGCCAACGTGCTCGGCCCGGTGGAGTTCGCCGCGCGGGCAGGGGACCTGTCCAAGCTCGGCATCGCCGTCGAGGTGCTCGGCGAGAAGGACCTCAAGAAGCTGGACATGGCGGCCTTGCTCGGCGTCGCGCAGGGTTCGGTCCGCCCGCCGCGCGTCGTGGTGATGCGCTGGAACGGCGGCAAAGCCAAGGAGCAGCCGGTCTGTTTCATCGGCAAGGGCGTGGTGTTCGATACCGGCGGCATCTCGATCAAGCCCGCCGCCGGCATGGAGGACATGAAGGGCGACATGGGCGGTGCCGCGGCCGTGACCGGGCTGATGTGCGCGCTCGCCGGCCGGAAGGCCAAGGTCAATGCGGTCGGCATCATCGGGCTGGTCGAGAACATGCCCGACGGCAACGCGCAGCGCCCCGGCGATATCGTCACCGCGCGCGCCGGCAAGACGATCGAGATCGTCAACACCGACGCCGAGGGGCGGCTGGTGCTCGCCGACCTGGTCGCCTACGCCGAGGACCGCTTCAAGCCGCGCTTCATGATCGACCTCGCGACGCTGACCGGCGCCGTGATCATCGCGCTCGGCCATCAGCATGCCGGCCTCTTCGCCAGCGACGACGGCCTCGCCACCGCGCTGTCGGCGGCCGGCGATGCCACGGGCGAGCTGGTCTGGCGGCTACCGCTCGGGCCGGACTACGACAAGCTGATCGACTCGAAGTTCGCCGACATGAAGAACGTCGGCGGCCGTGCCGCCGGCTCGATCACCGGCGCCCAGTTCATCAAGCGCTTCGTCAAGGATACGCCCTGGGTCCACCTCGACATCGCCGGCACGGCGATGGATTCGCCGCAGAACGAGATCAACCGCTCCTGGGCCTCGGGCTGGGGCGTCCGCCTCCTCGACCGGCTGGTCAGCGACGGCTACGAGCGATAGGGTTCGGCCATGACGACAGCGGAGCGCCTCAAGTCGCTGTTGGACCGGGTGCTGACGTGGCCCCCGGAGCAGCAGGAGCGCGCCGCCGAGGCGCTCGCCGTAATCGAAGCTCGACGCGGTGAAGTCTACGTTCCCGACGACGAAGAGTGGGCCGCGATCGAGGAGAGCCTAGCCCAGATCGATCGCGGGGATATCGTCACCGACGCTGAGATGGAAGCCGTCTGGAAGCGCTTCGGCGCATGAACGTACGGTTTTCTCGCCGAGCTCTCAGGGACCTGGAGGAGATCGCGGACTACATCGCGGCGGATAGCCCGCCGGCAGGAGCGCGCGTCCGCAGGGCCATCGTCAGGATCGTCGATCTCATCTCGAAGCATCCCTATGTCGGGATCGAGAACGCCCGAAACCCCGAGCTCCGGAGCGTGCTCGTGACGCCCTATCCCTACCGTCTTCACTATCGGGTCCGGAACGGGACACTGTGGGTGGTGCACATCATGCATTCTTCCCGGCGCGCGTGGCGTGGTGGGGCCACGTGACCGAGATCCTGTTCTACCACCTCGACCGGCAGCCGCTCGAACGCGTGCTGCCGGAGTTGCTCGAGAAATGCGTGGCGCGCGGGTGGCGGACGGTCGTGCAGTTCGGCTCCGAGGAGCGGTGCGAGGCGATCGACGCGCATCTCTGGACCTACCGCGACGAATCCTTCCTGCCGCACGGCACGGCGAAGGACGGGCAGGCGGAGGCGCAGCCGGTCTGGCTCACCACGCGGGACGACAATCCCAACGGCGCGACGGTCCGCTTCGTGACGGACGGCGCAGTGCCGCCCGATCCCGCCGGCTACGACCGCATCGTGCTGATCTTCGACGGCAACGACAACGACGCCGTCGATCGGGCGCGCGCGGCGTGGAAGGATGCGAAAGCCGCCGGCCACGACGCCACCTACTGGCAGCAATCCGA
>JBIQKL010000001.1:56792-66325 GCA_044506555.1 Hyphomicrobiales bacterium | reverse complement strand
TCGTGCTCGTCGGAGAGTGCCAGCCAGCGTTCCTCGGCGGCTTCGATGGCCTTGACGGTGTCGGCGCGGGACTTGGCAAGCGCTGCGGCCTTCGCCGGATCGGCATAGAGCGTGCCGTTGCCGAGCTTTCCGTCCAGCGCCTCGAGTTCCTTGTGAAGCTTCGCGATCAACGCCTCGGTCTGCTTGATCTCCTTCCGGAGCGGGGCCGACTGGGCGCGCTTGTCGGCGGCGGCCTTCCGCCGCTCGAGGCCGGCGTCCGCCCCGGCCGTCTTCCCGGCGGACGCGCGCGTTCCTTCGAGCACCAGCCGCCGATAATCCTCGATGTCGTTGTCGTAGGGCGTCACCGTGCCGTTCGCGACCAGCCACAGCCGGTCGGCCGAGGCCTCGATCAGGTGGCGGTCGTGGCTGATGAGGATCACGGCGCCGGAGAACGCAGCGAGTGCGTGGACCAGCGCTTCGCGGCTGTCGATGTCGAGGTGGTTGGTCGGCTCGTCGAGGATGAGGAGATGGGCGCCGTGGAAGGTGGCGAGACCGAGCAGGAGGCGCGCCTTCTCGCCGCCGGAGAGGTCGCGGGCGGGTGTGTCCATCTTGCCCCTGGCGAAGCCCATCGCGCCGGTTCGCGCCCGGACCTGCGCCTCGGTGGCGTCGGTCATCAGCGCGCGGACGTGGTCGTAGGGTGAGTGCGCCGGGTTGAGCTCGTCGAGCTGATGCTGGGCGAAATAGGCGACGTCCATGTTGTGGACGCGCTTGAAGCGTCCGCCGGCGGATTCGAGCCGGCCGGCGATCAGCTTGGCGAAGGTCGACTTGCCGTTGCCGTTGGAGCCGAGGAGGGCGATGCGGTCGTCGTCGTCGATCCTGAGGCTGAGCCGGTCGAGCACCGGCCGCCCCGGCGCATAGCCGACGCTCGCGTTCTCCATCTGCACGATCGGCGGGGACAGCCGCTTCGCCGGATCGGGGAAGGAGAAGGGCGCGACGGACTCGTCCGTGATTGCGGCGATCGGCTCGAGCCGTGAGAGGGCCTTGAGCCGCGACTGGGCCTGTCGGGCCTTCGACGCCTTGTAGCGGAAGCGCTCGACGAACGCCTCCATGTGCCGGCGCTGGTCGTCCTGCTTCTTTTTCAGCTTCAGTTGCAGCGCCTGCCGCTCGCGGCGCTGGCGGTCGAACGAATCGTAATTGCCGCGGTAGTAGACGAGCTTGCCCTGGTCGAGATGGACGATGCCGTCGACGGCGGTGTTGAGGAGATCGCGGTCGTGGCTGATGAGCAGCACGCTCCGCGGATAGCGGGCGAGATAGCTCTGGAGCCACATGGTGCCTTCGAGGTCGAGGTAGTTGGTCGGCTCGTCGAGCAGCAGCAGGTCGGGCTCGGCGAAAAGCACGGCCGCCAGCGCCACGCGCATCCGCCAGCCGCCGGAGAGGGCGGAGCAGGGGCCGCGCTGCGTCGCTTCGCTGAACCCGAGTCCGGCCAGGATCGATGCCGCCCGCGATTCGGCCGAGTGCGCGTCGATATCGGCGAGGCGGGTCTGGATCTCCGCGATCCGATAGGGATCGGTTGCGGTCTCCGCCTCGGCGAGCAGGGCGGCGCGCTCGGCGTCGGCGGCGAGCACCACCTCGATCAGCGTCTCCGAACCGGAAGGTGCTTCCTGCGCCACCTGACCGACGCGGGCGTTCCGCGGCAGGCTCACCGAGCCGCCTTCGGCCTGGATCTCGCCCATGACCAGACGGAACAGGGTCGTCTTGCCGCTGCCGTTCCGGCCGACGAGCCCGGTCCTCGATCCTTCGGCCAGGGCGACGGTGGCCCGGTCGAGAAGCACCCGGTCGCCGATCCGGTAGGTGATGTCGTTGACGTGGAGCATGATGCCGGCGGTTTTGCCCTCAGCCGCGACCCGGCACAAGGGCGGATAGACAAGCCGTTCACCGTCTTTTTGCGGTGCGGGGAATAGTGGCTTGCAAATGCCCCCCCGCTTTGGTTCACTCCGCCCATCGGCCCGCTTCGCCTCCGGTGGAGTCGTTGGCCGTCGCATACCCTGTTGGTGGGACAGGACCCCGAGGGGCAGTTTGGCGACGATTGCGACAGCGACGGGCATATCCCTTGGCCGCAACGCGAGGCGAGCGTGTCTCGCGGCAGTGAGCGGGATACGCGGCCCATGACGGTGGGCCCGACACGCCGGTATCTCGTGCAGGGGCGGGCGATTCGCATCGCGGCCCTGGTGGGGGTCGGCGCTCTTCTCGCCGCGTGCTCGGGCAACCCGGAACTCGCGCCGAAGTTCAGCGAGGCCGAATACGGCAAGGCGAGCCCGCGCGTCGTCCATGGCCGGAAGAAGGTGCCGGACGGCGGCGGCCGCTACATGGTCGGCAAGCCGTATCGCGTGGCCGGCAGGACCTACATCCCGCAGGACAACCCCGAAGGATATACCGCGACCGGGACGGCGTCCTGGTACGGCGCCAATTTCCACGGCCGCAAGACCGCCAACGGCGAAGTCTACGACATGGGCGACCTTTCGGCCGCGCATCCGACCTTGCCGCTTCCGTCCTACGTGCGCGTCACCAATCTCGGCAACGGCCGCTCGGTGGTCGTCCGCGTCAACGACCGCGGGCCGTTCAGCCGCAACCGCGTGATCGACGTCTCGTCGGAGACGGCCGCGATGCTCGATTTCAAGCGCGCCGGCACGGCGAAGGTGCAGGTCGACTACATCGGCCCGGCCCAGCTCGACGGCAAGGACAACCGGATGCTGGTGGCGTCCTATCGCGGGCCGAACGAAGGGCCGGCGTCGCTCACGACGATGGTCGCCTCGAACGAGACGCGGACCAGGCGCCCGCTGATCGCCTTCGGCTCGAAGTCACGGCCGGCGATCGACTTCAGCGTCGCCGACGAGACCATGGCGTTCGGCGCGACGGAGGCCACGCCGCCGCTCGATCCGCTCGGGCCGCTGATCCTCGAGGCCGGCTTCGCCTCGTCCTATGCGGCGCCCGAACCGCAGGTCTTCACGCGGGCCCAGGCCGCCGCAAGGGCCATGGCGCAGGGCGACACGTTCGCGGCGATCGATCCGCCACGTGCGCTGCCGGCGCCGCAGACGGTGCAGATCGGCACCTTCGGCGACATCTCCAACGCCAAGCGGGCCGCAAGCCGCCTGTCGGGCTTCGGCGAGGCGGTGATCGACGAGGACATGCGCAACGGACGGGCGGTCCACGTCGTCCGGGTCCGGGTCGTCGATGCGGCCGGCCCGCAGGCGGTGATCGATGCGGCCGGCCGGCTCGGCCTGCCGGGCGCGTTCGTGGTCCGCACCGCGCACTAGCGCCGCCGTTCGGCACGATCGGCAGGACCGATCTCCGTCCCGCCATCATCGCCGGCCAAAGCGAGCCATGGTGGAGCCATGATGACCCCGTTCCGGACGCCTTTCAGCTTTTGCCGGCGTGCAGCCTCGGCGGCACTGGTGCTGTCCATGCTGGTGCTGCTGGCGGTGCCCGGCGCCCGCGCGCAGGATGACGGCAGGTTCCAGAGCAAGGCGGGCCAGGCGATCCTCGTCGACGTCGATACCGGCGCGATCCTCTACGAGAAGGAAGCGGATGCCAGGGCGGCGCCGGCGAACATGGCGAAGCTGATGACCATGGCTGTCGTCTTCCGCGCCCTCGAGGAGGGCCGGCTCAGCCTCGACCAGGAATTCGTCGTCAGCGAGACGGCGTGGCGGCAGGGCGGGGCGCCGGCGCGCGGCACCACCATGTTCGCGGAGCTCGGCTCGTCGATCCGCGTCGAGGACCTGATCCGCGGCGTCATCATCCAATCGGCCAATGACGGCTGCATCGTGCTGGCGGAAGGCATGACCGGCTCCCAGGAGGCGTTCGTCGCGTTGATGAACGAGGAGGCCGCGAAGCTCGGCCTGACCGGGTCGCATTTCACCAACGTGACCGGATTGCCGGATCCGGACCAGGTCATGTCGGTTCGCGACCTCGCGACCCTCGCCGGCTATCTGATACGCGAGTTCCCGAAGTTCTACCCGATCTATTCCGAGCCGGAGTTCACCTGGAACAAGATCCGCCAGCTCAACCGCAATCCGATGCTGACGATGAACATCGGCGCCGACGGTCTGGCGACCGGCTCGACCGAGGAGTCGGGGTTCGGGCTGGTTGGCTCGACGGTGCGCAACGGCCAGCGTCTGATCATCGCCATCAACGGTGCGGCGTCGGAAAAGGCCCGGGCCGAGGAAGCACGGCGGCTGGTCGGCTGGGGATACGACGCCTTCGAGCGGGTCGAGGTGTTCGGCGCCGGCGAGGTGATCGCCGAAGCGCGGGTGTTCAACGGGGTACAGTCGCGCGTCGGGCTGGTCAGCAAGAAGCCCGTCGAGTTCCTGATGCCGCTCGACGGCCGCGTCACGCTCCGCGCCGAGGTCGTCTATGACGGTCCGCTGGAGGCGCCGGTGAGCGCCGGGCGCGAGGCCGGCTATGTCCGTGTCGCCACCGCGGGCGGCATGGAAAGCCGCACGCCGGTCTACACGGCCGCCGACGTCGGCGTCGGGCCGCTCTCCACCCGCGCCCTCGACGGCCTGCAGGAACTGCTTCTCGGCTGGTGGTAGCCGGCATCGCGGACTATATCCTCACGCCATGGCGGGCAAGTTCATCACGTTCGAAGGCGGCGAGGGCGCCGGCAAGTCGACCCAGATCGATCGCCTCGCGGCGCATTTGCGCGAATGCGGGATCCGCGTGGTGGCGACCCGCGAGCCCGGCGGCACGCCGGCGGCCGAGGCGATCCGCGGCTTCATCCTCGGCGGGGCGGCAGCGGGGCTCGGTGCCGAGGCCGAGGCCGTGCTCTTCGCCGCCGCCCGCGCCGATCACGTCGGCAACGTGATCCGGCCGGCGCTCGATTCCAACGCCTGGGTGATCTCCGACCGCTTCGCCGACTCGACCCATGTCTACCAGGGTATGGAGGGCGGGGTCGCCGACGGGACCCTCGATGCGCTCGACCGCATCGCCGTCGGCGAAACCCGGCCGGACCTCACGATCGTCCTCGACGTCGCGCCGGAAGTCGGGTTGGCCCGCGTCAAGGCACGGCAGTCGGAGACCGGCACCGGGCCCGACCGGTTCGACAGCGACCGGCTCGAATTGCATGCGCGCCGCCGTGCCGCCTTCCTGGCCATCGCCGCGCGCGAGCCGGACCGCTTTCTCGTGGTCGACGCCGAACGGAGCGAGAAGGAGGTCGCCGAGGAGATCTGGCGCTCCGTGACGGGCCGCCTCTTCCGCGCCGCCGCGTGATGGCCGACGATATCCCACGCCTCGACGCGCTCGACGGCTGGCCTTCGCCCGAGGCCCAGGCCGCATGGCATGGTGGGCGCGATGCCGAGGCGGCGTTGCTCGACGCCTATCGCGGCGGTCGGATGCACCATGCCTGGCTGCTCGGCGGCCCGAAGGGGATCGGGAAGGCGACGCTCGCCTACCGCTTCGCCCGTTTCGCGCTCATGTATCCCGATCCGGCAGCCCCGGCAGTGCGAGCCGCGACCGACCTGTCGGTCCCCGAGGACAGCCCGGCCTTTCGTCGCGTCGCCGGCCGGGCGCACCCGAACCTGCTCGCCATGGAGCGTCCTTGGGACGACCGCAACAAGCGCTACAAGACCGAGCTCGCGGTCGACGAGATCAGAAAGACCGTCGGGTTCTTCGGATCGACCGGCGGGGAGGGGGGCTGGCGCATCGCCATCGTCGATCCCGCCGACGAGATGAACCCGAGCGCCGCCAATGCGCTGCTCAAGGTGCTCGAGGAGCCGCCCACCCGCTCGCTGTTCTTCGTCCTCAGCCACACGCCGGGACGTCTCCTGCCGACGATCCGCTCCCGGTGCCGTCGGCTCGACGTCGCGCCGCTCCCGCCCGAGGCGATCGTCGCCGCGCTCGACGCCAACGGCGAGGTCGATGCCGACGCCGAGGACATCCGGCTCGCCGCGACGCTGGCCGAAGGGAGCCTCCGCCGGGCGATCCTGCTCCTCTCTGAAGGCGGCATCGAGACCTATCGCGCCTTTGCCCGCTTCGCCGCCGCCGCAGGCGCGCCGGACGTCACCGCGATGCATGCGCTCGCCGACAGCGTCTCCGGGCGGCGTGCCGACGATGCCTATTACGGCTTCCTCGACACCGTGCGCGCCTGGCTGGCCCGGCGCGTCCGCGGCGAAGACGAGCCGGTTGCCGAAGCCCGGCCGGGGCCTGAACTCCGGGCCGTTCCGCTTGCCAGATGGGCGGAGGTGTGGGACAAGATCGCGCAATCCTCGACCGAAGCCGAGGACCTCAATCTTGACCGCAAGCAGGTCGTGCTCTCGATCCTCATGTCGCTCGCCCGCGCCGCACGAATGTGACGATGCCGAACGGCCGCCCCGCGGCCGCGACCTGACACGCGCATCCTCCGACATTCCGGCGAGACATCCATGACCGCCCGCAAATTCTACATCACCACCGCGATCTCGTATCCGAACGGCACGCCGCATATCGGCCACGCCTACGAGGACATGGCCACCGACGCGATCGCGCGTTTCCACCGCCTCGACGGCGCCGACGTCTATTTCCTGACCGGCACCGACGAGCACGGCATCAAGATGAAACAGACCGCCGCCCGCGAGGGGCTGACGCCGCGCGCGCTCGCCGACCGGAACGCCGCGCTGTTCAGCGAGATGGCGAAGGCGCTCGACTGCTCGAACGACGACTTCATCCGCACCACCGAGCCGCGGCACTATCGCGCCTGCGAGGAGATCTGGCGGCGGATGCAGGCCAGCGGCGACATCTACAAGGACAGCTATGCCGGCTGGTATTCGGTCCGCGACGAGGCCTACTACGCCGAGTCCGAGACCGAGCTGCGCGACGACGGCGTCCGGTACGGGCCGCAGGGTACGCCAGTCGAATGGGTCGAGGAATCGACCTACTTCTTCCGTCTCTCCGCCTACCAGGACCGGCTGCTCGCCCACTACGAGGCGAATCCCGCGTTCATCGGACCCGACGAGCGCCGGAACGAGGTGGTGAGCTTCGTGCGCGGCGGGCTCAAGGACCTGTCGATCTCGCGGACCACCTTCGACTGGGGCATCCCGGTGCCGGAGGACCCGAGCCACGTGATGTACGTGTGGGTCGACGCGCTGACCAACTACCTGACCGGCGTCGGCTTCCCCGACGACGCGGCAATGCTGGACCGCTACTGGCCGGCGGACCTGCACGTCATCGGCAAGGACATCGTGCGCTTCCACGCCGTCTACTGGCCGGCCTTCCTGATGTCCGCCGGGCTGCCGCTGCCGAAGCGCGTCTTCGCCCACGGCTTCGTGTTCAACCGCGGGGAGAAGATGTCGAAATCGATCGGCAACGTCATCGATCCGTTCGACCTGATCAAGGCGTTCGGCGTCGACGCCGTGCGCTATTTCTTCCTCCGCGAGGTGCCGTTCGGCCAGGACGGCAACTACAGCCGCGAGACCATCATCCAGCGCATCAATGCCGACCTCGCCAACGACCTCGGCAACCTCGCGCAGCGCTCACTGTCGATGATCGCCAAGAACTGCGACGGCGTGCTGCCGGCGCCGGGCGCGCTCGCGCCGGACGACGCGGCGATGCTGGCGCAGGCGGACGCGCTCCTCGACCAGTGCCGCGCCGCCTTCGCCGGCCAGCAGATCCATCAGGCGCTCAACGCGATCTGGGCGGTCGTCGCCGAGGCCAACCGCTACTTCGCCGGAGCAGCGCCGTGGGCGCTCCGCAAGACCGACCCCGAGCGGTTCGGAACGGTGCTCTACGTCACCGCCGAGGTGATGCGGCAGGTGGCGATCCTCGCGCAGCCGGTGATGCCGGCCGCCGGCAACAAGCTCCTCGACATCCTCGGGGTGCCGGCGGAGGCCCGGGCCTTCGCACATCTCGGCCCCGCGGGACGGCTCGCCGGCGGCACCGCGCTGCCGCCGCCGCAGCCGGTGTTCCCGCGCTACGTCGAGGATGCAACCGAGACCTGACGGACGTCGCATGCTTGTCGACAGCCACTGCCACCTCGACTTTCCGGATTTCGAGGAAGACCGGGACGCGGTCGTCGACCGCGCCCGGGCGGCCGGCGTCGGGCTGATGGTGAGCATCTCGACCCGCGTCGCCCGGTTCCCGGCGCTCCGCGCCATGGTCGAGCGCTACCCGCAAGTCTACTGCTCGGTCGGGACGCACCCGCACAATGCCGCCGAGGAGCCGGACGTGACCACGGCGGACCTGGTTCGCCTCTCGGCCGACCCGAAGGTGGTGGCGATCGGCGAGGCGGGCCTCGACTACCACTACGACACCGCGCCCCGCGACGCCCAACGCGCCTCGTTCCTCCGGCACATCGCAGCCGCCCGCGAGACGCAATTGCCGCTCGTCATCCACGCGCGCGACGCCGACGAGGACATGGCGGCGATCCTCGAAGCGGAAACGGGGCAGGGCGCCTTCCCCGCCGTGCTCCACTGCTTCTCATCCGGCGCCGACCTCGCCCGTCGCGGCCTTGCCCTCGGCCTATACGTGTCGTTTTCCGGCATCGTCACCTTCAAGAACTCTACGGCCCTCCGCGACATCGCCCGCGACGTTCCGCTCGACCGGCTCCTGGTCGAGACCGATGCGCCGTACCTCGCGCCGCCACCGCATCGCGGCCGCCGCAACGAGCCGTCCTATGTGGTTGAGACCGCACGCATTCTCGCCGACGTGAAGGGCGTTCCCCTGGAAGAGATCGCGAGAACAACGACCGGGAACTTCTTCCGTCTTTTCAACAAGATCGAGTCGGATTCGTGAGTCGTCTTTCAGCGACGATCCTCGGCTGCGGGCCGTCGCCGGGCGTGCCGCGGATCGGCAACGACTGGGGTCGGTGCGATCCGGCCGATCCCAGGAACCGGCGGAGCCGCTGCTCGCTCCTGATCAAGCGGCATGGATCCGGCGGCACCACGACCGTCCTGGTCGACACCAGTCCCGACATGCGCGGCCAGCTTCTTGCCGCCGACGTCAGCCATGTCGATGCCGTCCTCTATACCCATGCGCATGCCGACCATCTCCACGGCATCGACGATCTCCGCGCCTTCTGGATGAAGACGCGCCGGCTGGTCGAGGTCCATGCCGACGAGACGACGGCCGGACGCATCCTCGACGCCTTCCGCTACTGCTTCGAGTCGCCGCCCGGCAGCGCCTATCCGCCGATCCTCCGCCTGAACCGGATCACGGCGTATGAGCCGATCCGCATCGACGGCGCCGGCGGCGCCGTCGAGTTGGTGCCGTACCGCCAGGCGCATGGAGCGATCCACACGCTCGGCTTCAAGGTCGGCGGCCTGAGCTACTCGTGCGATGTCAGCGGGTTGGAACCGGAGGCTCAGGCAGTGATCGAAGGCTCCGACGTCTGGCTCGTCGATGCGCTGCGCTACGAGCCGCATCCAAGCCACTTCAGCGTCAGCGAGACGCTGGGCTGGATCGCGCGGCTCGGCGTGAAGCGCGGAATCCTGACGCATATGGACTACAGCCTCGACTACGAGACGCTGCGCCGCGCATTGCCGCCCAACGTGGAGCCGGCCCATGACGGCATGGTCATCGAGATCTGA
>JBIQKL010000001.1:49450-56692 GCA_044506555.1 Hyphomicrobiales bacterium | reverse complement strand
GGCGGACGCGTCGAGCATGGCGAGCCGGCCGCCGAGGCGCTTCAGCGCGAGGTCCGCGAGGAGATCGGCTGCGACGCGACGGTGGGACCGCTTCGCTTCGTCATCGAAAACTTCTTCCGCATGAGCGGCCGCGACGCCCACGAGCTCGGCTTCTATTTCGACGTGAGCCTGGCCGAGCCGCTGCCGTTCAGCGCGACCGACGTGGTGCTCCAAAGCCGCGACGGCGACGCCGACCTCGAGTTCCGCTGGGCGCGTCCGTCCGCCACCGAGCTCACGCACTGGAATCTCCGGCCGGTGCTGCTTCGCGAAATGCTTGAAGACGTGGACGGCCCGATGCAGCACCGGGTGCACCGCGACGCTTCGCTGAAGGATCCGCTATGACGCCTTCGAAGGACATCGCCCGCCTGATCGAGATCATGGCGGCGCTCCGCGATCCGAAGACCGGCTGCCCGTGGGACGTCGAGCAGGACTTCGCGTCGATCGCGCCCTACACCGTCGAGGAAGCGCACGAGGTCGCCGAGGCGATCGCGCGGAGCGACATGGTCGACCTCCGGGAGGAACTCGGCGACCTTCTGCTCCAGGTCGTCTACCACGCCCGGATGGCCGAGGAAGCCGGTGCCTTCGCCTTTCCCGACGTGGTCGAGGCGATCACGACCAAGATGATCCGGCGCCACCCGCACGTCTTCGGCGATGAGACGGCGCGGGCCGCGGGCGCCGCCAAGGGCTTCTGGGAGAAGATCAAGGCTGAGGAGAAGGCCGAACGCCGCGCCGCCCGTGCAGCCGCGGGTCACGCCGAGCCGGACCGGGCGGGCCTCCTCGCCAGCGTCGATCGCGGCCTCCCCCCGATGATGCGTGCGCTCAAGCTCCAGGAGAAGGCCGGGACCGTGGGTTTCGACTGGAACGATCCCCGCGCCGTGCTCGCCAAGCTCCGCGAGGAGATCGACGAGGTCGAGGCCGAGCTGGACGCCGGCGAAGCCGGCGGCGAGCGCATCGCGGACGAGATCGGCGATCTCCTGTTCGCCGTGGTCAACCTCGCGCGGCACACCGGAACCGATCCGGAACAGGCGCTGCGGCGCACAAACGCGAAGTTCGAGCGGCGTTTCGGCGCGATCGAGGCGGCGCTCGCCGAACAGGGCCGAACGCCGTCGGAGACCTCGCTCGACGAGATGGAGGCGCTCTGGCAGGCCGCCAAGCACGGCGACGTTCCGAGCGGCTGACACGGAAGCGGGACGCGTACCCTGCTCCGCTCCCCACGGTGGCTCCGCTACTCCGCCGGGGCCGGCGCCGCCGACACCTGCTCCCTGCCCTTCGCCGCGGCCACCCGCGCCCGGTATTGCCGGAACTGCTGGTCGGCGAGCACGCCGATGAGGATCACCGAGCCCATCACCGCGAAGTTGAGCGACGACGGGATGCCGAGCAGGTTGACGAGGTTCTGGAGGATCTGGAGCAGGATCGTGCCGAGCACGACGCCGATGATCGACCCCTCCCCGCCCCGCAGCGAGAAGCCGCCGAGCACTGCCGCGGCGATCGCGTAGAGCTCGTAGAAGCTGCCGTGGACGGCGGGCGAGATAGAGCGCGTATACATAGCCCAGAAGACCGCCGACACCGCGGCGAGCCCCGAGCAGATCACGTAGGCGATGAGTACGACGCGGTTGGTGTTGATGCCCGAGTAGCGCGCCGCCTCCTCGTTCTTGCCGACCGCATAGAGGTAGCGTCCGAAAACCGAACGGTGGAGCACGACGAAGGCGACGATGGTGACGATGACCAGCGCGATCAGGCTGTGCGGGATCGCGATGGTCGGCCCGTCGTAGCCGAAAAGGCGCGCGACCGGCGCGAAGATCTCGGAACGGCCCGCCGTCACCCATTCGAGCGTCGGAAACTCGGCCCCGAAGCCGAAGCCGGCGGTGGCGTCCTTGGTGTAGTAGCGCGCGACGCCGCGATAGATGAGCAGGCCGCACAGCGTGACGACGAACGGCTGCAGCCTTGCCCGGGTGATGAGCAGGCCGTTGATTGCCCCCATGGCGAGGCCGAGGACGACGACGGTCAGGATCGCCAGCAGCCAGTGGACCTCGTAGTTCACGATCATGTCGATGAACACGACGCCGAGCAGCGCGATCACCGATCCGACCGACAGGTCGATGCCGCCGGTGACGATGACGAAGGCCTGGCCGATCGCGAAGATCCCGAACAGGCCGACCTGGTTGGCGGTGTTGGAGAGGTTCTCCGGAAGAAGGAACCGGCTGTTCTGGAAGGCGACCGCGGCGCCGACCACGATGATCAGAACGAGGAGCCCGAGGTCCTTCTTCAGCATGCGCTTCCCCCCTACCCGTCGAGCGGCGCGCCGACCGCCAGCTGCAGCACGTTGTGCTCGCTGAACTGGTCGCGTTCGAGGAAGCCGCTGATCCTGCCCTCGTGCATCACCGCGATCCGGTCCGACACCCCGATCACCTCCTCCATGTCCGAGGAGATCATCAGGATCGCGACGCCGGAATCGGCGAGACGCCGCATCATCTCGTAGATCTCGTTCTTGGCGCCGACGTCGATGCCGCGCGTCGGCTCGTCGAAGATCATCACCTGCGGCTTCATCGACAGCCACTTGGCGAGCACGACCTTCTGCTGATTGCCGCCCGACAGAGAGCCGGCCGCCGTCGCGACGGTCGGCACCTTGATATGGAGCCGCTCCCTCTGTCTTTCGGCGTTCTCCGCCTCGGGACGAAGGCTGACGATCGGCCCGCGGGCATAGGTCCACAGGTCGGGCAGCGAGATGTTCTCGGCGACCGGCATGTCGAGGATCAGCCCGGCGCGCTTGCGGTCCTCCGGCACGAGGTAGATGCCGCGATCGATGGCGCTCCGCGGGCTTTCGACCCGGATCGGCGCCCCGCCGAGGCGCAGCGTCCCGCCGACCAGCGGATCGACCCCGAACACTGCGCGGGCGAGCTCGGTCCGTCCCGAACCGACCAGGCCGGCAAGGCCGAGGATCTCGCCGCGGCGGACCGTGAGCGAGACGGGTCGGGTCGGAAACGACGTCGTCCGCACCTCGACGATCTCGAGCACGGCATCGCCCGGCGGCGCCGCCGGCGGGATGTAGAGGGATTTGAGGTCGCGGCCGATCATCATCCGGATCATCGCCGCGGGACGGATCTCCCCGCCGGCGAGATCGCCGACCATGTGCCCGTCGCGGAGCACGACCACGCGATCGGCACATTCCTCGACCTCGTTGAGGCGATGCGAAATGAAGATGACGCTGACGCCGTGCGCCTTGAGGTCGGCGATGACCCGCATCAGCCGCTCGGTCTCGGTGATGGTGAGGCTCGAGGTCGGCTCGTCCATGATGACGACGCGCGAGCGGAGCGACAGCGCCTTGACGATCTCGACGAGCTGGCGCTGAGCCAGCGAAAGCGCCGCGATCGGCGTGTCGGGCGCGAAGTCGACGCCGAGCCGGTCGAGAAAGGGCTTCACCGCCTCGTGCAGCTTTCTCCGGTCGATCAGCTTCAGCGGCCCGGCCTTCAGCGGTTCGCGGCCGATGAACACGTTCCCCGCCACGTCGAGGTTATCGAAGAGGTTCAGTTCCTGGTGGACGAAGGCGATGCCGGCGGCGATGGCGCCCGGCACCGTCAGCGCCTTCTGTTCCGCCCCGTCGACGCGGATCGCGCCGGACGACGGCCCGGTGACCCCGCCGAGGACCTTCATCAGCGTCGACTTGCCGGCGCCGTTCTCGCCGATCAGGCCGACCACTTCGCCATGGGCCACGGACAGCGACACCCGGTCGAGCGCGGTGACGCCGGGATAGGTCTTGGTCACCTCGACGAGTTCGAGGAACGGCGCAGCCATCGTGGGCGATCCTGCAGCGATTGGCGTCAGTCGAGCAGAGCGGATCGGTCAAGGCAAGGCCGGCGCGGGGAGCGGCCCCACGCCGGCCGGGTCTCGTGGGCAGACCGCCCTACTTGCTCATCATCGCCTTCATGTCGGCCATGAACTGGTCGACGTTGGACTGGTCGATGACCTTGCCGGGAACGATGATCAGGCCGTCGGCCGGGATCCCGGACTTGTCGCCCTGGAGATTGGCGGCCATCAGCTTCATGCCCTGGTAGCCCCACTCGAAGGGCTGCTGGACGACGGTTCCGACGATCGAGCCTTCCTTGACGCCGCCGAGGGTGATCGGATCCTCGTCGAAGCCGATCACCTTGATCTGCCCGAGCTTGCCGGACTCCTTGAGCACCTCGTAGATGCGCGGGGTATTGTAGGAGTAGAAGCCGACGAGGCAGGCGACGTCCGGAGTGGCGGCGAGCGCGTCCTCGACGTTCCGCTTCGCACGGCCCTGGTCGATCTCGTCGCCGCGGACGTCGATCAGCTCGACGTTCGAGCCCTCGAGCACCTCCTTGACGCCGTTGATGCGCTCGACGGCGTTGTCGGCGCCGAGCAGGCCGACGAAGCCGATGCACTTGCCGCCGTCCGGCAGCGCCTTCAGCATCAGGTTGCCGGCATCCTTGCCGAGCTCGGTGTTCGACGAGCCGATATAGGCGATGCGGCCCGACTCGGCGGCGTCGCTGTCGGTGGTGAAGAGCGGCACCTGCTCGGAGATCTTCTTGAGGCCGTCGGTCTGGTTCTTGGGATCGACGGCGCTGACCATGATCGAGGCGACGCCCGCCGCCACGAGATCCTCGAGCACGCGCTGCTGCACGGCGGCGGCCGCCTGCTCGGGATAGACGAGCTGCATGTCGTAGTCCGGCAGCTCGGCCTGCGCCTTGGCGACGCCGGCCTCGGCGATCTTCCAGAAGTCCGATGCGCCGTTCACGACGAAGGCGAGGCGTGGCTTGTCCTGCGCCATGGCCGCCGAGGCAGCGAGCGCCAGCGCGGCCGCAAGGCCGGCAATCATCGTACGCTTCATTATTGGCTTCCTCCCGATTGAAAGTCTCAATGAAGGATCACGAGCGATCCAATCCCGAGGACGGCTTTTCGTCTTGCCTTGGGCAGGGCTTCCCTGCCGGTCACGTGAGCTCACCAGGGAAGCGGGGATGCGATTGATGTCCGCTCCTCAGCTTCGTCTCATGACGTCACTATCAGTACACAACATGCCGCAGAACCACAACAGTTTCCGGTCGGCCGGCCATGCGAGCCGCTCCCGGTATCCAGGATCGCGTCATTGGCGATCGTCATCGCTGATAATATTAGCTCCGGTTCGACGCGCAACCGCCGTGGCGTGGCGGAGCCTCGGGACTCACGAATGCGTCCAGCGGCGGCTATGCGAATCCGTCGACCGCACCGGAAACCAATCGCGCTATTTCATCATATGAAATCAGGATTATGCATCCGCGGTGAGATTCCGGAAAGGCTCGGAGCGAGCGGCCCTCAACAGAGGACTGGCGTTTCGTCCGGAATCGCGCTTAGATGAATTCGACCGGCGATGCCGTTGGGCAGGTCGGAACGCCGCCGCTCTCGCGCGCACACCCATGGGAGGCGGCAAACGGGTAGGTCCGCAGCTTGCCAGGGGCAAGCAACTGCGGTGAACAGGGGGGAAGGCTCGCGCCTGGTCCGAGATTGCCTGACCGACCGAGGGTTGCTGCGTTTTTTGCGGCGCCGATAGGGGGATGGCCGAGGACGACAAGGCAAAAGCCGGCTCGAACTTCCCCGCCTGCCTGCCTCCTCAGCACGCCTGCGTGATGAACCTACGTCGTTTGGATTAACGGCGGGTTTCCGGAATCGCCCGGGCGAGCGGCTCCCGCGATGCCGGCGGCAACGCGAGCACGGCGTCGAGGATGGTTCCTTGGAGGCCGCTCATCATGGTGCGCTGCTCGCTCCGGATCTCCTCGAGCTTGGCGTCGATCGCAGCGCGGTCGGGCTCCGGCGCCGCGGCAAGCAGGCCGAGCGCGTTCCGCAACTCGCGAAGGCGTGCGAAATGGCTCTCGGCGGCCGGCCGGCCAGCTTCCACCGCGGTGAGCACCGCGGCGAAGTCGTCCTCCGACAGCCGCGCCTGCAGCCAGCGCAGCTCGAAATTGAGCGGACGCTTGGCCGCGTAGCTGAGGCGGATCATGTCGGTCGCAATGGCGCCGACAAAGAACGCGTTGACGACCAGCGATGCCGCGAGCGCGATGAACAGCCACGGCACCCGACGCCGCGGCGTGGCCGTATCCGTCATGGCAACAG
Source organism: Hyphomicrobiales bacterium (assembly GCA_044506555.1). GTDB lineage: Bacteria > Pseudomonadota > Alphaproteobacteria > Rhizobiales > Kaistiaceae > Bauldia. The sequence goes on along the minus strand of JBIQKL010000001.1, from coordinate 50,548 downwards.
CGTTCCCGTCGGGTCGACGGAGAGCGGATCGAGCACGACGACCTCGAAGGACTCGCTGCCGGCCGGCGCCAGGATGGCGACATCCGCCAGCGCCCCCAGCGCGGCCCCGACGACCACGGCAGCCGCCACCGCCGCCCAGCGCCGCCCGTGGAGGCGCCGTCGCGGGATCGCGGCGAGCACCGCGGCGCGGACCCGATCCGCCGCGCCGGTCGCGGCGATCTCCTCGTCCATGGCGCCGCGGAGCGCGTCGAGGCCCTGCTCGATGGCGGCAGTCGAATCGAGGCGCGCGCGGAATTGCCGGTCGGCAAGCGCCAACCGGCGCGCGGTCGCGGCATCGGCATGGTCGGGCCACGCGGCAAGGTCGGCGCCGTAACGGTCGAGCGCCTCGAAGATGTTCTGATGATCATGGGCCATCGTGCAGGCCTCCTATCGGTTCTGCGCGAGCAGCGCGCGAAGCCGCCGCCGCGCCCGCGCAAGCAGCGACTCGTAGGCCGCTTCGCTCACCTCCATCACGAGTGCCGCTTCCGCCTGGCTGAGGGCCTGGAAGTGGCAGAGTGCGATCGCCGTCCGCTGGCGCTCGGGAAGGCCGTCGATCGCCGCGCGGAGCGCCCGGGCGTCCTCGACGCGGATCAGCTCGGCCTCGGGCTCCGGCGTCTCGTCGACGATCAGGTCCTCCATCGCCTCGATCGCCACCGACGGCCGGCGCCGGCGAAGGATGTCGATCGCGAGGCGATAGGCCACCCGGTGCAGCCACGTCGAGATCCGCGCCTCGGGCTGCCACGTCTCGGCCTGCCGCCACAGACGCAGCAGCGCCTCCTGGGCCACCTCCTCCGCCTCCGGCGCATCGCGTCCGAGGATCGAGGTGGCGAAGCGGAGCAGCCGCGGGGTCTCTTCGGCGACGATCGTCGCGAAGACCGTATCGTCCCCGTCGGCGACCCGGGCGAGCCGCATCCGGTCGCGGGCGATGCGGTCACCGTCCTGCGGGCCTTTCGACTGCACCAAGAGGAAGCTCCAGCGACGTGGCTCCCGCACCCGACACGGCAAACCTGTCCGGGGCGTGGCAAGCGAACCGCTACGATACCCGATGATGCGGGCCGT
>JBIQKL010000001.1:39483-49350 GCA_044506555.1 Hyphomicrobiales bacterium | reverse complement strand
AACCTGTCCGGGGCGTGGCAAGCGAACCGCTACGATACCCGATGATGCGGGCCGTACGATCCGACAGATTCATGCGCCGGGCCGGAATAGGCCGGGGGTGAGGTCGTGCGTGCTTCGAGGCTCGGCCTCCGGCCTCGCACCTCAGCATGAGGGAGGTGGGGATCACCATTGCCGCCCGGAGCCGGAGGTCTCTTCCAGCCCCCATCCCGAGGTGCCCGCCAAAGGCGGGCCTCGAAGGACGCACCCACGTCAGTCCAGCGATTGCAACGGCGCGGCTGGTCATCGCGATCACTCCGCCGGAACCGCGTGCTCGCCCAACTCCTCCGAGGTCGGACGGAGGCCGCGCGGCCCGCCGGCCTCGGCGAGCTCGCGCTCGAGCCGCTGCTCTTCGGTGGCACGCGCCTTCGAGAAGCGCGCGAGCAGGTCGAATACCACCGGGGTCACGAACAGCGTCGCGAAGGTGGCGATCGCCAGCCCGCCGACCACCACCCAGCCCAGCGCCTGGCGCGCTTCGGAGCCGGCGCCGCCGGTGAGGATCAGCGGCATGGCGCCGAGGATGGTGGCGATCATCGTCATCACCACCGGGCGGAGGCGAATGATGCACGCATTCCGGATCGCCTCGCGGACCGACTGCCCGGAGTCGCGGAGCTGGTTGGCGAACTCGACGATGAGGATGCCGTTCTTGGCCATGATCCCCACCATCAGGATGAGGCCGATCTGGCTGTAGATGTTGAGCGAACCTCCCGTGAGCAGCATCGCGAACACCGCCGCCGCCAGCCCGAACGGCACGGTGGCGATCAGGATGACGGCGCTGACGAAGCTCTCGAACTGCGCCGCCAGAACGAGCAGGACGACCAGGAGGGCGAAGGCGAAGGTCTGGGCGACGCCGCTCGAAGCCGCGTTCAGCTCCTTCGCTTCGCCGGTGTAGATGATGCCCATGCCCGGCGGCAGCACCTCGGAGACGATCTGCTCCAGCCGCTCCATGCCGTGGCGCATGTCGATGTCGTCCGACAGGGTGGCCGACATCGGCACCGCCCGACGCTGGTCCTGCCGCTGCAGGTTCGGGGCGACCGCGACCTCCTCGAAGGTGACCAGGGACGAGAGAGGCACCATCTTGCCGCTCGAGGTGCGAAGCTGGATGCGGTCGAGCCCGGCCGGGTCCTGGATCATGCCCTCGGGCGCCTGCGCCCGGATCTCGATCCGCTCGTCGCCCTGGTTGAAGTGGCCGACCTCGCGACCCTCGAGCAACGTCTGGATCACCGCCGAGATGTTCTGGACCGGCACGCCGACGTCGGCGGCGCGTTCGCGGTCGATGCGGATCGAGAGCTGCGGCTGGGTGGTATCGTAGTTGAGCCGGACCGTGCTGAACGTCGGATCGTCCTGCATCACCCGGAGGAGATCGCCCGCCGCCACCGCGATCTGGTCGTAGTCGGCCCCGGTGATCGCGAATTGCAGTCCCTGGCCGCCGCCGCGGATGCCGAGGCTGTTGGCGCTGAACGCCGTGATCTGAATGCCGGGGATTTCCTGGAGCTGGCGGCTGAGGTCCGCGGTGATCTCCTGCTGCGAGCGCGTCCGTTCGCTCCAGGGCGAGAGCGTCGCGAACAAGAAGCCGCCGCCGCCGAAGCCCTGGGCGGTCGCGAAGACATTGGTGACCTCGCCGCTGTCGCGGAACGACTGGACGATCGCCTCCGCCCGCTGCACCTGCTCGGCGGTGTAGTCGACGGTGGCGCCCTGCGGTGCGCGGATCGAGATCGGGATGAAGCCGCGATCCTCGCTGGGGGTCAGCTCGCTCGGCAGCAGCGGATAGACCATCGCAGCGGCACCTGCGAACAGGAACGCGCCCGTGATCACCACGATCGGCGCCCTGAGGCACGCATTGAGCGGGCGCGCATAGAGGCGTTCCAGAGCCGAACCGAAGCTGGATACGGCGCGCCCGATGCCGGTGCTCGCCGCGTGGTGGCCGGTGCCGATCCAGCGCGAGGCAAGCATCGGCACCAGCGTCAGCGCCACCACCGCCGACAGCGTCACCGCGAAGGCGAGCACGAAGCCGAACTCCGAGAACAGCCGGCCGGCCGTGCCGGGAAAGAACGAGATCGGGATGAAGACCGCGGCCAGCGTGACCGTGGTCGACAGCACCGCGAAGAACACCTGCCGCGTGCCGAGCACAGCAGCCGCACGGGCGCCGAGACCGAGGCCACGCTGGCGGGAGATGTTCTCGATGACGACGATGGCGTCGTCGACCACGAGACCGGTCGCCAGGACCAGAGCGAGCAGCGTCAGGATATTGATGGAGAAGCCCGCCATGTAGATGGCGCCGACCGTTCCGAACAGCGCGATCGGCACGGTCACCGCCGGGATGAAGGTGAGCCGGACCGAGCGCAGGAAGACGTAGATGATCGCGACCACGATCAGCGTCGCGATGATCAGGTCGAAGATCACCGCCTCGATCGCCGATTCGATGAACACCGCGTCGTCGGAGGTGATGGTGATCGTCACGTCGTCCGGCAGCGAGGCATTGAGCTCGTCGACGGCGACGCGGATCCCGGACGAGATGTCGAGCACGTTCGACTTCGCCTGGCGAACCACGCCGAGGCCGACGCCGGTCTGGCCGTTCATGCGCAGCGACGTGCTGCGCTCGGCCGGGCCGAACACGACATCGGCGATATCCCCGACCCGGGTGCCCGGCGCGACCTCGATGGCCGCGATCTCCTCGGCCGACTTGGCGCTGGCGTCGGCCCGCACGAGCAGGGTCTGCGTGTTGTCGGAGACACGGCCCGCCGGTGCGTCGAGCGTCACCGACCCGAGCGCGGAGGTCAGGTCGTTGACCGCGAGGCCGCGCGCACTCAGCGCATCGGGATCGATGATGATGCGGACCAGCGGCTCGCGATCGCCCCGCACCTCGACGTCGGCGACGCCCTCGACGGCGGAAAGACGGTCGACGATCTGGTCCTCGACCAGGGCGGTCAGGCGCTCGATCGGCATCGTCGCCGAGGTCACCGAGAGCCGCATGATCGCATCGGAGTTGGTGTCCGCCTTGACGATGGTCGGCGGGTCGGCATCGTCGGGAAGCGATCGCAGCGCGCCGATCGCGTCGCGGAGGTCGTTGGCGGCGGCATTGAGATCGCTCGATGGATCGAACTCGATGGTCACCCGGCTCTGGCCGGCGCTGCTCTGCGAGCTGATCGAGACGACGCCCGGCGTCCGGGAGACCGCACCTTCGATGACCGCCGTGATCTCCTTGTCGATGGTGTCCGGCGTGGCGCCGTCGTAGCTGGTCCGGATCGTGATCACCGGCCGGTCGATGTTGGGGAGCTCGCGGATCTCGACTCCGCCGAGCGCGGCAACACCGGCGACGACGATCAGAAGGTTGAGCACGATGGCGAGCACCGGCCGGCTGACGAACAGCGCGGCGAAGCCGGCATTGCGGGTATGGTTGGTCTCGGCGTGCGTCTTCTCGGACATCCCGCGGCCTCCCCTACCCTGCCTCGCGGGCACGCGCGGCGGCGCGCGGCGTCGCCATCGGCGGCGTCTCCGAGCCGCTCACCGCCTCGGGCGTCTCCGTCTCGGCGGGCGCCGCGGGCGCCGGTTCGGGCACGCCCGGACCGCCGGATCGGGTCACCTCCATGCCTTCACGGAGGCGCAGCACGCCTTCGACCACGACCTCGTCGCCGGGCACGATGTCTCCGGCGATGGTCACGGTGCCGCTCCGACGGGCGACGATCTGGACGGCGGTCCTGTGCACCTTGTCGCCGTCGAGCTTCCAGACGAACGAACCCTGGCGGTCCCACTGGATCGCCAGCGACGGCACCGCCGGGTAGGCCTCTCCCGTCACGTCGAGATCGGTGGTGACGGTCATGCCCGGCTTGAGGTCGGCCGCCTCGTTGGGCAGCGTCGCCTCGACCCGCATCATCCGCGTCGCGGGGTCGATGCGGTTGTCGAGTGCGTTGATCGTGCCGGTGAAGGTCACGCCGGGAATCGCGGCGGCGGTCGCCGTGATCTCCTCGCCGGTGACGATCTTGCCGACGACGCGTTCCGGCACGTCGAAGGCGACCGTCACGGACGACATGTCGGCGACGGTGGCGATGGCGGTCTGCGAGCTGACGAGATCCCCCACCGTGATGTCGGTCAGGCCGATCACGCCGTCGAACGGCGCCCGGATCGTCCGCTTGGCCAGATCGAGCTCGGCCATGCGCACGTCGATCTCGGCCTGCTGGACGGATTTCCGCGCGTCCGACAGGACCGAGGCAGTCACGTTGCCGGTCTTCTCGAGCCGCTCCGACCGGTCGAGGGTCTCCCGTGCGGCCTCGAGCGTCACGTTGGCGCGATCGAGCGCGACCTCCTGGTCCGCCGCGTCGAGTTGGACCAGCACCTGCCCCGCCTCGACCCCGGTGCCCGGCGTGAAGGCGATCTCGGTGACGATCCCCGCGACCTGCGAGTAGACCGTGACGGCCCGGACCGCGGTGGCGGTGCCGATCGCCCGCACCTCGGTGGAGGAATCGTCGGTCGCCACCGGCGCGGTCACCACCAGCGTCTGGCCGAAGCCGCCCGGCCTGCCGCCGGCCGCGCCGCCGGGACCGCCACTGCCGCCCAGCGCCGGACCGGCGGGCCGCGTAGCGTCGCCAGGCTGCTCGACGGCGCCGAACACCAGTTCGGGCCGCTGGTAGAGCAGGAACGCGCCGCCGACCAGGACGACGAGCAGAACGGACAGGAGGAGTTGACGGGGAATCGACATCCGGCACCGGGTCACGTGGGCTTCAACCTGCCTCAAACGCGGCCGCAGGCGATTTCCGTCGCGGCAGTGCACAATAATCGCGATGTGACGTTGCCAGGGGGCCGCGGAACGCGGCACGATAGGAAAAGGAAGGCCCCGGCCCGTTTCCGAGCCGGGACCTTAGACCGCATGGGATCCGCTCCGCGCCGGCGGATCCGGTGACGTTACTGTCCGAATGCGTAGAGCGGCGAAACGATCAGCGTCTTGTGCGTGCTCAGGTAGCGCGCGTTCACATAGCCCTGATGACGGCGCCATATGACCGCGCACCAGTTGCCGGTGCAGCCAAGCACATTGACGATCTGCCCCGGCGGAATCGTGGTGACCCGGCGATAGTTGGCGCCCGGACCGTGCCGCATGTTGAGATGCGACGTTGTCCGCGTGACGGCTGCATCAGCTGCCCCCGGAACAATAGTGGCTTCCGCTGTGAAAAGCGCCGCGGCGATCAGCAGAGCAGAGAAGATCGTGCGCATTTACCCTCCCGTATTGAAAATCGACGCCACAACGCGACGCTCTACTATTGCTCGCGCAAGGTCAATTCCCGACGATCGGACAAACTGCTTCGCCGGGTGCATCAAAGACGCTCGACACAGCAGTTGGTGCGCGGCGCATTCGCCGCATATCGAGACCGGGCCGTGGAATGGCGGCGATGCCGCCCGATCACAACCGCGGCACAGTTCTTTGGAACCCCTTTATTTAGGGGGCAGAGTCTGCGACATTCCGACCCGTATGCGACTGCGTGCCGATTTTAGAGGCAGATTGTGACGACAGTAGACGAGGTCCGCGAGCCGGACCGGGACCGCCTCGCGGCGGGGCGATCCGCGAGGCAGGGAATGCCGCCGACGGACGTCCGGAACCCTGACTATTATCACAAGGTCGTGGATTGCCAGTGGGCCTGCCCGGCGCATACGCCGGTGCCGGAATACATCCGGCTCATCGCGGCCGGCCGCTACAGCGACGCCTATCTCGTCAACTGGCAGTCGAACGTCTTCCCCGGCATCCTCGGCCGCACCTGCGACCGCCCTTGCGAACCGGCCTGCCGCCGCGGGCGCGTCGAGGAGGAGCCGGTGGCGATCTGCCGGCTCAAGCGCGTCGCCGCCGACAACAAGGACGACATCCGCCACCGCCTGCCCTCTGCCCCGGCTGCGCGGAGCGGCAAGCGCATCGCGCTGATCGGCGCCGGCCCCGCCTCGCTCACGGTCGCCCGCGACCTCGCGCCGCTCGGCCACGACATCGTCATCTACGACGCCGAGCCGCGCGGCGGCGGCATGATCCGGAGCCAGATCCCCCGCTTCCGCCTGCCCGAATCGGTCATCGACGAGGAGGTCGGCTACATCGTCGGCATGGGCGGCATCGAGACCCGCTACGACACGCGGGTCGACAGCCTCCGCACCGTCCTGGACGAGGGCTACGACGCGGTGTTCGTCGGGACCGGCGCACCGCGCGGCCGTGACCTCGACATTCCCGGCCGGCACGAGGCCGCCGCCAACATCCATATCGGCATCGACTGGCTCGCCAACGTCTCGTTCGGACACACCGACCGGATCGGCCGGCGCGTCATCGTCCTCGGCGGTGGCAACACGGCGATGGATTGCTGCCGCACCGCCCGGCGCCTGGGCGGCGAGGACGTCAAGGTGATCGTCCGCTCCGGCTTCGAGGAGATGAAGGCCTCGCCGTGGGAGAAGGAGGACGCGATGCACGAGGGCATCCCGATCCTCAATTTCCTGGTGCCCAAGGCCTTCACCCACGAGGAGGGCCGGCTGACCGGCGTCACCTTCGAGAAGGTTGCCGCCCGGATCGACGACAACGGTCGCCGCCGGCTGGAGCCGACCGGCGAGCCGGACCAGCATTTCGAATGCGACGACGTTCTGGTCGCGATCGGCCAGGAGAACGCCTTCCCCTGGATCGAGCGCGATCTCGGCCTCGACTTCGACAAGTGGGGCATGCCGGTGGTCGACGAGGTCACCCACCAGTCGACCAACGCCCGCGTGTTCTTCGGCGGCGACAGCGCCTTCGGGCCGAAGAACATCATCTGGGCGGTCGCCCACGGCCACGCGGCGGCGATCTCCATCGACCGCTTCGTCTCGGGCGGGGACGTCCACGACCGGCCGCCGCCGGACGTGACGCTGGTCAGCCAGAAGATGGGCATCCACGAGTGGAGCTATGACAACGACGTCTCGCTCGATGCCCGGCGCCGGGTGCCGCTCCGCGAGCAGAAGATCGCGCTCGCCGACATCCGCGCCGAGGTCGAGCTCGGCTTCGACCGGCTGCTGGGCTACGAGGAAACGCAGCGCTGCCTGAACTGCGACGTGCAGACCGTGTTCACCGACACGCTCTGCATCGAGTGCGACGCCTGCGCCGACATCTGCCCGACCGACTGCATCACCTTCACGGCGAACGGGCCGGAGGACGAGCTGCGCACGCGCCTCAACGCTCCCGCCCTCAACGTCACCCAGGAGATCCTCGTCTCGCCGCCGCTCCGCACGGGCCGGATCATGGCCAAGGACGAGGACGTCTGCCTGCATTGCGGGCTCTGTGCTGAGCGCTGTCCGACGGGGGCCTGGGACATGCGCAAGTTCCTTCTTGAATCGGCGCAGGCTTCCGGCGCCGCCGGGCAGTATCGATGAACGCTTCTCCTTCGCGGATCGTCCGCGTCAACGATTTCGTCATCAAGTTCGCCAACGTCAACGGTTCGGGATCGGCCAGCGCCAACCGGCTCTTCGCCCGCTCCATCCTGCGGATGGGGGTGCCGGTCGCCTCGCGGAACATCTTCCCCTCGAACATCCAGGGCCTGCCGACCTGGTACGAGGTGCGGGTGTCCGAGGCCGGGCATCTCGGGCGCCGCGGCGGCGTCGACCTCATGGTCGCCATGAACCCGCAGACCTGGGACAAGGACGTCGCCGAGATCGAGCCCGGCGGTTATCTCTTCTACGATTCGACCCGGCCGCTTCTGCCCTCCAAGTTCCGGAGCGACATCACCGTCCTCGGCCTGCCGCTGACCGCAATCTGCAATGCCCGCTATTCCGACCCGCGCCAGCGGCAGCTGTTCAAGAACATCATCTATGTCGGCGCCCTCGCCGAGATCCTCGGCATCGAGGCGGCGGCGGTCGAGAAGCTGATCGGCGAGCAGTTCAAGGGCAAGGACAAGCTGATCCCGCCCAACATCGAGGCCCTCGAGATGGGCCGCGCCCACGCCCGCGAGGCGTTCGGCACCATCGACCTCAAGATCAGGCGCGCCGACGCGGTGGGCGACCGCATCTTCCTCGAGGGCAACGACGCGGCCGGGCTCGGCGCCGTCTATGGCGGCGCGACGGTCTGCGCCTGGTACCCGATCACCCCCTCGACGTCGCTGGCCGAGGCGTTCGACAAGCATTCGGCGCGCTATCGCGTCGATCCCGTCACCGGCAGGAACCGCTACGCCATCGTCCAGGCCGAGGATGAGCTCGCCTCGATCGGCATGGTGATCGGGGCCGGCTGGAACGGCGCCCGGGCCTTCACCGCGACCGCCGGTCCGGGCGTGTCGCTGATGCAGGAATTCCTCGGCCTCGCCTACTTCGCCGAGATCCCGGCGGTGATCTTCGACGTGCAGCGCGGCGGCCCGTCGACCGGGATGCCCACCCGCACCCAGCAGTCCGACCTGCTCTCGGCCGCCTATGCCTCGCACGGCGACACCAAGCACGTGATGCTGCTCCCGGCCGACCCGCACGAATGCTTCACGATGGCCGCCGACGCCTTCGACCTCGCCGACCGCCTGCAGACCCCGATCTTCGTCATGCTCGACCTCGACATCGGCATGAACGAGTGGCTGTGCGAGCCGCTTCGCTGGGAGGAAGGCCGGCGCTACGACCGCGGCAAGGTGCTCACCGCCGAGGAGCTCGATTCCGGCCGGGAATTCGGCCGCTATCTCGACGTCGACGGCGACGGCATCCCCTTCCGCACCTATCCGGGCACGCATCCGAACAAGGGCGCCTTCTTCACCCGCGGCACGTCGAAGAACCGCTATGCGCGCTACTCCGAGGAGGGCGCAGACTACGTCGAGAACATGCAGCGTCTCCTGCGGAAGTTCGAGACGGCGCGGCGCCTCGGTCCGGCGCCGATCCGCGACGACGCGCCGGGCGGCTCGCGTATCGGCGTGCTCTACTACGGCTCGACCACGCCGGCGATGCACGAGGCGATCGAGGCGCTGACCGCCGCCGGCCATCCGCTCGACACGATGCGGCTCCGTGCCTTCCCGTTCCACGAGCGGGTGGCCGACTTCATCGACGAGCACGACTTCGTCTTCGTCGTCGAGCAGAACCGCGACGCGCAGATGCGCACGCTCCTGGTCAACGAGCTCGGCACGGACCCGGCGCGCCTGGTGCCGGTCCTCCACTACGACGGGACGCCGGTCACCGCCCGCTTCATCGCCCACGCCATCGGCGACCACCTGGCCGCCCTCAAGGTCGCCCCGCTCCGGAGGCAGGCGTCATGAGTCGTCATCGGGAACAGCCTGGCCGGGCCGGATTTGGGCACCGTGGTAGATGCCGAGCACTACCACGACGTCGGGATCGAGCCGATGAACGATGATGTAAGGGAGACCGGGGACACCGATCTCGCGGCTGCCGGGCACCGCACCGGGATGGCCCATCTCGGGAAACCTGATCAGTCGTTCGGCAGCACGGCGGATTCTGGTTCCGACAGTTCGCGCTCCGCTGAGGCTTCTCTCGCTGACATACGCCTCGATTCCGTGAAGGTGTCGCACGGCGCGGGCACTGTAACGCAGCTTCACTTCTCGAAGCGCCGCCAGGCCGCCTCGACCTCCTCGTCAGTCGCGAACTCGCCGCGATCGACCTCAGCGATGGCCAGCTTCACATCTTCGATCTGCTCCGGCGTCAATCCGAACCTGGGCGGAACCGACGTCGCAAGTTCGAGCAGCAGTTCGCCCGCCAGATCCTGCTGGTCCGGCGGCAGGGCCTCCACGGCCTTGATCCCGAGCCGGAACATCTTGGTCATCACGCCCTCCGGCCATCCGGGCCATCTCGTCGCTCCCTGTTCAAGATAATCGCCATGACCTACATCGCCAAGCCGAAGCTGCATCACCCCAACCTGCCGAAGAACGC
>JBIQKL010000001.1:27558-39383 GCA_044506555.1 Hyphomicrobiales bacterium | reverse complement strand
CCATGACCTACATCGCCAAGCCGAAGCTGCATCACCCCAACCTGCCGAAGAACGCGCTCGGCTACACGCGACGGCACTACGAGGGACCCGTGTCGACGCTGTGTGCCGGCTGCGGGCACGATTCGATCTCGGCGGCCATTGTCCAGGCTTGCTTCGAGCTCGACCTGCCGCCACACCGGATCGCGAAGATGTCCGGCATCGGCTGCTCGTCGAAGACGCCGACCTACTTCCTCGGCCAGAGCCACGGCTTCAACAGCGTCCATGGCCGGATGCCGTCGGTGGCGACCGGCGCCAACCTCGCCAACCGCGACCTGATCTATCTCGGCGTGTCGGGCGACGGCGATTCCGCCTCGATCGGCCTCGGCCAGTTCGCGCATTGCCTGCGGCGCGGGGTCAACATGGTCTACATCGTCGAGAACAACGGCGTGTACGGCCTGACCAAGGGCCAGTTCTCCGCGACCGCCGACACCGGCTCGAAGTCGAAGAAGGGGGTCAGCAACGCCGACCAGCCGATCGACCTCGTATCGATGGCGCTGCTGCTCGGCGCGACCTTCGTCGCCCGCGGCTTCTCCGGCGACAAGCGTCAGCTGGTGCCGCTCCTGAAGGCGGCGATCCGCCATCGCGGCGCCGCCTTCCTCGACGTGATCAGCCCCTGCGTCGCCTTCAACAACCACGCCGGCTCGACCAAGAGCTTCGACTACGTGCGCGAGCACAACGAGGCGGTGAACGCCATCGACTGGATCGAGGGCCGCGACGAGATCGTAACCGACTACGAGGCCGGCGCCGTCTCCGATGTGACCCAGCACGACGGCACGATCATCCGGCTCCGGAAGCTCGACGCCGACTACGACCCGACCGACAAGCTTGCCGCCATGGCGCAGATCGCCGAGCGGCAGGCCGCCGGCGAAGTGGTCACCGGCCTCCTCTACATCGACGACGGTGCCGGTGACCTGCACGAGCGGGTGAGGACGGTCGAGACGCCGCTCAACCGGCTCGGCGAGGCCGAGCTGTGTCCCGGCCCCGGCCCGCTCGAGGCGATCAACGCCCGGCTGCGCTAGCGGCCGCCCGCACCGATCCGCCGGATGCCTTGACCGCTAGCCCCGTACGGGGCACGTCTTTCGCATGGCTCCGCAGAATCTCGTCGAGTTCACCGTTTCCGAGCTGTCGGCCGCGGTGAAGCGCGCCGTCGAGGACGGCTTCTCCTACGTGCGCGTGCGCGGCGAGATCTCCGGCTACCGGGGGCCGCACTCGTCGGGTCACGCCTATTTCACGCTGAAGGACGACAAGGCGCGGCTCGAAGCCGTCGTCTGGCGCCTCACCTTCCAGCGCCTTCGCTTCAAGCCGGCGGAGGGCATGGAGGTGGTCGCGACCGGCCGGCTCTCGACGTTCCCCGGCTCGTCCAAGTACCAGATGATCATCGACGTGCTGGAGCCGGCGGGCGTCGGGGCGCTGATGGCGCTGCTCGAGGACCGCCGGCGGAAGCTCACCGCCGAAGGCCTGTTCGAGACGAGCCGCAAGCGGCCCCTGCCCTTCCTGCCGCGGGTGATCGGGGTGGTCACGTCCCCGACCGGGGCGGTGATCCGCGACATCCTGCACCGCCTCTCCGACCGCTTCCCGGTGCATGTCGTGGTGTGGCCGGTCAAGGTCCAGGGTGAGACGTCGGCGGCCGAGGTCGCCGCGGCGATCCGCGGCTTCGGCGCGCTGCCCGTCGAGGGCCGGATTCGCCGGCCCGACGTGATCATCGTCGCCCGCGGCGGCGGCAGCCTCGAGGACCTGTGGAGCTTCAACGAGGAGATCGTCGTCCGGGCCACGGCGGAGTCCACTATCCCGGTGATATCCGCGGTCGGCCACGAGACCGACGTGACGCTGATCGACCACGCCGCCGACTGCCGCGCCCCGACCCCGACCGCCGCGGCGGAGATGGCGGTGCCGGTGCGGGGCGAACTCGCGGCGGCGCTCGAAGCGCTGCACGGCCGGCATCGGAGCGCCGTGTTCCGCCGGATGGAGGCAGGCCGGCGCGATCTGCTCGCTGCGGCGCGTGCGCTCCCGAAGGCCGACGACCTGCTCGCCATCCCCCGCCGCATGCTCGACGAGCTGGCAGGGCGGCTCGCCGGCGCGCTGGGCGCCAATGCCAGCCAGCACCGTGTCGCCTTCGCGCGCTGCGCCAGCCGGCTGACCCGTGAGGGCCTGCTCCGGTTCTTCGAGCAGCAGGAGCGCCGCCTCGAGGGGCTTGCCGAGCGCAGCGAGCGGGCGGTGGCCGTTCTGCTCGAACGACGCCGGGCGGAGCTCTCGCTCCGCGCCCGGCGTCTCCGCCTCGAGCCGATCGCCGACCAGATCGGGCGCGATCGCCGGCTGGTCGCCGACCTGGACCGCGCCGCGCGCCGCGCCGTCACCGCCCTCGCCGCGACCAAGCAGGCGCAGCTCGGCGGCCTCGACCAGTTGCTCCGCACCCTCTCCTACCGGAACGTCCTCGCCCGCGGTTTCGCGCTGGTCCGCTCGGACGATCATCCCGTCCACGGCGCGCAGGTCACGGCCGGTTCGGTGCTCGACATCGAGTTCCATGACGGGCACGTCTCGGCGGTCGCGACTTCGGGTGCGGTCCGCCAGCGCAGGCGACGGACCGAGCCGACCGCTTCCGGACAGGGGAGCCTGTTCGACGAATGAGCACGGCGACGACCGGAGCCGCCTCGGCCGCGGTCACCGCGTTCCGGAAGAAGCCGGCAATCCTCGCCGTGTTCCTGGCGATGGGCGCCGCGTTCACCGTGCAGGGCCTCGCCAGCGCCGTCTTCCTCGGCAGCGCCGACGACCTCGAACCGCCGCTCCGGTCGATGGTGCTCGGCGTCAGCCTGTTCCTCGCCGGCGTTGGGTTCTGGTTCGCCGCCCAGGCGCTCCGCCGCCTCCGTGGACCGGAACAGGCGATCGTGATCGGGCCTGCTGGGCTGTATGATGGCCTGATCTCGGACGCACCGATCCCTTGGCGCCTGATCCGCGACCTCCGCGTTGCCCGCGGCGCGCGCGGCAGCTCCGTGCTCGCCTTCGACCTCGAGGGCAACGAGCGCGGCGGCATCCACTGGTGGCCGCGCCTGGTCGAGCCGGTCAACCGCGCCTTCGGCTACGGCTACTACGTCTTCGTCATGGGCACCGAGGCGAATGTCGACCGGCTCGCCGCGGCGATTGCGCCGTACCGGCCGGTCGGGGCGACGACATGACCCGGGCGATCGACCGGGCCGGCCTGTGGATCGCCGGGCACAAGGGCGAGGCTCGCGCCGCGATCCGCGCGACGGTCGCGGGGCTCCTTTCCTATGCGGTCGCTGCGCTCTTCGGCCTGCCCGAGCCGTACTGGGCGGTGATGTCGACGCTTCTGGTGATCCAGTCGACGATCGGCGCCTCGCTGCAGTCCTCGTTCGACCGGCTGGCCGGGACGATCGGCGGCGTCGTCTATGGCGGCTTCGTCGGCTGGCTGATCCCCGGACACGATGCGCAATCGGTGCTGCTCGCGCTCGCCGTCGCCTTGATTCCGCTCACGCTCCTCGCCGCCGCCAGCAGCCGCTACCGCATCGCGCCGGTTACCGCCGTGATCGCGCTGATCCTCCCGCGGGAGGTCGACACGGGCCCGGTGCAGTTCGCCTTCGAGCGCACGATCGAGGTTGGCATCGGCGGTTTCGTGGCGGTGGCGGTGGCGTTCCTCGTGCTTCCCTCGCGCGGCCGTCGTCTGCTGGCCGAAGCCACGGCGGCCGCCTTCCGGGCGCTTGCCGACGCGCTTTCGGCACTGGCTGCCGGCTCGGGCCCGTCGGCGCAGGATGCGTCGGTCGTTTCTCTCCTCGCCGAGGTTGACGTGAAGCGGAAGGGGCTCGACGACGCGGTCACCGAGACGCAGCGCGAGCGGCGGATGCATCTCACCGACGATCCCGATCCGACACCGCTCCTCCTCGCCACGAACCGGATCCGCACCGACATCGTCATGCTGTTCCGCGCCACCAGGGAGCCGTTTCCGGAGATCGTCCGCGAGCGTCTCGATCCGCTGCTCGGCCGCGTCGCCGACGAGGCCTCGTCCCATCTCCGCGCCCTTGCCGACGCCGTCGAGACGGAGGGCGCCCTGCCGGCGCCGGACGGATTGCGGTCGGCCATGGGCGAATGCAGCGCTCAACTCGGCGCGGTGCGAAGCGCGGCCCTGTCGCAAAGTCTCGCCAACGACGTCGTCGAACGCCTTTTCTCGCTGGGGTTCGCCGTCGAGCAGCTCGGCGACAACCTCACCGCGCTCACCGATTGCTGCGCACCCTATGGCCGCCCGGCCGCGGCGCGCGACGACGCCACGTCCGCCGCATGATGTGACGGCGGATGCCGACCTTGCCGAGGTCGTCGAATCCCTCTCCGGCGAAGGCCGAGACGAATCCCATGTGCCGGTAGCTGGGCGAGTCGGGATCGACCGGATAGGCCTCGACCACCGTCGCCCCGTTCCGGCGGGCATGCGCCACCGCACCGGCGATCAGCCGTCGCGTCATCCCCTCCCCCCGCCGGCTCCGCGGCACGTAGAAGCACGAGATCGACCATACGGTCTCTCCGGCGGCGGCCGGCGCACCCTTGAGCCGGAACGTCTCGCGCGGCGCCACCGACACCCAGCCGACCGCGGTGTCCCCGTCATAGGCGAGCAGGCCGACCGGCACGCCGTCGCGGATGCGGCCGACGATCTGGCGGCGGCTCGCGGCACCGTTGGCGTTCTTCACTTCCTCCGGCGTCCGCCGAAACGCCATGCACCAGCACCATTTCGGTGCGCCCCGAGTGCGGAAGAACGCCTCGAACGCGGGCAGCGTCTCGGTAGTCACCGGCGTGAAAGTTAACTTCGGCATGGCGGGATCATCGCATGGTCACAGGCCATGGCGGCAACCCGAAAACGGTTCCTGCCGCCTACTCCACGAACACCGTCACCCGGTCGGAGCGTCCGGCCCCGTCGACGACGGAGAGGGTCACGAAGCCGGAGCCGTCCGGCATCCACGATTCCGCCCGCGAGAACGGCGCTCGGGCGACCGGCACGCCGTTGGCGAAGAAGGTGAAGGGCGGCGAGCCGTTCCGGATCTTGATGACCAGCGGCGACGGGTCGCCGGCCCTGATGCCGAGGTCGACCGTGACCCCCGGCAGCGGAAACGCGATCTCCGGCCCGGTGTCGCGATCGACCACCTGCTCGTCGGGATGGCGGAAGCGGCGGAGCGGCAGCGGCAGCTCGGAGGTGCTGGCGATCAGCACGCCCGGCGGCTTCGGCGGCAACGGGATGCGTTGCGGCCCGATGCGGCTGAACGCCTCGAACAGCACCGGCGCGGCGCCGGAGATTCCGGAAAGGCCGGGAATCGCGGTGCCGTCGGGACGGCCGATCCAAACGCCGACCACATGCCGCCCGTCGAAGCCGATCGCCCAGGCGTCGCGATAGCCGTAGGACGTTCCGGTCTTGTAGGCGACGAGGCCCGGCGAGGCATTGTTGGGCGGCAGGACGTCGGCGAGGATGTCGCTCACCTGCCAGGCGGCGTCGGGCTCCAGCACCGGCGGCCCGGGCTTGGCTTCGGGTACCGGCGCGACGCCGTCCTCGAGGGCGACCGCCGTGCCGCCGCGGGCGATCGCCGCGTAGAGCTGGACGAGGTCGCGGAGGGTGACGCCGACACCGCCGAGGCCGACCGCGAGGCCGGGCGCCGAGAGCGCCGGCAGTGTCGGCACCACGCCGGCCCGCTTGATCCGCGACACGAGCCGCGCCGGGCCGACCGCGTCGAGGGTGACGATCGCCGGGATGTTGAGCGACTCGGTCAGCGCTTCGCGAACCGTGACGGTGCCCCGGAAATGGCCGTCGAAGTTCTGCGGCGCATAGGCGCCGAAGGCGGTCGGCCGGTCCTCGATCAGGCTCGAGGGATGCGCCAGCCGCTCCTCGAATGCGAGGCCGTAGATCAGCGGCTTCAGCGTCGAGCCCGGCGAGCGGGTCGCGATCGTCATATCGATGTGGCCGGCCCGCGCATCCTCGAGCAGACCCGGCGAGCCGACCGAGGCGAGGATCGCACCGCTCGTGTGGTCGGCGACGAGGATCGCCATCGACAGCTTCGCGCCGAGGCCGGCGGCGCGGTCGTGCGCCAGCGCCTCGAGCGAGGCCTGGAGGTTGCGCTCGATGGTCAGGCGGATCGCGCTGTCGTGGGGATGGGCGAGAATCGCCCGCTCGGCCATGTGCGCGGCGAGCATCGGGAAGTCGCGGCGGCCGGTCGGCACCCGCTCGGTCTTGGCCGCCTCCGCCTCCTCGGCGTCGAGCACGCCGGCCAGTACCAGCCGGTCGATGACCCTGTCGCGCGCGGCGCGGGCCGCCTCCGGATCGCGGTCGGGGCGCCGCGCCTCCGGCGATTGCGGCAGGGCGACGAGCAGCGCCGCCTGCGCGACGGTCAGCCGCGTCGGCTCCTTGCCGAAATAGGCGAGGCTCGCGGCGCGTACGCCTTCGACGTTGCCGCCGAACGGCGCCAGCATCAGGTAGAGCGTCAGGATCTCGTCCTTGGTGAAGCGCGCCTCGAGCTTGCGCGCCATCAGGATCTGGCGGAGCTTGGCGTCGGCATCGCGGGTCGGGCCGCCCTCGAGCAGGCGCGCGACCTGCATCGTCAGCGTCGAGCCGCCCGAAACGATCTGCCCGCCGGCCAGCACGAACTGTCCCGCAGCCCGGACGATCGCCTTCCAGTCGACCCCGCCATGCTCGGCGAAGCGCCGGTCCTCATAGGCGATCAGGAATTGGAGGTAGCGCTGGTCGACCTCGGCCCTGGTCACCGGCAGACGCCAGCGGCCGTCGGCGATCGTGAACGGGCGGAGCAGCCGTCCGTCGCGGTCGAGAACCACGGTCGAGGTCGGCACGTCGCCCGGCGCCATCGGCTCCGGCAGAACGGCGGCGACATCCCGGACATGGACATAGACGGCGATCGTCGCCGAGCCGACGGCGAGGATCAGGAACGCGGCGACGAGGCCGATGCGGTCGAGACGGGTCACGAGGCGCCTTTGCTTGCCGCCCTGGATGCCTTTCCATTCACCCCGAACCTCGGCCGGATTACGGCGGCGACGGCGCCCGCAAGGATGACGCCCACCGCAGCAGCATGACCCGCGCTATCCCCCGTCGAGGCGGAAGCGGTTCTCCGGCAGGCCCGGCACATCCATCTGCACCGCGTAGAGGCTGCCGGCGAGGCGGCGGCCCGGCCCCGAGCCGCCCGACGCCGTGGTGATGAACATCGTCTTCAGGTCCGCCCCGCCGAAGGTGCAGGTCGTGACGTTCTCGCAGGGCATCTCGATGAGCCCGGCAACCTTGCCGTCGGGCGCGATGCGCACCACGCATCCGCCGCCGTAGCGGGCGTTCCAGAGGGTGCCCTCGCTGTCCACCGCGGAGCCGTCGGGCAACCCGCGCTCGAAGTCGACGAGGAACGGCCGTTCGTTGGAGATGGCGCCCTTCCCGGAATCGAAGTCGTAGACCCGGATCGCATTGGCGAGCGTGTCGGCGAAGTAGAATCGCGTGGCGTCGGGACTCCAGCAGAATGTGTTGGCGATGCCGATGCCGGCCTTGTGGACGTTGACCGTTCCGTCCCCGGTGACGCGGAACAGCCGGCCGGCCGCGGGGTCGTCGATCGGGCGTCCCGATCCGTCCTCCGCAACGTTGTTGAACATCGAGCCGACCCACAGATTGCCGGCCGGATCGGCGCGCCCATCGTTGAGGCGCGCGGTCGGCCAGTTGGTCTCGGCGACCGCGAAATCGGCCCGCGCGTCGGTCCGCGGCTGCCACAGGACGATGCGGCCGCCGATCGCCAGGGCAAACGTGTCGCTGCGGTCGGTGAGCGCCAGCGCGCTCGGCGGCTCGTCGAAGAACCAGCTCCAGGTCGCCCGGCTCGCCGGATCGTAACGGTGTACGAGGAACCGACTTATATCGACCCAGTAGAGAGCCTGCTCGCCCTCGTGCCAGACCGCCCCCTCGCCCGTGCCGTCGCCCGCCGGCACCAGGCATTCCAGATCGCCCGTCATCCTCTCACCCCACCCGATTCGCGTGCACCGCACAAACCCACTGCCCAAATGGCAGCGGGCAGTGTAGACCGCAGGCGCCGTCACCGGGAAGAGATGAGAAAGACGACATGTCCAGCCGCATCATCGCCGTGGAGCCCTTCGACCTCGTCGTCTTCGGCGGAACCGGAGATCTGGCCTACCGCAAGCTCCTCCCGGCGCTCTACCACCGGCACCGCGACGGCCAGCTTGCCGAGGGGGCGCGGATCGTCGGCGTGTCGCGCCGCGCCATGACCGACGAGGAGTATCGCGAGGCCACCGCCAAGGCGCTCCGCGAGCATGTCTCCGCCGCCGAGCTCGAGCCCGAGACCGTCGAGGCCTTCCTCTCCCGCCTGCATTTCGTGCCGGTCGATGCGAAGTCGGATACCGGCTGGAGCGAGCTCGCGTCGTTGCTGAAGGACGGGAAGGACCGGGTCCGCGCGTTCTATCTCGCGGTCGATCCGGTGCTGTTCGGCACCATCTCCGCGCAGCTCGGCGCCAAGGGCCTGGTGACCCCGAAGACCCGCGTCATCATCGAGAAGCCGATCGGGCACGATCTCGCCTCGGCGAACGAGGTCAACGACGCCGTGGGACGGATCTTCGACGAGAGCCAGATCTACCGGATCGACCACTATCTCGGGAAGGAGACCGTCCAGAACCTGATGGCGCTCCGCTTCGCCAACGCGCTGTTCGAGCCGCTGTGGAACGCCGACCACATCGACCACGTCCAGATCACGGTCGCCGAGACCCTCGGGGTCGAAGGCCGCGGTGCCTACTACGACCATTCCGGTGCGCTCCGCGACATCGTCCAGAACCACATCATCCAGCTTCTGTGCCTGGTGGCGATGGAGCCCCCGGCCCACATCGACGCCGATTCCGTCCGCGACGAGAAGCTGAAGGTGATCCGCGCGCTCCTGCCGATCGACGAGCGGAACGCCAGCTCGCTGACCGTGCGCGGCCAGTACCGGGCCGGCAACATCGGCGGCGCCTCGGTACCCTCCTATCTGTCGGAGGTCGAGAACGGCGAAAGCACCACGGAAACCTTCGTCGCCATCAAGGCCGGGATCAGCAACTGGCGCTGGGCGGGCGTGCCCTTCTTCCTCCGCACCGGCAAGCGCCTCGCCGGCCGCGTCTCCGAGATCGTGGTCGCCTTCAAGCGGATTCCGCATTCGATCTTCGACACCAGCGCCGGCGAGATCCATCCCAACCAGCTCGTCATCCGCCTCCAGCCCGACGAGGGCGTGAAGCTGTGGCTGATGATCAAGGACCCCGGGCCGGGCGGCATGCGCTTCGTCTACGTGCCCCTCGACATGAGCTTCGCCCAGGCCTTCAAGGTCCGCAGTCCCGATGCCTATGAGCGGCTGATCCTCGACGTGATCCGCGGCAACCAGACGCTGTTCATGCGCCGCGACGAGGTCGAGGCGGCGTGGCAGTGGATCGACCCGATCCTTGCAGCCTGGGAAGGCGCATCCGAGCCGCCGAAGCCTTACGCGGCGGGGACCTGGGGGCCGTCGGCCTCGTTCTCGCTGCTCGGCGACCGCACCTGGCACGACATGGTCGAGTGAGGCGTCAGCGGCGCGGGAGGAAGCGGGCGACCAGCCAGGGGACCGCCCGGCCGATGCCGAGCACGGCAAGTGCCAGCGCGGCGAAGAGCATCGCGAGATCCGCCCGGGTCGCCTCGTCGTAGCCTTCGAACTCGAAGAACGCGAGCGCCAGCGCCACCACGACGAAGGCCACGGCGAGCACCCGCGACAGCATCGGCACGCCGAGCGCGAGGAACCGGACGAGCCGGATGAACGTCCCCTCTCCCTGCTCCGCCATTCCGTGCGACTCTCCTTCCGCGACAGGCCGAAATTAGCCGCCACGTCGCCCGGAGCAACATCGGTCTTCGCATGAGCTCGAGCGCCGGACCCGGTGCCGCGGGGGGCCGCCGACCTGATCGATGCGACGCACACCGTCACCGGCCAGCCGCTGCCGACCGGCGATGCCGACCTGATCTACGGTCTCGGCGGCGGCGACACCATCGCGGCGCTGAAGGGCTCCGCCACGGCCAACCCGCACCAGCTCGTCAGGATCGGCAAGAACCTCGATCATTTCGACCACCACGACATCCTGGTGATCTGCGCCGCATACGGCCCTTCTTTCTGGGACTCTTGCCACGCCTCGCCGTGGCGGCGGGATGTGACGCCGGTCACAGCCTTGTGGCTTTGTCTTTCACCATTTGCCGCTATGGTTTCGACTGCGGCAGGGCGACTGGCCGCGAGGGGCGTTTTTGCATGCGTATCGGATTGGTAGCGGCGACGATGGCGGTGTTGGCGCTGATGTGGGCGGCGGCACCCGCCTCGGCCGGCGTGGTCATCACGGTCGACAAAAGCACGCAGCGCATGAAGGTGGTCGTCGACGGGGTGCAGAAATACACCTGGCCGGTATCGACCGGAACGAAGGGCTACATCACGCCGAGCGGCACCTACAGCGCCTTCCGCATGGAGGAGGACCACTACTCCAAGGAATGGGACGACGCGCCCATGCCGCATTCGATCTTCTTCACCCACCAGGGCCATGCCATCCACGGCAGCAACAGCCGGCTCGGCGTAGCGCTGTCGCACGGTTGCGTCCGGCTCGCTCCGCAGAACGCGGCGACCCTCTACAAATTGGTCGAGCGCAAGGGGCTCTACAGCACGCGGGTGATCGTTCTCGATCGCGCGCCGGTCGTCACGGCGACGGCCAAGACGGCGCCGCCAAGTTCGAGCGGCAAGAAGTCGAAGAAGTTCGTGAGCCCGTTCTATATGGACCGCTGGCAGCAATAGCCCGGGTCAATCGTCGCGGCCGAAGGCCTCGCGTAGTTCGTCCTTCGCCTGCTCCAGGACGCGCCGGCGTTCTTTCGGAAGATTGTCGCCGGCGCGGTTGATGTAGAACGTCAGCATCGACATGGCGGACTGATAGGGCGATCCCTTCCGCCGCCTGCTGGCCTCGGCCGAGCGCTTCAGCGACTGCGCGATCTTCTTGGGGCTGTCGAAGGTGAACACGCCCTCCTCGAGGTCGAGCGCATCGCTGTGCTTGGTGACCTCACCCGACCAGTAGCCGGACTCGCCGCGCGCCATGTCAGCCGCCTTTCCGCTTGAAATACTGGATATCGCGTTCATGCTTCTCGGCCCCTGCGCGATCGTCGAAGGTGCCGAGGTTGCGGCGCTTTCCCGTCTTGGGGTCGACTTTCCGCGAATAGAGCCGGTACTTGCCGGACGCGAGCTTGCGGATCATGGCATCATGCTCCGATGACCTCTACATAAAGAAACAGCCGAACGACGCTGCCTGTTCCCTGCGATGACCATGCTCGACTCGCCTCCGGACACCGCTGTCCTTCCCGCCGCCGAATGGCGCATCACTCCGGGTCTCGTCCCCTATCCGGAAGCCATCGCCGCGATGGAGGCCCGCGTCGCCGGCATCGCCGCGCACGAGATGCCGGAAGAGGTGTGGCTGGTCGAGCACCCGCCGCTCTATACCGCCGGCACCAGCGCCGATCCGGCAGACCTCCTGCACGCCGACCGTTTTCCGGTCTATCCCACCGGCCGGGGCGGCCAGTACACCTATCACGGGCCCGGCCAGCGGGTGGCCTATGTCATGCTCGATCTCGGCCGGCGCGGTCCCGACCTTCGCAAGTACGTGCAGGGGCTCGAGGAATGGATCATCCGGACGATCGCCCGCTTCGGCGTCGTCGGCGAGCGGCGCGAGGGGCTAGTCGGGGTCTGGGTGGCGACGCCGCTCGGCTACGACAAGATCGCCGCGATCGGCATCCGGGT
>JBIQKL010000001.1:23682-27458 GCA_044506555.1 Hyphomicrobiales bacterium | reverse complement strand
TCTGGGTGGCGACGCCGCTCGGCTACGACAAGATCGCCGCGATCGGCATCCGGGTCCGTCGCTGGGTGAGCTTCCACGGCATCGCGCTGAACGTCGCCCCGGACCTCGGCCACTTCTCCGGCATCGTGCCCTGCGGCGTGCGCGGCGCCGGCGTCACCAGCCTCCGCCGGCTCGGGGTGGAGGCGCCGATGGCCGAGGTCGATGCGGTGCTCCGTGCCGAGTTCGAGGCGCTGTTCGGCCCGGCCGTCACGCCGTCGACGGGACGCTGAAGCCCGACGGCACGGGGCCCTCGACGGGCTCGCTTGCGACATCCGTCACGACCGCGGCGCGCGGCCCTTCCCGGCAGGCCGCGAGGAACGCCGCGACGTCATCCGCCGAGCCGGCGACCAGCGCCTCGACGCTGCCGTCGCGCCGGTTCCGCACCCAGCCGGCGAGACGCAACGCCGCCGCGGTCTCCGCCGCCCACGCGCGATAGCCGACGCCCTGGACCCGGCCCGTCACCCGCACCTGCCGCACGACCTCGGTCATCGGCCGCCGCTCACCGGAACTCGAGGATCACCGCGTCGACGGGGAGCACGTCGCCGGGCTTGACCTTCACCGACGCCACGGTGCCGTCGCGCTCGGCGCGGAGCACGTTCTCCATCTTCATCGCCTCGATGACGGCGAGCGGCGCGCCGGCCCGGACCTCCTGCCCCTCGCCGACGAACACCGAGGCGACCAGTCCCGGCATCGGGCAGCGTACGTGGCGACTGCCGTCGCTCTTCGGCTTCGCCTTCATCAGCGCGTCGAGCGCGGCCACCCGCGGCGTCATCACCCGGGCGACGACGTCGACGCCCCGCCACAGGAGCCGCGTCCCCGCGACCGCGGGACGAAGCTGCACCGTCAGGGGGAAATCGCCGATCACGCCCGTCCACAGGCCTTCCCCCGGCCGCCAGTCAGACACCACCGTGACGCTCTTCTCGTGGCCCGGCAACACCACGTCGAAGGCGATGTCCGGCAGCGTCACCTCTCCCTCCGTGCGGAGGCCGACGCGTGTCTCGCCCAGGCGGACGACCCACTCGCAATCTCCGGTGATCGCCGGAGCCTTCGGATTGAGCCGCTGCCGCTCGGCGAGCTCGACCGACAGCGCCACCGCGGCCAGGCGCCCGAGCGTGTCGTCGTCCGGCGTCGCGCCCGAGAAGCCGTTGGGGAACTCCTCGGCGATGAACCCGGTGGAGAGCCGCCCCTCCTTCCAGCGCGGATGGTCCATCAGCACCGACAGGAACGGCTGGTTGTGGGCGACTCCCTCGATCTCGTAGTTGTCGAGCGCGTCGGCCATCGCTTCGACCGCGCGCGCCCGATCCGCCGCGTGGGTGACGAGCTTGGCGATCAGCGGGTCGAAGTAGAGCGAGATCTCCGAGCCTTCCTCGACGCCGGAATCGATCCGGACCGTCACCTCGCCGTCCCGCCCCTCGCGCGGCGGACGGTAGCGGTTGAGCCGGCCGATCGACGGCAGGAAGCCGCGATACGGATCCTCGGCATAGACGCGCGATTCGATCGCCCAGCCGGTGAACGTGATGTCCTTCTGGACAACGCCCAGCGGCTCGCCGGCCGCGACCCGGATCATCTGCTCGACGAGGTCGATGCCGGTGATCATCTCGGTCACCGGGTGCTCGACCTGGAGCCGCGTGTTCATCTCGAGGAAGTAGAATTTCCGGTCCGGCCCGAGGATGAACTCGACCGTGCCGGCCGAGTCGTAGCCCACGGCCCTGGCCAGGGCGACCGCCTCCGCTCCCATTGCGGCGCGGAGCGCGGCGTCGACCGCCGGCGACGGCGCCTCCTCGACGATCTTCTGGTTACGCCGCTGCACGGAGCATTCGCGCTCGCCGAGATGGATGACGTTGCCGTGCTTGTCGCCGAGCACCTGGATCTCGACGTGCCGAGGCGATTCGACGAAGCGCTCGATGAACACGCGGTCGTCGCCGAACGAGGACAGCGCCTCCGAGCGCGCCCGGCTCCAGCCCTCGGCGACCTCGTCCTCGGCCCAGGCGATGCGCATGCCCTTGCCGCCGCCGCCGGCCGACGCCTTGATCATCACCGGGAAACCGACCGCGATCGCCGCGGCCACCGCCTCCGCCTCGCTCGCCACCGCCTCCGGATGACCCGGCACGGTCGAGACCTTGGCTTCCGCCGCCAGCTTCTTCGAGGCGATCTTGTCGCCCATCGCGGCGATCGCGCCCGGATTGGGGCCGATGAAGACGATCCCCGCCGCGGCGAGCGCCTCGGCGAAGGCGGCGCGCTCCGAGAGGAACCCGTAGCCGGGATGGACAGCGTCGGCGCCGGTTTGCCGGCACGCGTCGATGATCTTCTCGATCGCCAGGTACGAGTGCGCCGCCTGCGGCGGGCCGATGTGCACGGCCTCGTCGGCGGCCAGCACGTGCACGGCATCGCGGTCGGCGTCGTTGTAGACGGCGACGGTGGCGATGCCCATGCGCTTCGCCGTCTTCATCACGCGGACGGCGATCTCGCCGCGGTTGGCGATCAGGATCTTCCGGAACATTCGCGGCGTTTCTCCTCTTGTCGGTCAGGCTGCACGCGGCGTGATCGTCGCGACCTCGTCGGCGATCGCCCGCCGCCGCTCCATCAGCTCATAGTCTGCCTGCAGGCCCAGGAAAAAGCCTTCGGACATGCCGAAGTACCGCGCGAGACGGAGATCGGTGTCCGCGGTGATCGACCGCTTGCCCAGCACGATCTCGTTGATCCGGCGCGGCGGCACGTGAATCGCCCGCGCCAGCCCGTTCTGGGTCAGGTCCATCGGCAGCAGGAACTCCTCGCGGAGAATCTCGCCCGGATGGGGATTAGGCAGGAGGTCAGTGATAGTCGACGATCTCGACTTGGTCGGCATGACCGTTTCTCCACACAAAGCAGATACGCCACTGATCATCGATGCGGATCGAGCCCATATTTCGCCCGCCACGCCTCTGCCGGTCCTCCGAGGTCCCGGGCCGCGAATCGAATCTCGTCGGCGAAGGTCTCGACGAGATAGTCGCGCACGTCGTTCGACATCGGGATCTTGGCGTAGGCGGCCTTGCGGTTGTGGTCGGCCGGAAGCGCCTCGCGGCCGCTGTCCGGGTCGCCGCCGAGGAAAGTCACGATGCGCCGCCGGAGGGCTGCCGCGTCGGCCTTGAGGTCGTCGAAGAAATAGAGGCCGAAGTCCGGGTCGTCGGCGCCTTTCCGCCAGCGGGCGATGACGTCGGCGATGGCGGAATGCTCCTGTCCCGTGCTCCGCGACACGAAGTCCCGCACCGTCGCCAGCGCCTCCGGCTCGGCCACCGGATGGCGGCGGAGGATCATGCAGTACTGCGACCAGAACCGGTCCACCGGGTCGCGGACCAGGTAGACGATCCTGGCGTCGGGGAAACGATCGCGGACGGCACGGGCCTCCTCCTCCGGCAGGATCGCGTAGGGCGGGCAGATGTCGCCCGACAGGCGCTCGCCGTGGGGATTGAACAGCCGCGCATAGAGATCGAGGTCGGGCGTCCGCCCGTGGAGCCAGATGCGGGCCTTGAGCCAGTCGATGTCTTCCGGCGCCAACGGCCGCTCGATCTTCTTGGCCCGGCGGCGGTTGGCGGCGCGGAGGTTGCGCTCCGCTTCTTCGAGCAGCGGTTGCGCGAAGCGGAGGAACCGCTTGCTCCGGTTGAGATAATGCAGCTCCTTGACCGGCGGCATCCAGAACCCGGGATGGAAGGCGAGCTGGTCGAACAGCCAGCGCGTGCCGGCCTTCTGCGCGCCGATGC
>JBIQKL010000001.1:22058-23582 GCA_044506555.1 Hyphomicrobiales bacterium | reverse complement strand
TGGAAGGCGAGCTGGTCGAACAGCCAGCGCGTGCCGGCCTTCTGCGCGCCGATGCAGATGAAGTCGGGACCGCGGGTGTCGTCCGCCGCCAGCAGCGCCGGCATCGGCGTGTCCGCCTCCGCGCGCCGCCTGGCTTTCTTACGCCGTCTGCCGCCGTCGCCGGCCATTCGCCACCCCTTCCCGCGCCATAGCTTTCGATACCAGACCCCGCCGGTCCGCGCGATTGTCTTGGTACACTCGACGCCGTCGTCGATCAGGCCGAAAGAAGCGCGACCGCCCCTCCCCCGGCCAGCGCCGCGATGGTGATCGCGGTATAGGCGAGACCGAAGCGCCGGCCGCCCACGCCGAGCGCCATCACCACCTTCGACGCCGAGTTGGCGGCGACCGCGATCAGCACGGAGATGGCGGCAAGTCCCGCTGCCGGTCCGCCGGCGAGGCGGGTCATCGACAGCGTGATCGCGTCGACGTCGGCGATGCCCGCGATCGCCGCGATGACCAGGTTGCCGGCGCCGCCGAATTGCTCGGTGACGATCCGCGTCACCAGCAGCACCGCGGCGAGCAGCACCGCGAAGCCGAGGACGAAGCGGAGCTCGAACGGGTTCTGGATCGGCGAGGCCTCGCCGTCGCGGTTCGGTGGCGCGTGGAAACTGAGGGCGAGTGCCGCGAGCGCGCAGACCGTGGCGGCGACGCCGAGCGCGGGCGCCAGCCGCGGCATCAGAGCCGGCCCGAACAGGAGCACGATGACCAGCACACGGACGAACATCACCATCGAGGCGGCGAGCGCCCCGGCGAGATGCGGTCGCCACGACGCCGGCAACACGCGCGTCCGGCGGGCGAAGTCGAGGGTCACCGCGGTCGAGGAGACGAGCCCGCCCGCCGTCCCGGCGATCAGCGATCCGTACCGCTCGCCGGCGATCTTGGTCGCCACGTAGCCGATGAACGAGACCCCGGCGATGACGATGGTCATCAGCCAGAGCTGGTAGGGGTTGAGCGCCCCATAAGGGCCGTAGCCGCGGTCCGGCAGGACCGGCAGGGCGACGAAGGTCATGGCGAGCAGGATCAGTGCGCTCCGGAGCTCGGCCCAGGTCAGCACGCGGAGCCAGGAATGCAGCCACTCCTTGGCGGCAAGGAGCCCGGCGGCGGCGACGGCTGCCGCAGCCGCGGCGACCATGTCGCCACGCACCGCAAGGGCACCGAGACCGAAGACGAGGAACATCGCGACGAGGGTGGTCATCCCCGCCGAGCCCGCGCGCTCGGTCTCCCGCCAGCGGAACAGCGTCGCCGCACCGGCGAAGGCGAGGAAGGCGACGGCAAGCGGAACCGGCCCGACCTCGCGGCTCAGGAGTCCCCAGACACCGCCGGAAAGGCCGACAAGCGAGAACGTGCGGAGGCCGGCGGTGCGCTCGCCCTCCTTCTCGTCACGCTCGCGCCAACCGCGCTCGACGCCGATCAGGAAGCCGATCGCGAGCGCGAGGCCGAGCCGGGTCAGTGTCTCGGTGCCGTCCATGACAGCGGGACACTAGA